>JBCDAA010000389.1:0-8451 GCA_039186435.1 Myxococcota bacterium | reverse complement strand
CCTGATTTTATTGACATCGCGCGACCCGGTGGAGGCCGGGCGCAATCGGCCGCAGGAGAGCAACCGGGGCGGATTTAGCAGCCAACCTGATTTTATTGACATCGCGCAGGAGGCCGGGCGCAATCGGCTGGGCAGGAGGCGCACCTCGGTCTTCCTGCGTTGCAAAAAACCGCCTTGGTTTCAACAGGTTGGTCCGGTCTCCGACCTCGGCTCCGCTTGACCGACCGCGCCCTCGGAATCATGCAAGCGCGGGATGACGGGCCCGCAACCCCCAGACGCGCTTGCGAAACGAGCACGCCGCTGGCTTGCGCTGGACCTTCTCCGCTTTGTCGCCGTGGTCCTCATGGTCCAAGGCCACTTCTTCTACGCCCTTCTCGAAGACGCCGCGCGGTCGGAGCGCTGGTACGGCTACCACAGCTACGTTCACGGCTTCACGGCCCCGCTCTTTCTCTTCGCCTCCGGTGCCGCCTTTGGTTTGACGACCCTCCGGCGCTGGGACGACCACTCCCGCTGGGGTGACGCGGTCTTTCGCCGGCTGGAGCGATACGTGCTCATCCTCGGCATCGGCTACCTCCTGCACTGCCCGACGCTCAAACTCTCATGGTTGCTCGACCTCGACGCGGACGGTCTTGCCGCCGTCACCCGCGTCGACGCGCTTCACAACATCGGCGCGACCCTCCTGGCGTTCGAGCTGCTCGCGGTCGCCCTCAAACGGCGCTCCCTCTTCATCGGCGTCGTCGCAGGACTCGGCTTGTCCGCGATCGCGATCGGCCCGTGGGCATGGCAGTGGGATCCCGCGGGAACGCCCACGCTTCTCGCAGCGTTCCTCAATCACCGCACGGGTTCGATGTTTCCGCTCGTGCCCTGGGCGGGCTTCATCGCCCTCGGCGTGGTGACGGCCCGCGTTGCGCAGCACCGCTTCGAACACGGACGCTCCGGTTTTTGGCAGCTCGCCTTTCCCTTGGCGCTTGCTGGCGGTCTGCTGATCGTGTCCGGCGACCGCCTTGCCCACATCGATTGGGACCCGTTCCCTGAACACAACTTCTGGAAAGCGAGCCCATGGTTCTTCATGGTCCGCGCCGGGGTCGTGCTCTCCGTTCTCGCCGCGCTTTCCGCCCTCGAAGTTGTGCTCAGTCGAGTGCCAACCAGTCGGGTGCTGCGCGGAATTCAAATCGTTGGTTCGCAAACGCTCGTGATCTACGTCGCGCACCTCCTCATGCTCTACGGAACGGGCGTCACGCCAGGCCTCGTCCGGATCGCGGCTCGGGCGCTCTCGCTTCCCCAGGCGGTCGTCGGTGCAGTCCTTCTCCTCCTCGTGATGTTCGTGGTGGCGCGCGTGTGGAACGACATCAAGCGCGCGCATCCGGCGACCTACGAGCGCGTCCGCCACGCGGTCACCGCCGTGCTGATTCTCCTCTTCGTGCTTCGCTGAGATGCGCTCCAACGAATCGACGGTCGCGCGTGCGAAGAACGACTCGCGGGAGCTCGCAACCATGGAGCTACCGATTCCGCCGGCATTGCTTCGCCGGGCGGCCTCGCGGCTTTCAACGGCCGCGATTCTGGTCGTGCTTTCGTTCCTAGTCGCGTTTCCGATTATGAACTGGGCGCCCCCGACGACGGGCGAAATGACCATCGCCAACGCGGTTGCGGGGCTGGTGATCGCGGTCTCGCTCGCGGTCGCCGTGATCGCTCGTTTGCGCGTCGTCAGTGCGCCGCATGTGCTGAACCTGGCGCTCATCTACGAGGTTGTCGGTGGGCTCGGCATCGCGATCGCGGAAACGTTCGCGACCTACGACCCCTACAGCGTCGTTCGCGGCGTGAGCTGGGTCTGTCTTTGGATCGTTCTCTTTCCGCTCGTGGTTCCAACGACCCGAGGAAAGATGCTCCTCGCTGCGCTCGCCACCGCAACGATGGGACCGCTCGCGTTGATCATTGCGATTCGCTCGGGGGTGCCCCAGCCCTCGGTGCAGACCTTCACCTACCTAGTGCTGCCCAACTACCTCGCCGCAGGGCTGGCGATGATCCTCCATCGGATCCTGCATCGCTTGCGCGTGGACGTCTCCAAGGCGGAACAGATGGGCGCGTATCGAATGGTCGAGCTTCTCGGACGTGGCGGCATGGGCGAAGTGTGGCGAGCAACGCATCGCACGCTCGCGCGTCCTGCCGCCATCAAGCTCATCAGTCCAGAAGTCCTTGCGGGTCGCTCAGGCGCCGACGTTGTGGCCCTGAAGGCACGCTTTAAGCGGGAAGCGCGAATCACCTCCCAGCTCACGTCCCTTCATACGATTCAGATTTACGACTTCGGGATTACGGACAACGGAATCCTCTACTACGTGATGGAGCTCCTTCACGGCGTCGACCTCGAAACGCTCGTGGCCGAGCACGGACCGCTGCATCCCGGTCGCGCGGTCGATCTCCTCCTGCAGGTGTGCGACTCGCTGGCCGAAGCTCATCAGGTTGGCCTCGTGCACCGCGACATCAAACCCGCGAACCTCTACGTGTGCCGTCTCGGTGAGCAGGTCGATCAGATCAAGGTGCTCGACTTCGGGCTCGTGACCGCGCAGGACAGCGACACCCGCATCACGCACGACAATCAGATCACCGGCACGCCGGCGTATCTCGCGCCGGAGGTCATCAAAGGCGATCGTGAGCCCGACGAACGGGTGGATGTGTACGCGCTTGGATGCGTTGCGTATTGGCTGCTCACCGCGCAGCTCGTCTTTGTCCGCGCGACGGCGTTTAAGATGCTCTACGCGCACGTCGAGGAGGAGCCCGCCGCGCCGAGCAAACGTCGTGATCGGGGTTCGCCCGGGACGATTCCAGAGGAACTCGACGCGCTCGTGCTTCGCTGTCTTTCGAAGAACCCCGACGAGCGTCCTCGGGACGCCGGTGAACTCGCGGACGCGTTGCGCGGGCTTGAGGTTGCGGCGTGGTCCAAGCGGGACGCCCAGCGCTGGTGGCGGGAGCATCGCGTCGTGGAACCCCGACGACTCGATCCCGGCGCGGAAGTCGTGCGAACCGCAATCCCGCGAAAGTCACTCGACGCGAGCTAACTCGCTCCGAACGTATCCGTGGCCTGGACGAGCGCTTCAGCGATGCCGGACTCCCATGCGGAGTGCCCCGCGTCGGGAACGATCGTGAGCGTCGAGTTCGGCAGTGCTTTGTGGAGTTCCCACGCGGACTTCGGCGGACACACGACGTCGTAACGTCCTTGCACGATCGCGCAGGGGAGGTGCGCGATACGCGATGCGTCGCGAAGCAGCTGGTTCGGTTCCAGGAAGGCGTCGTGCACAAAGTAGTGGCATTCGATTCGTGCGAACGCTTCGGCGAAGTGCAGACTTTCGGTTTTCGCAACGAGTTGCGGGTCGACGAGCAGTCGGCTCGTTCTTCCTTCCCACCCGCTCCACGCCTGCGCGGCTCGCTGACGAACTTCGGCGTCTTCGCTGGTGAGAAGCTTGTAGTAGGCCCCCACGAGGTCATCGCGTTCCTCGACGGCGACCGGGGCGAGAAAGCCTTCCCACGCGTCCGGAAAGATGCGGCTGCACCCGTGCTGGTAGTACCAGTGAACTTCTTCTTGGCGCGCCAGAAAAATGCCTCGGAGGACAAGCTCGGTGACTCGATCGGGATGCGCCTCGGCGTAGGCGAGCGCGAGGGTGCTTCCCCAACTGCCGCCGAAGAGCTGCCAGCGTTCGATCGAGAGCGCGTTGCGAAGGCGCTCCATGTCCGCGATCAGATGCGCGGTGGTGTTGGCTTCCAGGTGGGCATGGGGCGTGCTGCCGCCGCAGCCGCGCTGATCGAAGAGAACGATGCGATAGCGATCCGGATCCCAAAACCGTCGCTGCGCAGGATCGGTTCCGCCTCCAGGGCCACCGTGCACGAAGAGCGCAGGCTTGCCGGTCGGATTCCCGGACTGTTCGTAGCGGATGCGATGTCCGTCTCCAACGTCGAGGAGACCTTCGTCGAAGGCTGGAAGGGATGGGTAAAGCGGCACGAAAGCGCGAGTATTTTCGTGCATTCGAGCAATGTCCAGGGTGCCGGTGATCTTGCGCGAGGATCGAGCGGTCTCAACCACCACGCCGCGAAGAAAATTTCGCACCTTACGCTGCGCGGAAACTCAATAGCTCGGAGCACTCCGTCGTGTCAGGCTCTCCCGATGGTCGCGACGCTAGCGCGTTCTTCGGAGCCGCTTTTGGAGGAAACCTGGAAGGCGCTTTACGCGCTCGATCCCGCGCGCTTCGATCGCTCGAAGACCTCGGCGCTTCGGGACAGCCTTCGAAACGTGCACTCGCGGCTAGACGCGCTTCCGAAGGCCGAAGGCCCGCTGCCGGACGCTCTCGCAACACTGCGAAACACACTCTCGGATGTTCCGGAATCCGACGAGCCGGAATCCTGGATGGAGCTCCGCTCGAGCCTCGAGCCTTGCTACGAAGAGGTTGCCGAGCATCTTCTCGAGACGGGCGTGAAGGTTCCGCGCCTGCGCCCTACGAACTACACGCGAAGCATTGTTCATGCGCTTAGCGGGCTGGCCGTCGTTGCGTTTGTCGAGCTCGCTCCTCGGCAGGTGATTCTCTGGACGGCCTCCTGTGCGCTCGTCGTCGCGGTGTTTCTCGAGAGTACGCGGCGGTTCAGTCCGTGGTGGAACGACATGCTGATGAAGGTGCTCGGTCCGGTCGCGCACCCCTACGAGCGCTACCGCATCAACTCCGCAAGCAACTACATCGCCGCGCTCTTCATCCTGGCGTGGATGGGCTATCCGGCGGTGGGTGCGGTCGGCGTGATCGTGCTCGCGCTCGCGGACCCGGCGGCTTCCTTTGTCGGTCGGCGCTGGGGAACCACCCCTCTGCTCAACGGTCGTACGCTGCAGGGAAGCCTCGCGTTTGTTGTGATGGGAACGGCCGCGGCGCTCGTCGTGCTCACGATCTTTCACGGTGAGATCTCGATCGGATCCGCGGCGATCATCGCGGCGGTAGCAGCGTTCGCGGCAGCGGTTGCGGAACTTGCGAGCGGCAGGCTCGACGACAACCTCACCATCCCAGTGATCGCGGGGGCGGCGGCCTGGGGCGTCGCGGTCCTCCTCGGTGCGCCTCTCGCCAGCTTCGTTTGATGCGATCGCTGTTGCTCGTTTTTCTTCTTGCCTGCGACCGCGGCGAGACTCCGGAGCGGGAAGCACATCAGGGCACGTCGGCGATGCGTCCGGCGACGGAGCACGCGGCGATGCGTCCGGCGATGGAGCACGCGGCGATGGAGCACGCGGCGATGGAGCACGCGGCGACAGCGCGCCCAGCGACAGAGCGCTCAGCGACAGAGCGCCCAGTGACAGAGGCGGCGACAGAGCGACACGTTGTTCGCGTATCAGAGGTTGATTGGCAAGCGCTCAATCCCGCGCGAGGCGATGCGAGTCCGCTTGCGGGGACCTTGTGGGGAGACCGCAACGGCGCCGAAGCGACCGGGTTTCTCTTTCGCCCCGTGGACGGTTTTCGGTCGCCACCGCACATTCACAACGTCACGTATCGGGGCGTCGTCATTCGAGGGGTCGTTCACAACGACGACCCGGACGCGGAAGAACTGTGGATGCCGGCGGGCTCATTCTGGACGCAACCGAAGGGTGACGTTCACATCACGGCTGCGCGCGGTGACAATACCCTCGCGTACATTGAAATCGATGAGGGGCCCTATTTGGTGTGGCCGGTCGAGCGTGCATTCCAGGACGGAGAGTCGCCCCGCAACGTTGCTGCATCCGAGATCGCGTGGACCGCGGAGACGGATGTGTTCGTGAACGGGCGAACTTCGGGCGGGCAAGTCGCGCACCTCTGGGGAGAACCAACGGAGAGGGGCGGGCTGCTGCTGCGTCTACCGGCCGGTCAGCGCGCAACCCTCAGTGGGTCGACGTTTCGCGCCGTTGTGATTCGCGGGATGGTGCAAAGCGCCGGTCCGCTGGCACCTGGGAGCTACTTCCAATCAAATGGCGCGGAAGAGATCTCCTGCGATGAGGTGTGTGTTCTCTACGTTCGCCACGAAGCGCGGTTTCGCGTGGCTCTCGTAGAGTGAACGTGTTCTAGACAGCTCCGTCGAGACTTAGGTTCGCTTCTCTTCAGCGAAGCACAAGGAAGCTGCGGGCCGGAAGGTTCGTCGTTCCCCCCGCGATCGTTCCGCCCTCGAGGAGGTTTTCGAAGGTCCCGCTCGGAAGGTTCACGGATCGCTCGCCGTCGGCTTTGTTGATCGCGACGAGGATCTCATCATCGCAGCCGACCATGCGGTAGACCCACGTGTCCGCATCGACGGAGACGGTGACTCGTCGACCACGACCAAGAACGGGGTTCTCACCGCGCACGTTGGACAGAGCGCGCACTTGTTCTCGAAGAGCGAGCTGGTGTGGGTTTAGGGTGCCGTCGTCCCAGGGCATCATGCGCCGGTTGTCGGGATCGCCGCCGCCTGCGAGGCCGATCTCGTCGCCGTAGTAAATCAGCGGAATGCCGGGGTTGGTCATCATGACCGCGAACGCGACCGCGAGGCGCTCGTAGGGTTCACGCTCGCTGGGCTGCGGAAAGGACGCGGTCCAGCCGTTGGCAGGGCTCGACCCTTCACGGCAGTTACCGATTTGCCGGCTCGCAAAGTGAATGGCGCGAGGGATGTCGTGGTTCCCGATCCAGGTCGTCATGACCGAGCCCGGCCCGTAGAAGGTGTCGTTTCCTTCGAGCCAGGAGGCGAACGTTCCGAGGTTGCCGCCAGGGGTGAACACCGCCTCGCAGAGCCGCGCTTTGAAGGGGAAATCAAACTGCCCGTCGAGGAGCGTGTCCGGATCGACGAAGCTACGGATCAGTCCCGGGTCGTCGTAGGCGAACGTTTCTCCGACGAGGTAGAAGCGATCGGCAGGCGCGTCGGTGATTTCGGTGTTGAGGGCGCTGCGAAGTTCACGAAGCCACGAGAAGGGAACGTGTTTGATCGCGTCGAGGCGGTAGCCGTCGAGGTCGTACTCCTTCGCCCACCAGAGCGCGTCGCGAACGCTCCACTGACGAGCCGCTGCGTTATCGAAGTCGAAGGGGGGCAAGTAGTCGGTGAACGCGCAGCGTGTTCCCCAGAAGGGGTCGTCCCAGAGGTTTTCCGGGCCGCAGAGACGAAGTCGTCCCGCGTCGCGCGCGAACCAGTCAGTGTGGTTTCGGTAGAGTTCGCTTTCGATGTCGACGTGGTTCATCACGTAGTCGAAGAGAACCTTCATGCCGTGACCGTCGGCGCCGGTCGTTCCGTGGGCAGTGTCGACGAAGGTTCGTAGATCCGCGGCGCTGCCGATGCGCGATTCGACGGCGGGTGCCGGGGAGGGATCGTCGGGCGAGCTGAAGTCGATGTCGCGCGGCGCGGGCCAGTAGCCATGGTACCCGGAGTAGGAATTCGGGTCGCTTCCCGGGTCGATGGCGGCGCCTGCGGTGTCTCTGTTTTCGTAGGGCGCAGAGAGCCAAATGGTGGTGACCCCGAGGTCTGCGAGGTAGGGGAGCCGCTCCGTCGCGCCGGGAAGGTCGCCGCCTTCGTATTGGCCGCTTCCGGCGCGTGTCGCATCCCCGTCGGTCGCGCCGGGAACGGGGTCAGCGCGGCCGTCGGAATCTCGAAAACGATCGACCATTGCGAAGTACATGACCGAGTCGCGCCAGTCGAACTCGGTGGGGTCGCCACATGCGGCGCCGCACACGTCGAGGACGCTGTTGAAGCCGCCGAAGCCGTCGTCTTCGCGCGTAGGGTTATCCGGGTCGTCGATCCAGAGGTCGCCGTCGACGATGAACTTGTAGAGGTGGCGCTCGATCGGTTCGATGAGTGTGGTGAGGGACCAGAGGTCGCCGTCTTGTTCGAGTTCAAGGGCGCCGGCCGCAGGGGTGGCGGGCCATACGCCGTCTCCGTCGGCAAGCCACGAGCCGGTGATCCAAACTGTCGTTGCGGACCCGCTCGTGTAGGCAAACGTGATTTCGTTGCAGGGAGGAGGGGGCGGCGCGGTGTCCACGCCTGCATCGAAGCTTGTGCCGGCCTCGCCGCACGAGCCGTCGAGGGTGCCGCTGCTTCCGCTGACGCCGCTGCCGCAACGCGGTGGGCGATAGGGCGGGGGCATCGCCGAATCGGTGGTGCCCACGTCGAAGACAAAGGAGGGATCACCTCCGCAGCCGAAGGCGAGAAGGCTCGCCAGCACCACCCGCCGTAGACCGTGCATCACATTAGAGTTACCACGCCTTGAGGACTGCGGCTAAGGTCGGGTTTCGAGCATGCTCGAGTGTGATGTGGACCGAGAGCGCGCCTGCCTTAAGAGCTTGGAATTATAACGTTTTGCTGTGGCCACGCCACCGCAAAACGTTATAATTCCAAGCTCTTAAGGCAGGCGCGCTCTCGGTCCACATCACACTCGAGCATGCTCGAAACCCGACCTTAGCCGCAGTCCTCAAGGCGTGGTAACTCTAATGTGATGCACGGTCT
>JBCDAA010000388.1:0-8490 GCA_039186435.1 Myxococcota bacterium | reverse complement strand
GCTGGTTCTCCACGGACCCGAGCCGCGCGCGGTGGGCTCGAGCTTTGGTCTCGGCGCCGCAAAGGTGCCGATTGGCCGCGAGGACGATCCTCCCCCGGCGGTGGTCCTCGACGACCCGTCGGCGTCGCGCCATCACGCGGTCGTGGTGCGCACCACAGATCATCGCTCCTTCGAGATCCACGACCTTGGGTCGCGGAACGGCACCTTCGTCAACGGCATGCAAATCGAAAGCACTCCGCTCAGCCACGGCGACATCGTGCGCATCGGCGACCACGTCATGCTCTTTGAGCGGCTCTCGATGCAGGACTGCGAGCTGCTCATTGAAGCGCGGGATCCTTCGTCGTCCTGGCGCGGCGAAAGTGTTCCCGCGCGCCGTATCGCAAACTCGCTCGTCTCTCTCGCGCCACTCGCTGATCCGGTTCTGGTGATCGGCGAGAGCGGCGCCGGCAAAGAGCGCATCGCGCAGGAGCTTCATCGACTTTCGAAGCGCAAGGGTGAGCTCGTGCCGGTGAACTGCGCCGCAATTCCTGAGGCACTGGCCGAGGCGGAGCTCTTCGGCCACGCAGCGGGCGCCTTTACGGGCGCACCCGGCGCACGGAGTGGACTTTTCGCCGCCGCCGAGCACGGCACGCTCTTCCTGGACGAAATCGGTGAACTTCCCGTTCCTCTTCAGGCAAAGCTCCTTCGCGCGCTCGCCACGGGAGAGATTCGCCGCGTTGGGGAAACCAAAACCCGCCTCGTGGACGTTCGCGTCGTGGCCGCAACCCACGTGGATCTCGCCGAGGCCGTCACACGAGGCGCGTTCCGCGGCGACCTCTACTCGCGACTGGCCGCGTTCGAGATTCAGGTGCCGGCGCTCCGGGAGCGTCGCGACGACATCCTCGGCCTCGGGCGAGAACTCGTTGGCCTTCGTACGCCGCAGCTCAGCCCCGACGCCGCCGAGGCGCTCGTCACCTACCGCTGGCCCTACAACGTTCGCGAGCTCCTGCAGAGTCTTCGGCGCTGCCTTCACGCAAGCGGAGGCGAGCGCGTAGAGCTCGACCACCTCCCCGAACCCATCGCAAACGCCCTTCCGCCGCGGGGTGCTCCCAACCCCGAGGCTCCCGCGGTGCTTCCTGCGACGCTGCGCATTCCGCGCGATGTGGTGCCGAGCGCCGACGACCTGCGAGCCGTCCTCGAACAGTTTGATGGAAACGTCGTGCGCGTCGCGGCGTTCTTCGGCAAAGACCGCCGTCAAATCTATCGCTGGGCGGAACGTCTCGGCGTCGACCTCACGTCGTTTCGTAGTTGAAGCGATCCTACTCGGTCGCGTCACGATCCCTCGAACCATGCCTTCTGGATCACCATCGGCTCCACCGTGCCGCGGCGCGCAACCACGGTGGTTTCCGTGTGCTCGGTTTCGAAGCCAGCAGCTTTGAGGGCGCAGTCCAGGGTCAGCATGTCATCCGGCTGAGCGAACGCAGCAAACATGTCCTGAATAAGCTTCCATACGGCAGACTGCGCCAGGGAGTGAAGCTCGCTTTCGTAGCGCTCCTCCGTCACGAGGACGTACACCCCAAATCCGTCGTTGTCGCAGCGGAAGTAGGGGTGAACGCCTTTGACCGCCGACCCGACAGCCGCAAGCGTGTGACCCTGACAGCAAAGTGATGCGACCGAGAGCTGCGGCGACGTGAACGCCTCGATCTCCTTGGCCTGACCCCAAGCGCGTAGCTCGCGCGCGACCTCCATAACGCTTGGCTGAAGCGTCTTCTCGTCCGCCCATGCCCACTGCCACTCACCCGCGGGAGTCTCCATTCCAAGGATCTGTGTTTGGTACGTCGCGCCGCCGGGGAAACGAAGCGTTCCGGTCGCGGTTTCGAACTCGTAGCGGCCACTTCCAAGCCCAGCGAAGAAGCGCATCTGGCGCTGGTACACCGGGAGGAGGTGTTCGCAGAACACGCGCTCGACAGCATCCATGGACGCGATGCTACAGGACTGAGGCTACAAACGAATCCGCTTGAGGCCGGCGGGCGGACTCTCAGGCTCCATGGTCTGCGGCGGCGGCGCAACCTCCGGCGCCATCTCTTCCGCCTCAAGCATGGGCGTCTCCGCAGGTTCCATCGACGGGCGACTTCGCATCGCGCGCGGAGCGGCGTCTCTTCGCGCAAGCTCCACCGTCACGAACCCGGACGCGCGTAGAGAAATCTCGCGGGTTTCCGTTTCGTACCCTTCGAGTCGAACCTCGAGAGACGCCATGCGTTCGGAGGCCGCCGCTTCAAGGGTGTGCGGAAGCTCGATGTCGAGCCCGTCGAGGGTGGCCCGCGCCCCGGGGGGAGACGCGGAGATTTGAATTTCAACGGTCGCCGGCTCGGGGCTTGTTTCACCGGGCCGCGCTTCGGGCCGCGCTTCGAGCTGCGCCTCCGCTTCGGGCGCGACGGTCGGCGGAGCCGCGGGCGCTGGCGTCTCGTTCTCGCTCGGCCACGTAGCCCAGAGAACGCCCGCCACCACGAGGAGCCCGCCCGCAAGAAGCGGTAGCCATGGTCGTGATTTCACCGGAATTGCGACGTCCACCGCAGGGTCGACTTCCACCGCAGAGTCGACGTCCGACGCCGCGGGCGTATCGGCGTTCATCGCAACCGGTCGTCCACTCCGCACGGTCGCTGCGCTAGGCACACCCTCGCCGCGTTGCGCAGCCTCCAGGGCGGCCTTGGTCTCCACCGCCGACGCGAAGCGATCCTCCCGACGCTTTTCCAAGAGCCGATCCACCACGGCGACGATCGCGGCAGGAACCTCGGGATTGGAGCGCCCGAGAGGCGGCGGACGCTCGGTGCAGATCTTCATCATCAACGCGGGCAGCGAATCCGCGTCGAAGGGCAGCGTACCCCCGCTGAGCATCGCGTAGAGCACGACGCCGAGCGCGTAGAGATCCGTGCGCAGATCGACCTCTTTTCCGCTCGCCTGCTCGGGCGACATGTAGTGCGGGGTGCCCATCACCGCGCCCTTCACCGTCATGTCGCTGATCGCATCGATGCCCAGCTTGGAGATTCCAAAATCGAGAATCTTTACGAAGTGAGGGTCGTCCGGACGCTTCGTCAGAAAGATGTTCTCGGGCTTGAGGTCGCGGTGAATGATCCCCTTGGTGTGAGCGGCCTCGAGAGCGTCGCAGACGCGCATCACGATACGCAGCGACTCCTCGACGGAAAGCGATTCGTTCTCGAGAACCGTGGCAAGGTCGCGCCCCTCCAAAAATTCAAAGACGAGATAGAGCGTGCCGTCGTCCATCCTTCCCATGTCGATGGCTTCGACAATGTGGGGATGGCCGATGGCCGATACGGCCCGCGCCTCGTTGTGAAAGCGCCGAACCGCGTCGTCGTCGTCGGCGTATTGGGGATGAAGACACTTGATCGCGACCCGGCGTTCGATGAGCAGGTGTGTGCCTTCGAAGACGCTGCCCATTCCCCCCTGCCCGATCTTTCGCTCGATGCGATAGCGCTCGGAGACCACCAGGCCCACACGCGGATCGGTGGTCGGCGCGGGCGCTTCGTCCGCGATGCCGTGCCAACCAAGATGCCGCGTGTCCGCCATGTCAAAACCCCATCTGCGGGAATCCCACCGGCCCGAGGGTCGCTGCGTCTTGTCGAGGCGCCAGCTCAAGCGAGGCCGTCGCACGACGCAGTTCGTTTCGTGCAAGCCGAAGGCGAGAGTACACCGTGTTCAGGGGTATCGAGAGCGCCTCTGCAATCTCCGGCGCCGTTAGTCCCTCGACCTCGAAGAGGACAAAGACCACGCGCTGCTCAAAGGCGAGCACTTTCAAGAGCGCGAGCGCCTCTTCGCGATGCTCCGCGCGATATGCGTCCACCGGACAGGTGATCTCGGGAAGCTCGCTAGGAACTTCGCCGTGCATGCGGCGACGACGATACGCGAGCGCGACGCGAATCGTGATCCCCGTGAGCCACGGCCGAAGCGGGCGCGAGGCATCGAACTCGGGGAGCTTTCGATGCACGACCACAAAGGTATCGTGCGCCACATCCTCTCGATCGCGCGAGGGAACACCGCATCGTCCGAGCAGTCGCCACACGTAGCGAAGGTGGTCTTGGTAGACCCGCACGAACGTCGGGGCGAACCGACCGACTCTCTCGGTGGGAGTCGCGCGCACGTCAGAACCCGACCCGAAGAACGAACATGTCCGACCGCTCCGGCTCGGGAACGGTAAACCCGCGGATGCTGTACTCGTCTTCGACCGTGCCGACGAGGTACGCCACGTCATCCCGTACAACGACGCGCGTCGGTCCTTCATACCCGAGCGCGGCGCTAATCCAGTCGCCGACCCGTTCGACCCCGCGAATGCCTCCGTCGCGACCAAGGGCGATCGCGTGGGTGCCTTCCGTCGAAATCCCAAGCCCGTCGATGTCCGCAAGCACGATCGCTTGCGTCCCCATCGACATTCCGAGGGCGTTGACGCGGAACGCGGGAAATCCCACCTCCCAGCGAAATGCGCCGGTGTTGGTGTAGCTGGTGACCCGTGAGCCCTCGCTGTGCCCTCCTTGCACGTAGACGTTGCCGGCCGCATCCACCGCAACCTCGCTCGCCCCGGCGTCCACCGTCCAAATCTCGGCGCCGGAGTCCTCGAGGGCCGTGAGCGCGCCCGTGGAGCAGGTCCGGCGCCAGGCGAAATAGACCCGGCCGGCACTGAGGTCGCTCGCGATGCCGCGTTCGAACCCAAAGTCTCGACAAGGATCATCCGCGGACGGGAAGTAGTGCCAGCGGAGGGGAGCGCCGGCGCGCATGCGAAACAAGAAGTGTCGTCGCGCGTCGGCTTCTCCGGGAATCGTCAGCGCGGAACCGTCCGGTAGAGTCATCTCCGTCGAGTTGGTCTGACCGAGAACGTAGACGTCGCCCGACGGAGCGGTCTCGACACTCGAGACCCGATCCGAACCGGCCCCACCCATCGAATCCACGCGAAGGACCGCACCGGTGGTGGGGTTGACCTCCGCGAGAAAGATATCGAGTCCACCGCGATCGGGCAGCGCGGTTCCTGCGACGTTGCCGGGAGTCCAATCGCTGCCCACCACAACCAGGTTTCCGGTTGTCGTCCACGCCAGCACGTCCGAGGCAAAGATCGACGTGCCCTCGACCAAGAAGAGGCTCCAGCGAAGGGTGCCGTTGGGACGATGGCTCAGGAGATAAACCCCCTCACGTCCGACCGCGCCGGCACCGGCGTTCGTCTCGGCTTGGAGATGGGCGACGACGTAGCTGTTCCCGTCCGCGTCGACCTCCATGGCGATCACGAACGCGCGGCCACCGCTCGTAAGACGTGCTCCCACGAGCGTCGTCGAGGTGATGCAGTCCGAAGGATCCGAAGTCGACGGATCGCAATCGTCGTCAACCCCGTTGCAGTGCTCGGGCGCGCCCGGTCGGACGAACGCGCGTTCGTCATCACAGTCTTCTGCAGGGAGCGGCCCTCCGCTGCAGATGCCCGCCGGGGCGAAGCCGTCCTCGTCGCGATCCTCGCGAAAATCGGTCCCGCCGGGAGATCCCGAACAGCCGAAAACGCCGCACGTACGTTCGAGCGAACAGTCGTTGTCGATGCGGTCGCAGAGCTCGGGCGCCCCTTCGTAGATGGTGGGGTTGGAGTCGACGCAGTCATCGCCGCCGCAGTCCACGCGATCGTGACCGTCGCCGTCCGCATCGAAGGGATTCGTGTCGGGATCGCAGTCGTTGTCGGGCACCAAATCGCAAACCTCGGGGGCTCCGGGATTGCGTGCGCGATTGTCATCGTCGCAGTCGCCGTCGTTTTCCACGTGATCCGCAGGCGGCATGCAGCTCATGACCGGCGCCGCCGTGCTGTCTCCGAAGTCGTCGCCGTCCAGGTCGGGCCAGAACACGCGCATCGCGCCTTCGTCGACGGCCTCGTCGCAGTCATTGTCGAGACCGTCGCAGACCTCCGCTTCGGTGGGGTGCACCACCGCAACGAGGTCGTCACAGTCCGTGCCGCAGATGGGTGTTCCTTCGCGGTCCAGGTTGCAGCAGCGCGCATCGGGAAATCCATCCATGTCCTGATCGCGAAAGCCGAAGGTCTCGGGGTCGCAGTCCTCGTCGTGAAAGTCGAGGTCGCAGATCTCGGTGTTGCCCGGAAAAGTCCGCGGGTCCGCGTCGTTGCAGTCCGCGCCGCCGCAGTCGATCGAAGGTTCACCGTCACGGTCGGCGTCGGGGTTGACGCCGCAATCGGTCTGGCAGCGCGCGGCGTCTTCGTCGCAGGCTTGTCCCATCAAACAGGGGTCGCCGCCGCCGGGTCGGCAGCCTCGCTCGTCGGCACCGGCACCAGCCGCGCATTGCTCCTGTCCGTTGCAGAAGACTCCGTCCTGACAATCGAGATCGGAAGCACACATGGACGGGCCCGCGTCGACGTCGCTGTCGGGTACGGCGTCGCCCGCATCCGCAGGGCCGCTACTCCCACCGCCGCACGCGGTGAGGATCACGATGCAAAGCACGCGTTTCATCTCAGAGCCTCATCCGGAGGTAGATCCCGGTGGTCCGGGCAGTGAGGCTCAGGTCGAGACCCGCGTAGTCGAACTCGCCGGCGTCGGCGTCGATGAAGACGTGCAGCACGTCGCCTTCGACGTGCGTCGCCCAAATGGAAGAGCGTGCCGAGTTCCCCTCGTTGATCGTTTGAATTCCGCGGAGACCTCCGTCGTCGCCAAAGCGCAGCACCGAAGGCTGCTCTCCGTCTCGCAACCCGAACGAACTGGCTGGATAACGTGAGTTCGACCAAAACCGCGTCTGCACTGGGGCGATCAGGTCGGACGACGCCTGGAGCGCACGAACCCCGACCCGGAGTCCACCCCAGAGCTCGTCTCCTGCCGGGTTGTAGCGACGTACGTCACCGAAGCGCGGCGCCACGTAGATGGAGCCGTCGCTCGAAACCGCGAGGGACTCGGGAGAACGGTCGAGGGAGATGGTCCACTGTTCCGAACCTGCCGCGTTGAGCGCCGAGAGAGACGCCGGTTCCGAGCTGCGCGCGTGGTGGACGTAGACGCGATCCGCACGGGCGCCGATCGCGCCGCGAAGAAACGAACTACTCGCGCCACCGAAGTCCCACGACCACATCGCGGAGAAGTTGGCGCGGAGCCGGAGCAGCACGCCCCCTTCCGGGCTGGCGACCGTTCCCGTGGGGAGCGTCAGGGTGTCCGCGCGAGAGACGACGCAGAGGTAGAGTCCACTTCCCGGCGCCGGCGCCACACCACAAAGACTTTCCGACTCGTCGGATCCGAAAACGTGAGCGTCTACGATGGCGCCGTTCGCGCGGTTGATCTCGATCAACGTGAGTTCCGAGGCCTCGGACGTGAACGTATCTGGACCAACCGTCAGCGAACCATTGAAGGTGGCCGCATAAATCAGCGCACCGTCCTCGGTGAGGATCAGCTGCTGACCGATCAGGCTCTCCTGAAACCCGATCGCGACCTGGCGGCGCCAGCGCAAGGCTCCCGCGCTCGTGTAGGAAACAACGTAGAGACTCTCCGCCGGTGCGGCTGCGCCAGCGATGAGGTCGTCCTCGCCGACGTGCACGGCGAGGTAGACGTTTCCGGCGCTGTCGACGACAACGTCGCGCGGTCGCGATCGAAAGGACTCGCCGCTCAGCACCACGTAGGCATCTTCGATCACCGGATTGCGGCAGGCGGATGGCTCTCCGGTTCCGGGGTCGCAGTCGTCGTCGATGGCGTTGCAGTGCTCGGGACCGCTTGGTCGAACGTAATACGCGTCGTCGTCGCAGTCGTCGTCGGGGATCGGCCCACCCGTGCACAGGTCTCCCGAGGCGTGGCCGTCGTCATCCGCGTCCTCTTCGCTCCGCCGACCGCCGGACGCCTCGCAACTGTTGTCGATCAGGTCGCAGATCTGCGGCGCGGCAGGGCTGATCTCCGCGTCGTCGTCCCGGCAATCGTTCCCGCCACAGTCTTCGTCGTCAAAGCCGTCGCCGTCCGCGTCGTGAGGATTGGTCGCAGGGTTGCAGTCGTTGTCCGGCACCGAGTCGCAGACCTCCGGTGCGCTCGGGTTTCGCGTCGGCTCGGTGTCGTCGCAGTCGCCGTTGTTTTCCACATGGTCCGCTGGCGGCATACAGCTCATGACCGCGGCGGCGGTTGCGTCCCCGAAGTCATCACCGTCGAGGTCGGGGTAAAACGTGCGCATGGTGCCCTCGTCGATGATGTCGTCGCAGTCGTTGTCGAGGCCGTCGCAGCTCTCCGCCTCGGTCGGATGCACGATGCGAATGGTGTCGTCGCAATCGGTTCCGCAAATGGGCGTGCCTTCGCGGTCGATGTTGCAGCAAAGCGCATCCGGAAAGCCGTCCATGTCCTGGTCGCGGACCCCGAAGGTCGTCGGATCGCAATCCTCGTCGTGCGCGTCGAGGTCGCAGATTTCCGTGTTGCCGGGAAACGTGCGCGGATCGGCGTCGTTGCAGTCGGCGCCGTCGCAGTCGATGGAAGGCTCTCCGTCGCGGTCTGCATCGGGTGACAT
>JBCDAA010000387.1:0-8504 GCA_039186435.1 Myxococcota bacterium | reverse complement strand
TCGCAGGGCAAACCCGCCGAGCGCAGCATAGACCGCCTCGCTCAAGCGGTTTCGTCGCAGGTCGAGCTCCGTCAGCGCGAGCCCCGCAAGCGACGCCACGTCGGCGTCGGTCAGACGGCAATCCAAAAGACGGAGGTTCGTGAGGGACGACGCGGCGAGCGGCGTCAGCAACCCACCGAGGTCCTCGCTTTGAAGGCCGAGGCTGCGGAGCGCCGCGCACGCCGCGAGCGCCTGCACGCCAGGAAGACCCATCCCGCTAAAGCCCACATCGAGCGTCGTGAGATGCGGGAGCGTTGCCTTTCGAATCGCGAGAGCGCCCTTGTTTCCGATCTTCCCTTTGAGCGTGAGCGCGCGGAGCTCACGAAGGTACGCGCCACGCAGCATCGCGGCGACGTGCGCGCCACGCAGTCGGGTGACGTGCTCGACGTGAAGAACGCGAAAATGCGCCGGAAGCGGGCAGCGCCCCATCTCGCCGTAGTGATCTTTCGGACTCTGGTAGTCGCCGTCGAAGACGCCCCCCCGCGCGAGCCGCACCCAGCCCGGCGCATCCGGGTAGCGCGGCACCGAATGAAGCGTACGCACCTCGTCAGAGACCCCTTCGAGGATCGCGCCGATCTCCGGAAGCGCGGCTTCCAGCTCCGGGGCGTTGACCTTCCACGCAGCATCGGCCTTTTGACAGAGTCCGGCGAACTCACGGGGGGTACGGACCGCCTTCGCGACCTTTCGAAGGTGCGCGAGCTGACCGTCGAGTGCACCGGTGACCGGCAGTTCGCGAACGACCGCGGGCGCCGCCTTTTTCGATCGCGTTTTCGTGGCCGCCTTTTCCCGTCCTCGCCACACATCGACGCCGCGCGCTTTGCCGTTGGGCACCACGATGGTGGCGTCGGCGATCAACGCGCTTCCCCAATAATGACCCTTCGCCATCGACTTGGAGAGAGCTGGCGCACCGTCTTCCCCAAACGTGTAGACCGCCATCTTCTTCTTGGCGCGATCGGGCACGGCCAGAAGACGACGGCTCGCCCGAAACCAACGACAGGGCCCTTCAACCCGGTGGGCAACGCGCCATTCCCCGTCCACAAACTCGAAGACAAGAATCGTCCCGAGATCGTCCGCTTCCGCCATCCCCCAAAAGAGTCGACCCCCCGCGAACGCGAGGTTGGAGCTGTAGTGACCCGGCTGGCTCGGCATCGCGATGGGCACCGGATGGAGCGAGGCTTCCTCAAGACGAAACGCCCGAAGCTCGGTCGACGTGTGCACAACGACGTGTTCGCCCTCGATCGCTGCGAAGTGGTACCCCTTCGTGTCAATGTCCGCGCGAGCCTGGAGCGTGGGCTTGGCTCCGCAGTGGATCACACCGAGACCACACTGATCGGACGCGAGCACCCGAGGTCCCTCCACCGATTGAATCACCCAGCCGAAGTCTCCTTTCGGCTCGGGGGCATCGCTCAAATCGACGAGGCGGAGCTGTGCGCCATCGATGTAGAGAGCGCGGGTTTCGGACCAGCACTGCCCGCCGCGGGTACCGACCGTGCTCGCGCGAAAGGGATGGGCTGCGACCGCTTCGAGGGTTTCGAGAGAGACCAGCTGTACATCACGCCCGTTGAACACCGCGAGATGCTCGTCGGTGAGAAACCGACGGTGGTGGCTGCTTTGCTTCGGAGCGAGAGTCCCGGAGGTCCTCTTCCAGACGAGCTTCATGTTCTGACCCTACGCCCGCGCGCAGCGGCATTGCTCCCTACAGGTGGTTTCTCAGCGGAAAACGAATGCCTCGCGCTCGCAGTCCCAGCGCTCCACGGAAAGCCGAATCGTCTCGTCCGTTCGCGCACGGAGGAGCGCGCTTCCGGTCCACACGACTTGCCCGTCGCTGGAGACAAGCGCCTCGAGATCATCCTGGGGGGTGGTCAGCGGACGCTCGATCTCCCCCACGCGAAGCATCGGCGCACCGTCGCGACAGCGGAGGGTTGGCGCCTCCGCAACCGGCGCGAGGAGCTGGCCTGCATCGCCCATGCGAACGCCCCATGGCTGCGTGCAGCCACCGACCACAACCTCGTCCCCCCAAACCCCAAGGCCGGTCGGTCGGCATCCCGGCAGCACCGCTTCGGCATGGGCGTACTGGGGACGAAACTGAATCGCATAAAGCGTCGTAAGGGGACCCTCCGACGCGTCGCAGAGGCCGTAATACCAAACGCCGCCCGTGTGCGCGTAACCGACGAGCGGGCGCTCGCAGGGCGCGGGAAGCGCGAGGACGACGCCGCTTCGTTCGCTTTCCTGGCCGAGGCGCTGAATGTGGATCTCAGTGCAGCCCTCCCCGCCATCCGCACAGCGACCTTGTTCCCCCCGGTGGAGGATCGCGGCTTCGCCAGTGGGTGCTGCGGCGATGGCGAGGCCTCCCCCGGACCCGATTCGCCGGGCGGGGGAGAACGCGCTCCCGTCGTCCCGGCCATAGCTCGCGAACAGACCTTCCGGCGTCTCCCAACCGAGGGCGAGACGGCCGCCGCCTGCCGCCGCTTTGAGGTCGCGGACGTCCTCCGCTGCAACGAGGTCGGCTTCCCGCTGAAGGGAGCCATCGCGCGCCAGCTGAAGCCCGACGATCCGCCGCTCCGACGCGAGGACAAGGAGCGCGCCTTGACTGGTGACCAGGAAGTCGAACGCGTCCGGGGCATCGATCACTCGTTCGATCGTTCGGTCGACGGAGAGCTCGTCCGGCTCCGCGTCGGACGCGGAACACTCACCGCATCCCAGGACGAAGAGAAGAAGAACGCTACGCGAGATCGAACTCTTTGCAGAAGAGCACGGACGCATCGAGATCACGGTAGCGCTCTTTTCGGTGACGATCGGTGGGAAAGCCGTGAACGCAGCGTTCCTCGCCGTTGAAGAGCACGCAGTCCTCGCAGTTCCAGCGAAGCTGATAGCGCTCGGCCTCGTCGCGAAAGAGCTGATCCTGCGGAATGATCACAATTCGATCTTGCCGACGCGCCGAGCGTGCCGTCCGCCCTCGAAGCTTCCTTCGAGAAACGCCTCAAGGACGTCCTTGGCCACCCCAACACCGACAACTCGCGACCCGAGACAGAGCACGTTCGCGTCGTTGTGGGCCCGTGTGGCCTTTGCGCTGAAGGTGTCGTGACAGAGCGCGGCGCGAACGCCGGCGTGTCGGTTCGCCGCGATGCACATGCCGATCCCGGTGCCGCAAACCAGAACGCCCAGCGCTGCAGCGTCCGCGAGAACGGCCTGGGCGACCGCATGGGCGTAGTCCGGGTAGTCCGTGGAGTCTTTGTCGTGGGTACCGAGGTCTTGTACCTCGTGACCCGCTTCGCGCATCGCCTCGGCAAGCGTCACCTTCAGGTCGAACCCTGCGTGGTCGCTGCCGAAGACGAGCTTCACGCGTGCTTCCGGAAAATCAGAGTGACGTTCGTTCCGCCGAAGCCGAAGGAGTTCGTCATCGCCACCTGAACGTCGCGAGAACGGCCTTCGTGCGGGACGAGATCAAAGCCCGCTGCGCCTTCGTCGGGATCGTCAAGGTTCGCCGTCGGCGGGACTGCGCCGACCGAAATCGACTTCGCGAGAATCGCCGCTTCGAGACCGCCGGCCGCGCCGAGAAGGTGTCCGTGGACGCTCTTGGTGCTGCTGACCCAAAGGCCGTCTTCCGCGTGAGCGCCGAAAACCTTTCGAATCGCTTGGAGCTCCTGCATGTCGCCCGTGGGCGTCGAGGTGCCGTGCGCGTTGATGTAGTCGACGTCCTTGATGTCGAGCTTCGCGTCCTCGAGCGCCATCCGCATCGCGCGCTGCGCTCCTTCGCCTTCGGGCGCGGGCTGCGTCAGGTGATACGCGTCTGCCGTCGCACCGTACCCGGCAACCTCAGCGTAAATCGTCGCGCCGCGCTTCAGGGCCATCTCGCGCTCTTCGAGAAGGAGCACGCCGGACCCTTCCCCGATCACAAAGCCGTCGCGTCCCTTGTCAAAGGGGCGACTCGCCTTGTGCGGTTCGTCGTTGCGCTTCGAGAGCGCGCGCATGGACGTGAAGCCGGCGACGCCGAGGGGCGTCACGTTGGCTTCCGCGCCGCCGGCGACGGCCGCATCGATGCGACCCAGGGCGATCCATTTGGCCGCCTCGCCGATCGCGTGGGCACCGCTCGAACAAGCACTCGTCGTCGTGAGGCTCGGTCCGCGAAGGCCGTAGCGCATTGAAACCTGGCCGGGTGCCAAGTTGGCGATGGCCGAGGGGACGAAATAGGGGCTCACGCGACGCGGCCCCTTTTCGACGAGGCGCGAATGCTGCTGCTCAACCACGTCGAGGCCGCACATGCCCACACCGATGAACGTTCCCGTTCGATCGCGAAGCTCATCGCTCGGATCGAAACCTGAGGTACGAATCGCTTCGTCACTCGCGCCCACGCAGAGCTGAATGAAACGCGCCATCTCGCGGAGGCGCTTCTTTTCGATCACGGTCGTCGGATCGAAATCGCGACACTCCCCCGCGATTTGAGACGCAAACCCTTCGGGATCAAAGTTCGTGATGCGTTCGATGCCGCTTTTGCCAGCGACAACTTTCGCCCACGTCGATTCGACGTCCGCTCCGCACGGACTGACGATCCCGATTCCGGTGATGACCACTCTACGCATCGCGAGCACCCCGCGCGCTGAACCGATCTCGGTTAGTTAGCGCGTTCTTTGATGTACGAAACGGCGTCACCCACCGTACGGATTTTCTCCGTGTCCTCGTCGGGGATGTCGATCTCGAACTGCTCCTCGAACGCCAACACGAGCTCGACGATGGCGAGCGAATCGGCGCCCAGGTCGTCGATAAAGGCGGCCTCCTCCTTGATAGCGTCCGAGTCGACGTCGAGCTGCTGGGAGATGATCTCCTTGACCTTGTCCGCGATGTCCATTCGTTCCTCCAAGCGTCAGACGTACATTCCGCCGTTGACGCGAATCACCTGTCCGGTGACGTAAGCTGCTTCGTCGCTCACCAAAAAGAGAACTGCGGCGGCGACTTCCTCTGGTTGCCCGACTCGTCCGACGGGCGTCTGCTCCACGATTTTGCTCGTTGCTGCCTCGGGGAGCTCCGATGTCATGTCTGTTGCGATGTATCCTGGCGCGACCGCGTTGACGGTGACGCCGCGCGAGGCGTACTCGCGAGCTAGGGTCTTCGTCAACCCAAGGATGGCCGCTTTCGACGCCGAATAGACCGCCTGCCCCGGATTGCCTGTCTCGCCGACGACGCTCGAAAGATTGACCACTCGGCCAGTCTTCGCGCGCATCATGCTGCGGATGGCAGCCTTCGTGCAGTAAATCGCGCCGGCGACGTTGGTCGAAAAGGTGTCGGTGATCTCGTCCGCTTTCACCCGCAGGAGCAGCTGATCCCGAGCGATTCCGGCGTTGTTGACGAGGATATCGAGACGGCCGTGGCGCTTGGCGAGCTCGCGAACGGCACTCTCCGCGGCTTCCTGGTCGGCAACGTCAAAGCCGAGGGCCTCCGCCTGCCCCCCGGCGGCCTCAATGGCCGCGACCACTTCTTGCGCAGCGTCGGCTCGGCTTCGGTAGTTCACGACGACGCGGGCACCCCGGGCTGCGAGCGTTTCGGCGATCGAGCGACCGATTCCGCGGCTGCCGCCCGTGACCAATGCGATTTTTCCGGAGAGATCGAACATTAGGAGTCCTTGTTGGCCTTAAGTCCTGCAAGCGCCGCGAGCGGTGAGGTGGGCTTTGCGGCCGCTGCGCTCTTCAGCCGGGCGATCACGTCCGGGTCGCAGTCCGCTTCGTCGTGCATCGGCTGCATCGGAACCGAGAGGAGAATGTGCTCGCGAACGAGGGCATCGAGCTCCACCTGCTCACCGGAAAAATAGTCACGGTCGAGATCTTCAGGGGTGAGCTCGAGCTCCTCAGGAAGCTGCTCGCGCTCGCCCAGGGGACTGAGAAGATGCGTAAAGGTCACCTCGACCGGCCAGTCCACCGGCTCGTTGCAGCGAGCGCAGGGGACGACCAGCGCGCTCTCGACGTTGCCCTCAATAAGCAGGTCCGAGCCGGTCATCCGCAGGTCGAAAGAGACCGCGCCGCTGTGGTTTTCGGGGGCGCGAAACTCGGTGTCGCCAAGGGCCTCGGAAAGCCACGCGGACGTCACCTCAAAGCGAACGGACTTTCGCCCTTTCGCCTCAATTTCCGCAACGTTGACAACAAATTTCGCCATCTTCGCCCCGACCGGCGCCGCACTATAAGGGTCGATAGCCGGCGCGCAAACCCTCCCCATCGAGGTCAACGAGGAGCACGCCGGACGGGAGGAGCGCTCCATCAAAGCGCTCCACGGCCTCGCCGAGGCGGGGAACGACCGCTGAGAGATCCGTCACGGCTTCGTCCGCGACCGGGTCGGCGCCGTCATTGCGAGAAACGGTCCCGGCGGTCGTCGTGGGCCACGCGAAAATCCCGCCGGTGATCCCCTGCGCTTGGCCAAACGCCGCAAGCGCCTCGTCGCCGGCGTGAACCTCCCCAAAGCCAACGTCGGGACCGCGCGGGCCTTCACTTCGTGGGGTCATCCAGCTCAGCCACCAGCGCGGCGCACCTTCGGCGAGGCTCAGCGCTGCAAGGTCGCTCTCGGCGAATCCGCACCCGCGGCCGAGGCTGTAGCGGCCGTCGCGACTTCCCGGAAGAACGACGAAGGTCCCGTGGTCGAGGCGAAGTTCGTGCACGCCCATCAGGTTCACCCATCGCTCCTCCTCCTCAAGGAGCTCGGCGAGAACCTCGGGATCGTCTTCTCCACCCGGAAGAACGAACACCAAGCGATCGCCGGTCGCCTCGAGGAGCGCGCGCCACCCGGCTTCGTCGCGGGGCCCGCCCAGGATCATCAGCGGCATCGCCTCGAGACCTTCGAGTCGCGACCCGGCGGCTTCCGACGCGCCAAAGGCCGCCCATTGCGTGAGTCCCTGAACGCGAAGGGCTCGCCCTTCCCCTTCGAGTTGAAGCTCGCCGTGGGTAAAGGCGCCTTCCCATGGATCCGCGAACGCGCAGCGCCGGTAGGGGTGCGGTCCGTCCACGAGCGCAGCTTCCTCGCCGCAGGGACTGCACCCGAGGAGAAGCAGAAGGAGGGGAATCCGGGGATTTGGCTCCCGCATGAACGCCCCCTACCGCGGAGGGCCTCGGAGCGCTAGGGTATCCGAAAATGAATCGCCATTCAGGCGGTTCCCAGCGTCCCCAGAAAGGGATTCGAAGCCGAATGACCGACTTTCGACGATTTCAAGGCACCGCCAGCTATCTCACGAGTGATTCCCTCGAATCCGCGGTGAACTGCTCGCTCGTGCTCGAGCGCCCGCTTCTCGTTCGGGGCGAGCCCGGGACCGGAAAGACCCTCCTTGCCGAGGCGGTCTCCGAGGCCCTTGGGATGAAGCTCATCCGCTGGAACGTGAAGAGCACCACGCAGGCGCAGCACGGCCTTTACGTCTACGACACGGTGCAGCGCCTCTACGACTCGCGCTTTCAGGACAAGGACGTCGGCGACATCTCGCAGTACATCAAGCTCGGCCCGATGGGCGAAGCCTTCGACGCGCCCGAGCGAGTGGTGCTCTTGATCGACGAGATCGACAAAGCCGACGTCGAGTTCCCGAACGACCTGCTGAACGAACTCGATCGCATGCGCTTTGTGATCGACGAGACCCAGCGGGAAGTGATCGCGCATCACCGGCCGGTGGTGATCATCACGAGCAACGCGGAGAAGGAACTGCCGGACGCATTTCTTCGTCGCTGCGTCTTTCACTTCATCGACTTTCCGACGCAGGAGCTCATGGCGAAGATCGTCCGGGTGCATCACCCCGATCTCGAAAGCAGCCTTGTCGAACAGGCGATCGAGACCTTCTACGATCTTCGCTCGATGAAACGCCTTCGAAAGCGGCCGAGCACGAGTGAACTCGTGGACTGGATCGCGGTGCTTCAGCAGGCGGGTGTTCAGGACGTAAAGCTCGACAAGAACCTGCCCTTTCTCGGCGCACTCCTGAAGAAAGAACAGGACCTCGTGGCCTTTGCCGATCAGCTGGCCGGCGGAAGTCGCTGGCGGAGCTGATGTTCGTTCCCTTCCTCTACGAGCTTCGCGCGCGGGGTGTTCCCGTCGGCGCAACCGAAGCGGTCGCCCTTGCGCAGGCGCTCAAGGCGGGGCTTCACGACAGTTCCCTCGACGGGTTCTACAACGTCGCGCGGGCGCTGCTCATTCACCGAGAAGGGCATCTCGACGATTTCGATCAGGCGTTTTTGAAGGTCTTTCGCGGCATCGAGGTGAAAGCGAAGGAGCTCAAGGACGAGCTCGTCGAATGGCTTCGCGAGGCTGCCCAGCGAGAGGGTGAACTCACCGAGGAAGAGCTCGCGCTCCTCGAAGCCCTCGACCCGGACGAGCTCGAGCGCATGTTCGAAGAGCGTCTTCGCGAACAGAAGGAGCGTCACGACGGGGGCAACCACTGGATCGGAACCGGCGGCACCTCGCCCTTCGGCAACTCCGGCAAGGCGGCCCGTCAGGGTTATCGCGTGGGC
>JBCDAA010000386.1:0-8508 GCA_039186435.1 Myxococcota bacterium | reverse complement strand
GGCGTGGATCGCAGTGCTCGGCGTGCTGCTCACCTTCGTGCTCGCCATCGTGGCCGCGCGCGTTTCGGGCGAAACCGGAATCACCCCAGTCGGCCCGATGGGCAAAGTCACGCAGCTGATCTTCGGCGTGATCTCGCCAGGCAACGTGGCGGGCAACCTCATGGCGGCGAACGTCACCGGTGGCGCGGCAAGTCAGTGCGCAGACCTCCTCCACGACATGAAGACGGGGGCGCTCATCGGCGCCTCGCCGCGCTTTCAGGCCCTGAGCCAAGGATTTGGAATCCTCGCCGGCGCGCTCATTGGCTGCGCGGGCTACCTCGTACTTGTTCCCGATCCCGCAGGAATGCTGCTCACAGACGAGTGGCCCGCGCCCGCCGTCGCGGCATGGAAAGCGGTCGCAGAACTCTTTCGAGAGGGACTCGACGCCATGCCCACCATGGCACCCGAGGCCATCGCCATTGCAGGCGGAATCGGCATCTTCTTGGCGATCCTCGAAAAGGCACTCCCCAAGAAGATCGCGTTTTGGGTACCAAGCCCCTCCAGCATCGGTCTCGCGATGGTCGTTCCCGCGCTCTACTCGATCAGCATGTTTCTCGGTGGCCTCATCGCGTGGGGGCTCGGAAAGCGAATTCCGAAGTGGTCAAAGCGCTTCGTGATCGTGATCGCGGCCGGGTTGATCGCAGGCGAATCGCTCGTGGGGGTGGGCATCGCCATCTACGAGACGATCACAGGAGTGAGCGGATGAAAGCCGTTATGACGGCGGAGGCGATCGACGAGCTGGTGCGGACGCAGTTCGCGCAGATCGAGGACCTCTTCAAGACCGTTCATGTGGGTGATGGGGAAGTGTCGATCCGGCTCCTCGACGACGGGACGGAGCGGCACCTGCGCCCCGGCGGAACGATTTCGGGTCCGACGCAGATGATGATGGCGGACACCGCGGCGTACTTTCTCGTGCTGAGTTTGATCGGCCCGGTTCCGCTCGCGGTCACAACGCACCTAAGCATCAACTTCATGCGCAAACCGCCCCCCGGCGAACTCGACGCGCATGCGCGAATCCTAAAGCTCGGAAAGCGCCTTGCGGTGAGTGAGGTCGTCATCGGCGATCGCGATGAACCGGTGGCGCATGCGCAGGTCACGTACTCGATTCCCCCGCCGGACAAGCGCTGAGGGCGCCACTTCGACTCGGGGGCGCGCGAGATACGAGGCCATCCACCGTTTTTGACATTCAAGGGTCTGCCAAAACCGTGAGTCAAAACAGGTAGATGGCGACCTTCAGACCGCGGGGGAGCTACCGAGGTTGAGCGCTGTTGGCAGAAATCCGCGAGTCAAAACTGGTGGGTGGCCTGTACCGAGGTTGAGCGCTGTTGGCAGAAATCCGCGAGTCAAAATTCATGGGTGTCCTGTACCGAGGTTGGGTGGCCTGTACCGGTTGGCCCGGAAAACCGCGAGTCAAAATTGGTGGGTGGTACCGAGGTTGGCCGCAGGTCGCGGAAACTTCGCATCTCGCAAAGAAAAACGCCCCCTCCGAAGAGGGGGCGTCCGTCTCACTCCACCGCGCGAATCACGCCCGCACCAACGGTGCGTCCACCTTCACGCATCGCGAAGCGCATTCCAACCTCGAGAGCGATCGCCTTGCCGAGCGTAATGCGCGCCGAGCCGTGCTCGCCCGGCTGGAGCGCACCCGTCACCTCAAGGCGCGCAGTGACGTCCGTCGCACCAAACCAAAGCTGGGGCATGTAGCCCGTCGCCATGGGGGTGTGACGTCCGCCCTCCGCAGCCGCGAGAAGAAAGACCTCCGCGCGACCGACCGTGCGAGGCGAAACGGTACCCGGCGTCGCGACCACCATGCCGCGCTCCACCGTGTCCTTCGGAACACCGCGAAGCAGCAGGCCCACGTTCAACCCTGCGACGGCCTCCGGGATATCCTCGTGAAACGCCTGGATACCCTTCACCACCACCGGGTCCGCGTCCCGCCGGCCGATGATCTCCACCTTGGCACCGACGGGGAGCACGCCGCGCTCGACGCATCCCGTCAGCACCGTCCCGAGACCCATGATGCTGTGAACGCCCTCCACAGGCATGAGGAAGGGCCCCTCCAGATCCCGATCGGGATCCGGAACCGCCGCATCCATCGCCTCCACGAGCGCATCGATGCAGCGCACCGCAGGGTCGTCGAAGCGACCGGCCTCCGCCGCCTGGAGCGCAAGAAGCGCCGAGCCGACGACAAAGGGAACGTCCTGGTAGTCATGCGCCTCGAGCAGCTCACGAACCTCCATCTCCACGAGCTCAAGAAGCTCCGCATCCGCGAGGTCCGCCTTGTTCACGAACACCACAAGGTGCTTCACGCCAACCTGACGCGCGAGGATCACGTGCTCCCGGGTCTGCTCCTGCAGGCCCTGCGAGCCATCCACCAAAAGCACCGCGCCGTCCATCTGGGACGCGCCGGTGATCATGTTCTTCACGAAGTCGGCGTGACCCGGGCAGTCCACGTGCGCGTAGAGGCGAACGTCCGACTGGTACCGCACGTGCGCTGCGTTGATGGTGATCCCGCGGCGCCGCTCTTCGGGCGCGCGGTCGATGTCCTCAAACGCAGACGAGCGGCCTCCATGACGGTGGGCCATGACCGTGCAGAGCGCTGCCGTCAGCGTCGTCTTGCCATGGTCAACGTGCCCAATGGTGCCGACGTTTACCGGGATGAGGTTCGATTTCTGAAACATGACTAACTCACTTTCCTCCTTCCGTCCGAGATGGACGGGAAGTCTGTTCGCGCCACAAAAAAAGCCCGCGCAGCAGTGCTGGCGGGCGGGACGTTGGCGCGAGAAGCGTTAGGTTCGATCCGACAACACACAGCGGACCGCTTCACGACGAATCCACTCGTCGTGGCGGCCTCTTCCTGTTGTTGTGCTGTCGGTGAACACTGCGCGGCAATCTGTGTTCACGACGCGCGATGTCAAGCGAGCGCCTGCTCCACCAGACGCGCACTCACCCCCAGGTCGAGCCTGAGCGCGGCCGCACGTCCCGCTTCACTCATCTTCCCCCAGGTCTTCCGAAGGATGTCGACGACCTTGCTGTCCTCGTGGTCCGCGGCAAACGCGTCGAGATAGAACCGAAGGAACACGAGGCAGACCACGTCCTCCAGAAGCTGCACCTCGGGGTCGGTCTTGAGCCCCTTCTTTCGAAGCAGGACGCCGACGCGCTCGACGGTGTCGTCGTCGTACCCCACGTCCTTGAGAATCGCGCCGGCAAGTTCGGCGTGAAGATCCTTGAGCTCCTTGCGCCAGCGAAGATATCCCACGCGCCCCATCGGGTAGTCAGAGCGAGGGATCTTCCAGCGCTGCAGATGCTGCGCACGAACGGCCAGGCGAAGGGCTTCCGACGCCTCCGGCGCAAAATCCGCGAGCGCTTCGCTCATGCGCTTTCCGTAGATGAGCTCCTTCGGAACCTCGTCCCCGTCCACGATCTCGTGGTGCGGATCCTCGGCGTTCGCAGCGTCAAAACGGGCAATGGCTTGCTCAAAGCGGTCGCTCATGCGCGCATCGTGATCGATTTTGGACAGCGGGGAAAGCTACGCGCTTCGCGCCATCCGCGTCGTCGAGGCGGGCGGATCGCGTCTCACCACGCGCACGCGAATGCCGTGTTTCGGCCGAAGCGTAATCCCTGGATCCATCTCGACCGGATGCCCCGGCGCAAGCTCCAACCGATAGCGGCGAACGATCATCGCAAGAATGAGCTTGGCCTCCATCATGGCGAACGTCGATCCAATGCAGACCCGCGGCCCGGCCCCAAACGGAAGATAGACGTAGCGAGGGCGACCTTGAGAACGCTCCGGCAACCAGCGATCGGGATCGAACCCTTCGGGGTTGTCCCAGTAGCGCCGATGTCGGTGCAGGGTCCACGCCGCAACGCCGACCGTCACTCCCTTTCGAATGGGCCGGCCGCAGATGACGTCGTCGCTAAGGGCATCACGTTCGACGGCCCACACCGGCGGAAAGAGACGCATGCTCTCTTTCAGAACCCGCTCGGTGTACTCGAGGGCGTCCAAATCCGCTGCGGTCGGCACGCGATCGCCGAGTACTTCGTCCACTTCGTCGGCGAGGCGCCGCGCGATCAGCGGGTGCCGCGAAAGCAGGTACCACGTCCAGCTCAGCGCGACGGCCGTCGTTTCATGCCCCGCGAGGATCATCGTGAGCATCTCGTCCCGGAGCTGCTGATCGCTCATGCCGCCGTCCTGATCGGTCGCGCGCAAAAGCATGCCGAGAAGGTCGTTCTCACTGGGGTTGGCGCGACGCTCTCGGATCAGGCGCTGCACGACTGAATCGAGAATCTGAAGTTGCGATCGAAAGCGCAGGTGGCTCGGCAAGGGAAGCCAAATCGGCGGACGGAGCACGTTCTCGGTGTAGCGATTGGCAAACTCGAGAAGCTCCCCCACCGCCGTGCCGAACTCCTTTGCGTCGGCGGCGAGATCTTGGCCCGTGAGCGTCAGACCGACGATGCGAAACGTCAGTCGCATCATCTCTTCGTGCACGTCGACCTCTCGCCCCGAAGGATGACGCTCCCAGTCCTCGAGAAGATCGCTCGTGCAGCGACCCATGGGTGGCAGAAACGAGAGGAGGCGCTTGGGCGTGAACACGGGCTGGGCGAGCTTTCGCTGCCGCTTCCAGAGCGCGCCCTCCGAGGTTACGAGCCCCTGGCCGATGACGAGTTTGAGGGCGACGTAGTTTCGGCTCTTCACGTAGTTCGCGTGGTTCTGCACGAGGACATAGCGAACCGCTTCTGGGTCGTTAATGAGCAGCCACTCCCAGGGACCGAATCGGTAGCTCAAGAAGTCGCCGCGCTCGGTCGCGTCGCTAAGCAGCATTCCTGCGGGGTCCGCGAGCATGTCGAGGAAGTTGCCGACGATGGGGTGTCCAGGAACCTCTTCGAATCTGCCGGTCATGTCTCCTCCACCTCGCGTCCAAATGTGAGGACGCCCTCAGGTTATTCAGAATGTGAGGACACCCTCATGTTTGTCAAGCTATGATTCCCGAGTGAAAGCGCGGCGGATCCCGACCCAGGAGCGAAGCCGCCGCCGGTACGAGGGCATCCTCGACGCTGCGGCAGGGCTCTTTGCGGAGACCGGCTTCGACGCCACCACGATGGACGCCATCGCCAAGCGTGCGGGAACCTCGATCGGGTCCGTCTATCAGTTCTTCAAGAACAAGAAGGCGATCTTCGTCGCGGTGGCGGATCGTCTGATGGCCCGAGAAGCCGCGGTCTTCGAAGACGCGGTGGCGGCCAAACTAGGCGGGCCCTGGCGCGACCTCCTGGACGGCGTCGTCGATGCGTTTGTGGAGCTTCGCGAAGAGCCCGCGTGGCGCGCGGTGTGGCTGACCAACCTCTCGCTTTACGGTGAGATCGCCGAGCTCGGAGATCGCTACCATCACCGGATCTTGAGCCGGACGGAAGCGATCGTCGGGCACTACGCAAAGCACTTCTCCGAAGCGCGCCGGCATCTCATCGCCGCAACCATGGTGGAAGCGATCGGCTCGATGTTGATGGCGTCCCTCCGCTACGACGAAGCGACGAGCCGCGCGATGTTGATCGAAACGAAGCGGATGGTGCAGCTCTACGCGGAGCACGCGCTGGCGGAATCACCCGCGCAAGCGACCTAGCGAGTGGCCCAGATGAGCGTCACGATACCGAACGCCGCGTGGGTGATTCCGCGCCACCACAGCGCGTTCGAAAGTTCACGGCCGCTGATGCGCAGCGCGTAGGGGACCCGTCCGACAGGGCGCGAGGATCGATACGGGCCCGAGGGTGTGGGCTGAAGGGTCGGTCCGGGAAGCGTGAGCCACTCGCCGGGGGCGCATCCGTCTGGCATTTCCCCGAGAAGGTAGCTCGCGCTCTCGGTGAGAAGTCGCGCGTGCGAGCCGTCTGCGTTGAGCTTTCCGGTCGGCCAGTGATGGGAGCGTCGCGCGATCTCGCAGTGCCAGAGCGCGGCGATCAGCGCGGTGATGCCACCGAAGATGAGCACCCACTCGTGCCATCCGCGAAGCCCGACGCCGTGATACATGACGACGCCCGCGAACGCTGCCCATCCGAGGCCACCGGCCGTTCGTTGAGCGACTGCAACGATCGATGGCGAGCGTCCGGAGACGTAGACGACCACCGCGCCAAACGAGGCGAGAAGCAAACACCACACGATCATCCACTCCGCGACCGCGCCCATTTGAAGGAGCCATTGCGACGCGATCGCGAGGCTGATCCACGCGGGCCAGCAAGAAAGCGCATCGAGCGTGGCGAGGGCACGACCGGGTCGAAGAACCCATCGAAGACGCCAGGGCATGAATTCAGAGTGCCCCCACTCCGGAGGGTCCGCACGGAAAAGCGTTAAAACGAAAAAGGCCGCCCCGCTCGGGCGACCCTTTGTCGATGCGCTCGCTGCCTATTCGTAAGGGAGCCCGATTTCCGCGATGGCGTCCGCGCCGAGGTCCGACACGTTCACGAAGCGAAGCTCGTCGACGAGCGCGTTGAGGTGGTCGCGGCCGCGAAACGACCAGACCTGGTACACGCAGCCCTGCCCTTGAATCGCAATGGTCGCGGCCGCCACACCGTCTTCGACCACTTCGGATGCGCTGCCGTCCGCGTAGCTCGGCGTCGGCTCGTCCAGCATCTCGTCGACGCCCATGGACGTTCCGGCGATGCCGAAGACGCCGCGGCCGCAGTCGGCGCACGCTTCGCCGTTCTCATCGACACCGGGTTGCCCGGCCTCGTCAAACTCGACGACCCAGCCCCCGTCGAGGTCGCTCGCGCGGGCGGAAACACTCTCGCCAGTCGGTGCCGCCAGTGGTGCACACCAGCCACGGTTTTCGGCGGATGCCCAGGCCATGACGACCGCGGGCGCCGTTCCGATTTCAACCGTTCCTTGGGACCAGGGAGCGGAGGGTAGCTCGGCCAGCACATCCGCATCGAAGCGAGGGAGTGAAGCTTCGGGAGCTTCGCGGATATCCGCGTGACCCGGTTCGGCCGCGGAGAGCGCAATCGACGTTTCGCTTCCTGCGGTGGTCGACGGAGTGGGCGCGGTGGGCGCACTGCTACATCCCGCGGCGAGCGCCGCCGCGACAAACACGATCTTCTTCATGTCTTCCTCCCGGTGGCCAGCCGGCTCACCCGCGGCGACTCGCCCGTCGCCTCTCTCCGTCGTTACCGGGGCGGCGTCGGAAGGGCAAAAAAGCGACAAGGTTTCCGTTGGGCGAAACCGCGACGCCGAGGAAAGCCGCGACCTCAGTCGCGCAACCGACTCGCGGAAAACCACTGTCAAAAACTGTGGTTGGCCTCAAGTCGGTCGAACCGCGGACTCGTAGAAAACCACTGTCAAAAACTGTGGATGGCCTCGATTGGAAAGGCGGGTTGCGGGGCGGGTAGGCGAGGGGCAGAACACCCGCATGGAGCACGGAAAAGCCCTCATCACGGGTGCCAGCGGGTTCGTGGGCCGGCGTCTTCGGCAGTTCCTCACCCGCGAAGGTCTCGAGGTCGTCGCTCTACGACGTCCCGGATCCCCGCCTGCAAAAACAGGCCGTGCCGTCCAGGCCTCCTACGATGATCTCCCCGCCCTGACGCAGCTCATGCGCGAGGAAAAGCCAGACTGGGTCTTTCACGTCGCCGGCGTCACCAAGGGCGTGAAGTACGACGACTTCTGGCGCGGCAACGTTCTGCCAACCCAAAACCTCTTGAAGGCTCTCGAAGCGGGACACCCCGACGTTCGCCGATTTGTGCACGTCTCCTCGCTCACCTCGTACGGTCCTTCGACGCCAGGACGTCCCACCCGCGAGGAGGACCCGCGCCGACCGGTCGAGCACTACGGCCGTAGCAAGCTTGAGGCCGAAGAGATCGTTGAAGACGAACGAAATCTCCCGTGGACCATTGTGCGCCCCGCCGGGGTCTACGGACCGGGCGACGTCGACTACCTCGAGCTCTTCAAGATCACCCGTCGCGGCATCAACCTCTTCTTTGGAAACCGGCGACACCACAAGAGCGTCATCTACATCGACGACTGCGTCCGCGCGATCGCACTCGCCGCGCAGAGCGACCGTTCCCAAGGCCAAGGCTACTTTCTCTGCGACGGGTCGCCGCTCACGTGGGACGATTTTCAGCGCCACGTGGTGGCGGCTATGGATCGCCGGGTCCTCACGCTCAACCTCCCGGGTACCTTCACGCAGCTCGCCGCGGTCGGAGGGGAACTCGCTACCCGCATCGACGGCAAGGCGCGCCTGCTCAACCGCCAGAAAGCGCGCATGGGTGCGCAAAAAGCATGGACGTGTTCGGGCGAAAAAGCCGCGCAGGATTTTGGATTCGAAGCCGCTGTCTTTCCCGCGGAAGGAACGCGCCTCACCCACGAATGGTACCAGCACGAAGGTTGGTACTAGAGGAGGGTTGGGTCCTAGAAGGCTAGCTTAGCCAGAACAGACCGGAGTCGAGGGAGGTCTGCGGACCAACTCCGCCGGACACCACCTCAGCGTCGGTGTCCTC
>JBCDAA010000385.1:0-8522 GCA_039186435.1 Myxococcota bacterium | reverse complement strand
TTGCCGCCGCACATGGCGAGAAGTCCGAGCAGAAGGAGTGTCGCAATGGTGATCCGCGCGCGATGCTTCATAAGGAAGGCTGCTACCAACGAAGTCTCAGCGACGCAATGCCCCCTCTCGGTCGGTTCTGAGGCACGATTCTCCTTCGATGGCGTCGCGTTCGATGGCACCGCAGTCCAACTCGTCCGCTCCGGCGTTTTCTTCCCGGGCCGCGGCGATGCTGATGGTGCTGGGCGTTCTTGTGACGAACCTCGCGGCCTCGGTGCCGCGGGTCGACATCGGCGCGCGCGATCTTGTGGATACGGACAGCTACATGCGCGTCGTTCGAGTGCGCGCGCTCCTCGAGGGAGACAACGGCTGGTTCGACGGGAGCGAGCATCGTTCGGGCGCGGGCCACACGATGCACTGGAGCCGCACTCTCGATGTGCTGATGATCCTCCTCGCGGCGCCCTTTCTTGTCGCGATGAGTACCGCGGAGGCGATCTACATTGCCGCGCTCGCGGTGGGTCCCCTGCTTCATCTGGCGCTCGCGTTTGCGGTGGCGTGGGCGCTTCGTCCGCTTCTTACCCGGCCGGCGACGTACCTCGCGGGACTCGCGATCGCCGCGCAGCCAGGCATCCTCAGCTACGCCGCCGTCGGGCGCGCGGATCATCATGTGCTGATCGTGATCCCTGCGGTGTTGCTGGTCGGCGCAACGCTCCGGGTGCTGGTGGACGACCGGAAGCATGCGGCGTTTTGGGGCGGAGTGTTTGCTGGCACTGGGCTGTGGATCAGCACCGAGAGCCTTCTTCCGATCGTGCTTTCGCTGGCGGGTCTAAGCCTTCACTGGCTGTGGAAAGGCGGCGCCCAGGGAGCGCGTTTTGCGGCGTCGTTCGCTTGCAGCTGCGCCGCGTTTGCACTCCTGGAGCGCGGCCTCGATCTCGGGTCCGTCGAATACGATCGACTTTCGCTGCCTCACCTGGTGCTCGCATGTTCGCTCGCGCTCGGGTGGGCAGCGCTCGCTCATCCCACCCTGCAGAAAACGCTCGCGCGTCGTGCGGTCGCGGGCTTTCTCATCGCGGGTTCCATCGCGGCGCTCATGGCCGTGTTCTTTCCCGCGTTCTTTCAGGGTCCCTTCGCGAGCGTACCCGCGGTGCTCCAAGGCCATTGGCTCGACCGCGTTGACGAACTGCGACCGCTCGCCGAGATGAGCGCGACGGACATGCTGCTCTTGCTCGGCGTCGTCCTCGTCGCTCTGCCGGCGCTCGCGTGGGTCGTGCGAAAGGAACGCGGAACGCCGCGCTTCGCCGGCTGGATTTTTCTCAGCGCATGGGTGGGCGTGTTCTCTGCGGTGGCGCTGATCCACGTTCGTTTTGTGGTGTACCCGGAAGCGCTCGCCTCGGCGCCTCTCGCAGCGTTTGTTGCCACCCATCTCGGTGAGGAGCGCGTGTCTCTCGGCCGGTCGCTCACGCGCGTCGGACTTCTCGCCGTTCTTGTCGCGGGGTTCGCGGCGCTCGCGGGTGTGGCTTCGCTCGTTTTGGATCCCGCGGAGGCGAGCGCGTCTGGCGCGCCCTGTTCGGTGGCGTCGGTCGCCTCGCAGATTCCCCAGGGCGCGGTGGTGCTCGCGTCCATCGACCTCGGACCCGAACTTCTCTACCGGACGGGCGCGTCCGTGGTTGCGTCGCCCTACCACCGCAACGTCGAGGGAATTCTCGACACCCGCCGCGCGCTCAACGGACCTTGGCCGGCGTCCCGGGAAATCCTGACGGCGCGCCGCATAACCCACGTGTTGCTTTGCGCTTCGCAAGATGAGGTTGAACTCGGCGATTCGACGCCCGATTCAACGCGCGCGCGTCTCTTGTCGGGCGAGTTGCCCGAGGAAATCGCGCAGGTAGCGACGCCGAGCGCGCCGCCTTCGATGGCGCTCTTTCGGGTTCGTTCCTCCTTGGCTGGCGGCCGGCGGGAATAGAGGGAAGGCCCAATTCTGTCGAGAAGTTGACCTCTCGGGTGGGGCCAGCTAGCCCAATCGATGCGGCCCGGGCGAAGGCCGCGTGTGTTCCCGCCAGGGCGAATAGCGAGGACAAATGGGTGAAGAGAACTCGACGGAAGGTCGCGACGCGTCTTCCGACCAGAGCAACAAGAGCGTGAAGCGATGGATCATGCTCGCGCTGAAAATCGCGTTCGCGGTCGGCGCCTACTGGCTGATCTTCCGAAAGATTCTCGGCCGCGACGGGTCCGAAGATCTTTGGGCGCGCCTCTCGGACATTTCCTGGGGCTGGATCGCCGCGGGCATCGCGATGCAGCTCACCGCGATCTGCTTTGCGACCCTTCGCTGGCGCACGCTCCTCAGCGGCCAGGGCATTCGCCCGTCCTGGGGCTTTCTCGGCGGCTCGATCATGATCGCGCGCTTCTTCGGCGCGTTCACGCCGGGCGGTTTCACCGGCTTTGGCGGCTGGCGCATCTACGACGTCGCCAAGCACACCGGCAAGGTCGCCCGCGCGACTGCGACCATCGGTGTGGAGACCTTCCTCGGTCAGGCCGCAATGGGCGTTGTGGTTGTCGCCGGCGCGCTTCTTTTTGGGGCCGAGGTCATCGGTACCAACGGCGTGATGATCCTCGTCGCGTGCTTCACCGGCATCATCGGCACGGCCTTCTTGCTTCTCGCGCGGCCGCAGCTCTTTCGCGTCTTCGCGCGCTTCCTGCCGGAGAAGGTTCGCGTTCGCGTGCAGACGCTCGTCGACGCGATCTGCGCGTACGAAGGAAAGGGTAAGCTCCTCGGCAAAGCCTTCGCCCTCGGCGTGGGCGTGCACGCCTTCAACAACCTCATCTACGTCTGCTCCGCGCAGGCCTTCGGCGTCGACCTCAGTCTCGGCGTGATCTTTTTCGGCGCGAACCTCACCATTCTCGCCACGCTTCTTCCGGCGTCGATCAACGGTCTCGGTCTCCGGGAGATGAGCGCGGTGGCGCTCTTTTCATCGGCAGCGGTCGGCCTGGAGGAGTCTGCGGCGATCCTGCTTATGGCGGGCGGTTTCATCCTCTGTGAGATGACGGTTTCCGCCGTCGGCGGCCTCATCTTTCTCTCGCGCCGCGACGGCTACGAGCCCGAAATCGAGGTCGACGAACTGGAGCACGAGCAGCGTGCCCACGAAGCGATCGTCGAGGTTTCGCGTGACGAGCAGCCGAAGCCCCTCCGAGGGCTCACCATCGGCCTCGGCGCGGGTGCCCTCGCGGGCATGATCATTGGCCTCGCCGAGGCGGGCGTCGTGATGGCCTCCGGCAACGGCGCGGTCGGCGCGCGGGTTCTCGCCTACGGCGCGATCGCCTACGGCATCTTCTGCGCGGGCGCCGGCGCCGGCATGGGGCTCTTCCTCGCGCTCAGCGGTCGCTGGATGAAGCGCGAGGCGATGCCCGAACCCGCGGCCTACGCGCGCATGACCGCGTTCCTCGTCGCCGCTTTTGCCTTCGCGCTTGGCGCGTTTCGAATTCGCCGCGACTTCTTTCACGAGGAGCTCGTCTGGAAGAGCCCGAAGGGTCTCGGCCTGCTCCTCGCGTGCATGGCCGCCGCTGCGATCCTCTATGCGGTGGTTTCCCTCGGGCTTCGCTGGCTCGTCGCTCGGAACCCGGGCCGCATCATGCTCCGCGCCTGGGGCTCGCCCGTCGTGGTGGGCGCTGCGGTCGGCGCGATCGCGCTGACAGCTTTCTTCGTCGGTGATCCCGCTGAAGCGCTCGAACGGCGCGAACGTGCGCAGGCCCCCGACGCCGCCGGCAACATCCTCTTCATCGTCGTCGACACGCTTCGCTCTGACCACCTTCCGGCCTACGGCAACGACGCGATCGAAACGCCCGCCCTCGACGCCTTCGCGGACGACGCCGTGCGCTTCAACATGGCCTTCGCCAACGCGAGCTGGACCCGTCCAAGCTTCGCGTCGATCCTCAGCGGCCGCATGCCCTCGAGCCATGGCGTGATGTCGAAGGCCGACGCGCTGCCCGACGAGCTGACGACGATGCCCGAGGCGCTCCAGGAAAACGGCTGGCAGACCCGGGGGCTCGTCACGAACTTCAACGTCGCGCCCTATTTCAACTTTGGGCAGGGCTTCGATCGCTACGAGTACCTCGAGCCGAACTTCGTGCTCGGCGCCGACGACGCGGCAGCCAAATTGCTTCTTGTGCAGGTGTTGAAGCGCGTCGTCGAAAAGATCGATGCACGCCTCGGCCGGGTCGAAGCGGGGAGCGCCTACCAGGACGCCGAGGTTGTGAACCGGCGCGTCGTCGAGTGGCTTGACGACGTCGACGAAAACCCCTGGTTCTTCTTCGTGGGCTACATGGATCCGCACGATCCCTACTACCCGCATCCCTACGACGGCACCGGCTACTCACGGGCGGCGAACCAGCGTCCGGATCCCTCCGAAGCCGAGCATCTTCGCGGCCTCTACAACGGCGAGATCGAGTACTGGGACAGCCAGTTCGGTCAGCTCGTCGAAGAGCTCAAGCGGCGCGGCGTCTACGACGACCTCACCATCGTGATCACCTCCGACCACGGCGAGGAGTTCTGTGAGCACGGCGGCTTCTGGCACGGCACGACGCTCTACGACGAGCAGATTCGCATTCCGCTCTTTGTGAAGCTTCCCGGCAACCGTCGCGGCGGCACCACGGTCGGTCACTGGACCCAGAGCGTCGACCTCATGCCGACGGTCCTTCGCCTCGCCGGTCTCGAGGTTCCCGAAGGCGTGCAGGGCGGCGACGTTTTCGAAGGCACGAGCACCGTCTACGCCGAGGAGAGCCACGAAGGGAACGTTCTCGAGTCCGTGCGGCAGCTTCGCGGCACCGACGAGTGGAAGATCATCACCGCGAACCCGGGCAACCCGCGCGGCCTCGAGCCGGTGGAGCTCTATCGCGTCGACAACGACCCCGGCGAGCAGCAGGACGTCGCGCCGGAGAGCGAAGAAGACGTGCGCGCGATGATGGAGACGGTGGTCGAGCAGGGCCGCCTTGCCCGTGAGGGCGCTGTGGAGCGCCAGGCCATCGACATCAGCGACGACGCGGCGGATCGCCTCCAGGCCATCGGCTACATGGGCGACGAAGAGTAGGGTCGGCCCGTCGAGTAGAGGCGACGATGCTCCCCCTTCCGGGCCTGCCCCTTCTAGGCCTGGCACCAGCAGAACTTGGCCGCTGGCAGCGCAATGAGCGGCCAATCGTGCCCATGCCCGTGCCCATGCCCTTGCCGGCCACAGGGAATTCGGCGACTCCTGCTCGCGACACTAACCCGAGTAGTTTCAACGTGTTCGGCGATCGTGCACGTGCACGTGCACCTATACGTGGGCGATCGGCGCCCCTCGATCCCCGAACATTTCGGAATCACTTCGCATCTCTCGTCCCACTGTGAGCCCTACCGCGCCAAGGATTTGCGCCCCATAACTCGATCCGCTATCTCCCCGGGCCCTAGCTGCTTTTCTCGTGAGGATTCATGTACCGCTGTGAGCTCTGCCAGGTCGTTCAGCCCGCGCGCACCCGCTGCCATAAGGTGACGACGGACTCCCGACCGACCGAATACCCCAGTCGCCCCAAAGCGCACTCGATGCGCGTCGGTCGCAAGGCGAAGACCTTCGACGATCCCGGCGGCGCCGGATATGAAATCGCGAAGGAAGCGAAGGCCTGCCCGAAGTGCGCCGAAGACTTCCTCGCCAAGCAGGCCGAGGCCGAAGCTGCCGGCATCTACGCCGACCAAGCGTCCCTATAAGAGCGGCCGCCGTCCTGGTCGAAAAACCCCGTCGCGGCCGCGGCGGGGTTTCGTTGTAAACCCCACTCACTTCTGAGGATGACCGGTGTCTCGAGCTCTCGTTATTGTTGAGTCCCCTGCCAAGGCGAAAACCATCGCGAAGTATCTCGGTGATGGCTTCGTGGTGGAGTCGTCCATCGGTCACATCCGCGACCTGGCGCGACCCTCGCAGCTCTCCAAGGACCTCAAAGACAAAAACCCGTACATCAAAGCGTACGCGGTCGATGTCGACGACGATTTTAAGCCGCTCTACCTGGTCTCCGAAGATCGCAAGAGTCACATTCAGCAGCTCAAGAAGGAGCTGAAGCACTCCGATGAACTCCTGCTCGCGACTGATGAGGATCGCGAGGGCGAGAGCATCGCGTGGCACCTCGTCGAGGTGCTGAACCCGAAGGTGCCCATCAAGCGGATGGTCTTTCACGAGATCACCAAGAAGGCGATTCTCGAAGCGGTCGAAAGCCCGCGCGAGATCGACACCCGCCTTGTCGATGCGCAGGAAGCTCGCCGAATTCTCGATCGCCTCTACGGCTTTGCGATGAGCGACCTGGCACGTCGCCGCGGCCGAGCCCGTTCCGCGGGACGCGTGCAGTCGGTGGCGACGCGAATCGTTGTCGAGCGTGAGCGCGAGCGCATGAAGTTCGTGCGCGCCAACTACTGGGATCTCGAGGGTCTCTTTGCGACGACCCAGAGCGAAAAGTTCACCGCCGATCTCAAGGAGGTCGACGGCAAGCGGGTCGCGAGCGGGGCCCACTTTGGCGACGACGGCAAGCTCAAGCGCGACGACGTCACGCATCTCGACGAGGCGACTGCCAAGGCGCTCGTCGAAGGATTGAAGGGTAGCGAGTTCCGCGTCAGCTCGGTGGAAACCAAGCCGCGAACGAGCCGGCCTGCAGCTCCCTTCATGACGAGCACGCTCCAGCAGGAAGCCGGCCGCAAGCTCGGCTGGAGCTCCGGGACGACCATGCGCGTGGCGCAGCGTCTCTACGAGACCGGTTTCATCACCTACATGCGTACCGACAGCACGACGCTTTCGGAGACCGCGCTCACCGCGGCGCGCAAGCAGATCAAAGAGCTCTACGGCGACAAATATCTTCCCGCGACGGCGCGCATCTACAAGCGGAAGGTGAAGAACGCGCAGGAGGCCCACGAGGCGATTCGTCCGGCGGGCGACGAGTTTCGAAAGCCGGCAGATGTTCGCAAGGACGTGGGCGCGCAGGAAGCCAAGCTCTACGAACTCATCTGGAAGCGCACGGTTGCTTCGCAGATGAACGACGCGAAGGGCGAGTCCCTCATCGTGCGCATCGAAGGCAAGAGCCAGGACGGCAAGGCCGTGACCTTTGGCGTCTCCGGTCTGACCTGGATCTTCCCGGGCTACATGAAGGCCTACGTCGAAGGAAGCGACGACCCGGCCAAGGAGCTCGAGAGCAAGGACAAGAACCTTCCGCCCCTGAAGAAGGGCGACAAGCTCGTCGCGGAAACGCTCGCGGCCGAGTCGCACGAGACGCAGCCGCCGGCGCGTTTCACCGAAGCGTCGCTGGTGAAGAAGCTCGAGGAGCTCGGCGTCGGTCGGCCGTCGACCTACGCGTCGATCATGAGCGTTATTCAGGATCGCGGCTACGTGTGGAAGCGCGGCAAGGCGATGGTGCCTTCCTTTAAGGCGTTTCAGATCGTGCGCCTGCTCGAAGAGCATTTCGGCGACCTGGTGGACTACCAGTTCACCGCGCGCATGGAGGACGACCTCGACGAGATCGCGAACGGAAGCGGCGACCGCAGCCGCTACCTCAAGGATTTCTTCCTTGGCGAGAAGGGTCTCGAGCATCGCGTGAAAACGAAGCTCGAAGAGATCGAGCTCGAGGAGATCAAGCGTCTCGAGACCTTTCCCATCGGCACCGACAAGGACGGCCGGGAGATCGTCGCGCGCATGGGCCAATACGGCCCCTACGTGCAGGTCGTCGGGGAAAAGCAGACGGCGAGCATTCCGGACGATCTGCCGCCGGATGAGTTGACCCTCGAAAAGGCCGTCGAGATTTTGAGCGCGCCGAGCGGTGACCGCGAACTTGGGCAAGACCCCGAGTCGGGCCTCACGGTGTTTCTCCGCGCGGGACGTTTCGGCACCTACGTGCAGCTCGGCGAAGCTGGCGGAAAGAAGGAGAAGCCGAAGACGGCGTCCCTTCTGAAGTCGATGGAGCCGGAGACGGTGACCCTCGCGGACGGCCTCAAGCTTCTGTCGCTTCCGCGCGAGGTGGGCGTTGCCGAGGATGGCGAAACCGTCTTTGCCCAGAACGGCCGCTTCGGTCCCTATCTCACGAAGGGCAAGGACAACCGCAGCCTCGAGTCCGAGGACCAGCTCTTCACCGTGACGCTTGCGGAGGCCCTCGCGCTCTTTGCCAAGCCGAAGGAGCGTCGCCGCAAGCAGGCCGCGCCGCCTCTTCGGGAGCTCGGCACGGACGATGTGTCCGGCAACCCGATCGTGCTGAAGGAAGGCCGCTGGGGTCCCTACGTGACCGATGGCGAGACCAACGCATCGCTCCGCACAGGCGACGATCCGAAGACGATCACCACGGAGCGCGCGCGCGAGCTTCTGGTGCTTCGGCGTGAGCGCGAAGCCGCCAACCCGAAGAAGAAAAAGAAGAAGGCCGCCAAGAAGACGAAGAAGTCGACCAAGAAGAGCACGAAGAAGGCCGCGAAGAAGAAGTCGACCAAAAAGAGCACGAAGAAGTCGACCAAGAAGGCCGCGAAGAAGTCGACCAAGAAGGCCGCCAAGAAG
>JBCDAA010000384.1:0-8532 GCA_039186435.1 Myxococcota bacterium | reverse complement strand
GTCAGATTCAGACGACGTTTGCTTCCGATGGCGCACCTTCGTCGCCTGCCCTTCCGGCGGTGACGTTTGTCGAGGGTGGTGAGAATCTCGCGTGGAACGCGGACCTTGCCTCCTCGCCACAAACGAGCGCGACACCTCGGGATCGCGAGGAACTCCTCGCTCAGGTACACGCGCGCATTGCCTCGCGCGCCGATGATGCGCCGCCGCCCAAGACGGTTTCCCGTCGTTCCGGGGTCTCCGCGCGCCTTCTCGCAACGCCGCTCCGCGAAACGCTTCTTACGGCCGCAACGGAGCGAGGCGCGGCGTGGGATGAACTCGTGCGAACCGCCCCCGGCGCAATTGGACAGCTCACCGACATCCTGCTCTCTACGCGAGAAAACCCTGTAGCCCGCGTGCAAGCGGCAGAACTCCTGGCCGGCGTCCCGAGCCGGCGCACCGTCATGGGACTTGTCCAAGCCCTCGAAGCCGACGAGTTCCGCGTGCGTCGCGCCGGCGCCCTCGCTCTCCTGAAAGTCGTCGACCGCGCGCCTCACCTTCGCCCTCGAATGCGCCCGTTGCGACAGCAGGCGAGTCGTGAACTTCGGCGTCCGGCGCGAGCGAGCGGCTCCGAGAACGAGTTCGAGCAGGCGTCGCCGTTCCGCCTCGACGCGCGCGGAAACGTCATCGCGCCGAGCCTGGAGCTCGTCTTTCTCCTCCTGGCGATCGGCGGCGACGCGGAAGCACTGCGACTGGCATTGCTCGCGGTGACCTCTCCCGACGCAACGCGGCGTGGCACGGGTCTCGAGTATCTCGACAACCTGCTTCCGGGCGACCTTCGCGCGCGAATCGTAGGGCTCGCCGCGCATCCGGAACTCACCCAAGCATCCCAGCGCGTTCCTCCCCCCACCATCGCAAAGCTCGCCGCCGATTTCCGCGCGCGACGCATCACGCTCAAGCAGCTTCAAGCGCGCTACCGCAAAGCCATGCAGGCGCAATACGACGAAGTCAGCTAGTGCGTGGCGACTTCGAACGGCGCGACGAATCCGCGGAAGCCTCACCGCGTACCGCCTGAACAACCTCGCGATGCTCGGCCCACCACGCGCGAGCGTCGTCGAGACGCCACCGGCCGAAACCCTCGCAGTTCTCGAGGGCGTGAAGAAGATCCGAGGCGTCGGAGGGCCGTGCGGCCGGGTCCTTGGCGAGGCACCGAACCACGAGCTCGGCGAGTACTGGGTCGTCGGTCTCCGGAGGAACCACCTCTCTCGCGAGGTGATCGCTCAACACGTCGATGAGGTCGCCCTCTGCGAAGGGGGGACGTCCCGTCAGCAGAAAATACGCGGTCGCACCGAGGGCATACACATCGCTTTCGGGCACGAATCCATTGGGATCGAGAATCGCTTCCGGCGCGAGATAGAGCGGGGTACCCGTGAGACCGCCGCTCTCGAGTTCTGCGTCCGCAAGATTTCGAACCAATCCGAAATCGAGAACCTTGAGCGTGTCGAAGTCGCCGCCTCGCTCACAGAGCATCAGGTTCGACGGTTTGATATCGCGGTGGACGAGCCCGCGACGGTGCGCTTCACCGAGCGACCCGGCAGCCTGCTCGAGCACGCGAACGACCCGGGCCGAGGGCATCGCCCCCGTCGCGCGAACCGCCTCCTCGAGAGATGCGCCTTCCACGTACTCCATCGCAAAATAGAAGACCCCATCCGGCGTGCGACCGTAGTCGTAGATCTCGACCGTGTTGGGATGCGTGAGACCGCTTGCGGTTTGAACCTCCTGCCGAAACCGGTCGCGCGCGGCAGCGCTGGTGACATCGCGGAGCAGCTTGATCGCGGTGGGTCGCTGAAGGAGCGAATGGGTCGCTAGGTAGACCTCGCCCATCCCGCCCTGCCCCACGCGATGATCGAGCTGGTATTGCCCAAGCCGCCGCGCCGCCTGCATCCGCCGCTGAAGGCCGTAGATCGTGGCGGAGGTTACCGACGTCACCGCCACCACCACCCCTCCCAACACCCACATCCAAAGACGGTAGACGAACGCGAGATCCGGAAGCGCGTAGCGAACCATAACGCCAGGGATGGCGATCGAAAGCCCTCCGATGACCACCGTCGCAAGCACCGGACTCGGTACGAGCGACGAGCGAAGTACGAGAATAATCGTCACGAGCAGGATCGCGACGATGCTCTCCGCGCGTTCGACCTGAGCGCCGAGAATGAGAATGATCGACGAGTACGCATACCCGAGGGCCAGCGTTGCGATCGCTTCGGTAAAGAGCGCCGCCCGTACACTTGAGCGAGAGCGCGCGATCACGAACCAGGCGAGACCATTGATCGCCGTGACTCCCCAAATTAGCGCGAGTCGAAGAGGGGCGCCTTCCGGATCGGGATCGAGGCCAAAGATTCGAACCGTCAGCGCAATGATCGCGAAGGCAACGTTGATGAGCGTCGTGACCTTGAGGTAAAGCCGCACGCGGTCCGAAAACGCAACGCTCGTCCCGGAGGTCGAGTTCTCCGGCGCAAGCCCCATGCCCTGGGAGTCGCGTGACGAGGACCGCATGGCGCCGAGCGTAGAGGACTCCACGCAAAAGGTGTATCGGCAGAACGCGCCAGCTATCGGGCGTAAAAGATGAAGCCGCGCACGTCCCGCTCACCGGGGCTCAGGCCGTTTTCATTCCAGAGTAGCCAGGTCGCCTCGTCATCGTGGAGCACCCACAGTCGATCGATACCCCGCGGAGTGGAAAGCGCATCGCGCAGGGCGTCGGGGACCTCGGACTCCGTCTGAAGGATCCAGCCATCCTCATCTCGCCAAAGGTGGGTCTCCCGTTCGAGCGACAGTGCGAGCCGGACGTGTTCCGCGGGTTCGTCGAACTCCTCTCGCACGAGAGAACCTCGCCAGCCGCCGGAGATTCGCACGCGTCTCCCAGCCACCACGGCGATGGCGACGACCTCCTCGGCCGTAGCGTCAAGTTCGTACTCACTGACAGGCCCCTCGATCCGGGCGATGGCTGCGTCCGTGCGGATCAGCAGCAGGTCACGGCTTTCAGTGTCGATGCCGCCCACGAAGACGCGCTCTCCGTGCGGATGCTCCTGCAATCGGATCCGCTGAACATCGCTTGCGAGGCGCATGGGCATCCCAGTTCGTTCTCCTCGCGGGCGGATGCCGTCCATCTCAAGGACCGGTGTGAGCTCGCCCGGCAGCGTGTACGTGAGTAACGCATGGCGCGCCCCCACCTGCAGCTCTCGAGCGAGTCCGGCGCCGCGGTGCACGTCCTGACGGGGTCCAAGTACGCCGGCGTGATCCACAAAACGAAGATGGGCACCGCCCTCGCCGCCCGAAATCCAGCCGACGAGCCATCCGCCCTCGGTGCCGGCTACATGAACGCTGCGAACCTCACCAACGAAGTACGCGCCGATGTCGCTCCTGCCGAGGAACACGCCGCGGCGGTCAAAACGATGGGCCTCGATTACCTCGCTGCCCTCGAGTTCGCGACGGAGTACGACGAGCACTTCGCCTTCGCTTGCAGCGGCGACCGGCAGGCCCTTCGCGAGGAGGGAAACGCCCGGCCCCTCGTCCACGCCAAACGCTCGCGCGGCACACGCGTCGCACGCATCATCAGGATCGTCGTTGCCGTCGTCGCACTCCTCGTCACCGCCGAGGTATCCGTCACCGCACCCGCGGAGGACACACGCGCCGGAGACGCAGAGGGAGTCGCCCTCCCCGCAAAGCGTGCCGTCGGGACGGGGCGTGAACGCGCACGCGCCATCGACACAGGTCGCGGTTTCGCACGGAGAGCGCGGGTGACATTCGCAGGGCGACTCCAGAAGCGCATCGACGCCGGTGTCGATCGGTACGAACGCATCGGGCAGCGGCCCTCCGTCGGCTTCCGCACCATCATTTCCCATAGCGTCCGGCGAGCCTGCGTCCGGCAGCACCGCCGTTGTGGCCTCGTGGGAGCAGTAGCAGCCGACAACCGGGAGAAGAAAAACGACAAGGCGATGCATCGATAGGCGTTCGAGGCATCGCCTTCGTTTCTGACACGACGAAGGAATCAGTCCACGGGTTTAGAACTCGTAGTAGATGTGGACCGGCTCGGGACCCACGGCCTCGTTCGCGAACCCGAAGTTGATCGAGATGTTCTTCGTTCCATACGGGACCACAAAGTTGGGCATCCCCACCTGGAAGAACCCGTGTTCGTCGGGAGGACCCGCGCTGTTGAGGATGGAAAGTAGGTGATAGCTACTGTTCCCAACCTCGATCGTGACCGTCTCAAGGGTCTTGTTCAGAATCGCCTGTTGGAGGTCTTGCGTCGGCTCAATGCGGAACGTCCACGGTGTCTGCGCCGCGTACGGGTTGTAGGTCAGCAAGCACGTCTCACACCCCGAGGGAGGCACCGGGTTGCCATCATCCGGATGCACCGGAATGAACTCCTTCGGGCAGGATATCGCAGGGGGGTCGCCTGGATCGCCATAGATGTCGTTCGAACAGCCGGGCGTGTTGAGAAGCGTAAAAGGCACCGCAGAGATCGCTGGAGCCGAAAACGAACCTGGTGCCGGCGGGTTGACCATCACACCTCCACCGGCGGAAACCGGCGAACAGGTAGCCGGCGCGCACGACGGGCAGGTGTCCATCAGCGCGGCGTTGAGGGATCGACAGGCGCTCGGACGCCGTATGTCTGGGCACCCGGCCGAGGAAGCGCAGCTGGTTGCCGGACGCCCGAGGGAGACGCCCGTGTTGTAGATCCGCTGGACCACCGCGCTCGCATCGAGGTGCGACGCGTGGGCCCAGGCTAGCGCCGCGATGCCACTCACCGTGGCCGCGCCGTAGGACGTTCCACTATTCGACGGGTGCGAACCGCCCGAACTGGTGATGCCGACGGCGAAGGCGGCAAGTTGCGGCTGGCCGGCGTCCCGTGACTGAAGCGAGTCGTCGTCTTCAAGATCGAGAGCGCCTACCGCGTTCGCGAGGTTCGCGGTGCAGCTCCACGCGCCTTCGTCTTCGAACGCAGCGGGGTAAAACATGCCGGTGTTGTCATCGACGTCGAGCCCGCGGTTTCCGGCCGCGGCGACGACGAGGGTTCCCTGGCAGACCGCATGGTTCAGCGCCGCGCGGACGGCCTCGACCGCAGCGCGCTCGGTACCCGAAGGTGTCGTGTTGAACTGGGGATGCCAGCCAACGCTGAGGTTCAGAATTTGTGCGCCCGTGGTGTTCGCAATCGCCTGGGCGAGCCGACTAAGGGTGCCTTTCGAATCGCCTTCCTCGTTCAGGACCTTGGTCGATACGAACTGGATCGCGCACTGACCCGCGTCGTCGCACGCGAGATCGCGAGCAACCTCCGCGACGCGCTCACCGTGGGGATTCACCGAAGCAACCACGCTCGACGACGGGGCGGTCTGCGTGTCCGCGGAGTCGAGAATGCCGACGGTCACGGGCGCAAAGAAAGGCGAAGGGAACGAGGACACACGGTCGGCCTGGGCGTGAAAGGTCGCGCGCTGCGAAGGGGCGACGATGTCGCCGGGGGAGGTGAGGCCCTCGACCGCCAGACAGTCCGGGTCCGTCCAGTCTTCCCCCGGAACACGGTCGCGACGCCCGTCGCCGTCAACGTCTGCGTAGAGCATCGGAAGACCGTTCGCGGTGTAGACGGCGCCGGTGAACTCGTAGAGACAGATCGGATCTCCGGAACGACTCGTGATGCTCGGGTCCGCGAAGAGTGCGGCCCCAGTCCAATCACCGCGCGCGGTCGGACACGCGCGTTGGCCGATTGCGATGCCGACGCGTCGAGTCTCCACGCACACGGGATCGCCGACGAGAGGCTGTGAGTGGGAGCCGACGGTGTCGACAGAACAGGCGGCGAGAAGAAGGAGCAACGCGCGGTTCATGGTTCTTTCCTACGGGATGTCAGCTCGTCTTTCAACGAGCGCTAGGTGCTTATTTCGTCGCGTGAACTTCGCGACATGGGGCCTTCTACGCGTCGCCCCCAAACCTGACATCGGCCTCCGAAAAAACTCCCAGGCAGGACAAGAACCAATCGAAACGGTCCAAACTGCCCGGCGCGCATCTCAAAATACCGTCGCCGCTTCGCGGCACGACACGCGGTCCAGCCGCCTCTTCTCACGCTCAACAATGCTCGGCTAGCGGGTGAACACCCGAAAGCGTTCGCGTCCCGGCTCGCGCAGGCGTCGGCTCACCGCGTCGAGATCGTAGTTCGCGGCGAGCACCGCCAAACCCACCGCGCTTGCAACCTCGTCGGCCACAGGTTGGTCGGACGCAAGAACAGAAGACGCGCCCGCAAGTACGAACGCGTGGGCGACGCTCATCTCACCGCTCGCGGTGTCGCAACCGTTGAGGACAACGACGCGAGGCACTCGCTCGCGCGCAAGGATCTCAAAGGTTGTGAGCGTTTGATCCTCGAGCTCAATCGCGCCGCCCGCGGGTCGTCCGTGACCTGCGAAATGCAAGACCGAGGCCTCTGCAAACCCCTCCTCGACGGTGGAGACAATCCGGCGCTCGGAAAAATGCGCACGAACCGCTGCGGACTCCTGGCGTGCGCCTTCGAGATTCGCGCCCGCGGGGACCCAGAGCGCTGCCGTACGCACTGGCCCAGGGTCTTCGACCGCTTCGAGATCGAGGGTGTAGACCGCGCTCGCTTCCCCGAGCCGGGGCGATGCGTGCGCGTCGAGATCCTCGGCCAGACCGCCAAGGAGCAAACGCCAGCGCGTCGACTCGCGATGACGCAGCACTTCGGCCCACAGCTCGGCGCTCGTGGTCGGCAGCGCCGAGAGCGAGTGAGCGACGGTCCCGCTTGCGCTCGCCACGAAGAGCGTCACCCCACCGCGCCCTTGGTGAATCGCAACAAGCCCTTCGCCGGCCCGGAGCGGACGTGGACGAAACCGTGCGATGCCGGCCTGACGCACCAGCGCGTCGATGCTCTCTCGCAGCGACGCGCGCGCACCCGCATGCTCGCGCTCAAACGTCTGGAGCTGCTCGAGCGTCATGCCCCAGACCGGGCCGGCGTCCGCAAGAACCGTGGCGCGATGCCGGTCGACCTCTCGTCGCAGCTCGCTTCGCGCGTTGGGAAGCGCCTGCTGCAAGTCGGCCCCGCGAACGACCCGAGAGCGCGCGCGGCGTAGCGCCTGAAGCGCGGCCTCCGGTTCACCAAGGGCCAGGCGAACGTCCACGAGCTCGCGGGCGCTCTCCCCACGACGCTGCGCAAAGCCAGGACGACCGCCCTCAAGCGCAACCTCTACAAGGAGCGCTTCCGTGATGCCTTCGGTCGCCTCGTACGCGTCGGCAGCGTCCTCGAGACGACCGAGCGCACGAAGCGAGCGCGCGACTCCAAGGGCCCCGCGCCACTGCGCGTCCATCGCCTGCGCCGAGGCCGCGCGATCACGTAGCTCCCGAAAGTGCGCGAGGGCATCCGCAGCGCGGCCCGCTTCGAGATCCGCGCGTCCTTCGATGTCGAGGGACCATTCCTCGATGACCGCTCCGTCGTCGAAGGAGCGAGCTCGCGTAAGGCCGGCCCGCGCATCGTCGAGACGTCCTTGCGCAAGGGCCCGAAGCGCGAGGTTGAGCGTAGCGGCGGCCCGGTCGTGAGTGCTGCAGGTTTCGTCCTCGGCAGCCTTGGCGAGCCAGCCATCGAGTTCCGGCGGAGGACTCGTGGCGCGAAGTCCCAGCGAGCTGAGTTCGATGTAGTGCGAACCTTCGGCGCAGTCCTTGTCGTGAAGGGGCTGCTCTCGCACGACGCGAAACGCTTCGGCCTCGCGACCCAGAGCGAAGAGCACCTCCGCGAGAAGATGTTCCGCGTGTACCGCGACCACGTCGAGCCGAATCCGGCGCGCTTCGGTCGCCGCGGCTTGCAGGTCTGTGGCGGCACTTCGGAGGTCTCCACGTTGGTAGGCGGTCGAGCCTCGGTGATAGCGGGAGCGCACTGCGGCCCCGATGTCGTCGTCGTGTTGAATCGCTTCGGCCGCGAGCGCCGCGCTGAGGTCCAGTCGCCAAAGGCGCTCCCTCGCAACCCAGCTCGCGGCGACGATGTCGTTTCGCGCAAGGCCCAGCTCGCCCAGCTGGCGCAGCGCTCGAGACGCGGTCGTGAGCGCCTGCAGTGCCTCCTCGTGTTCGCCCTCCCGAAGCGCAACGCGGCCGAGTTCACCTCGCGAAAGCGCGCGGACGAGGGGGCGCTCGTGATCCAGAAGCGGAGCGAGGTCTGCCCGCGCGGCTTCGTAGTCGCCGGCGGTGCGGTGCGCCCGCGCTTCGTCAAGAACACCGCGAGGATCGGTCACCGCGACCAGCGTTGCCTCCCGATCGTTCACGCGCACCGTGAGGGTTTCGGTCAGGGTGGTGCGCGTGATGAACGAGCCCCCCGACCTCGTCCATTCGACATCGTTCGGGGCGGACGGTGCCTGCGAGCTGCGAACAACGAGGGACACTTCATCGCCGACGAAGCAGCGGGGCCCGGGCGCCCACCCGAAGCAGGCGACCTGGAGCTTGAGAGGTTCGGGGCGCTCTGTACCGCCACACGCAACGAGGACGCAGAGCGCAAGTATCCTCATTCGATGCGCT
>JBCDAA010000383.1:0-8586 GCA_039186435.1 Myxococcota bacterium | reverse complement strand
CCCCGTCGGCGTTGGTGCATCCCCAGAAGTCTTCGTGGTCCTCGTTGTAGGTGTCCCCATCGAAGATCAGGGGACGTCCGGTCGAGGCGAGAAAGCATCGAAACGACGGCCCTGAGACGACCTCCGTCGAAAATTCGATTTCGGGGGAGTCGCCGACCAAGGCCCACTGCGGAACGCCGTCTTCGCCGAACTCGCCGAGGAGGAGACCGTTGCTCTCCGGCTCCGGAAACGACAGCGCGCCAAAATCGCCGCCGCGATACGTCAGCCAAATCGTGGCTCCATCACCGCTCGCGCGAGCTTCCATCGAGGAGTCGTCGGGCGTCGCCGAAGCCCATTGCAAGACGGGTCCGACGCAGCCGCCCTCGACGCAGCGCTGCGTCCCCTCACAGCTCACGCCGCAGCCCCCGCAGTTCGCGGGATCCTCGGCGGTTGGGACCTCACACCCGGGCTCCCCGTCGCAGTCTGCGAACCCTTCCTCGCACTGAAGATCGCACGCGCCGGCGACACAGGCGCCCGACGCGTTGAGACCCCCTTCGCAGCTTGCGCCGGCCTCTCCGTCGTCGGCCTCACCGTTGCAGTCGTCGTCCATGCCGTTGCAGGTTTCGGCGGAAGGGAGGCACGCGTCCGTCGAGGCGTCCGGTACTCCCGCGTCGCGCGCGCCTCCGCATCGGGCGCCGGCCATCGCGCCTCGAATCCGCGCCTCGGTGCAGCCTCCCACGCCGCACACGCGATCGATGGCGCAGCTCGATAGGTCGCAGCCTGGCTCCACCGTCAAACGAAGTAGCCCCTCGGTGGGCATCGACGTTTCCACCGCGGTCTCACCGAGGAGCGTTCCCTCCTGGCGAACCCGGACGCGCGCCACAACCGTGTCACCGCGGCGCCCCTCTTCGCTTGCGCAAAACGGAAGATCGTCTGCGGTCAGCGTTTCCCTTACCTCGGTGGTGACGCCGTTTCGTGTGAGCTCGAGTTCGAGCTCAAAGGCGCCCTCGATCGGCGACGAGGTGTCGATTTCGACGCCCAGAGTTCCCGCGCTCGCTCCCGAACATCCAACGAGAGAAAGAAGAAGAAAAAGCCGTTTCATGAGTCGCTTCCAAGAAAGAGAAGAACGCGGGTGAAGATGTCGTCAGAGGTAGCGAGTTCGACGCCGCCGACGGTGAGAACGCCCTCGACGCCCGTCACCACGAGGGCGCGGTCTCCGTGAGCGACAACTTCCGAGGAGCGAAGAAGGCCGAGGCTTCCGCGAAACAGGCGCGCCCAGCGTGTGTCGCCCGTGAGCGGGTCGAGCGCTCCAAGGGTGCGCTCGAGGTCCACGTCGGTGGAGAGTTCGACGTCGAGAAAGGTGGGTCCGGCGCCGATGGCGTAGACGATGTCGTCGCCGGCGCTGAGATCGATGAGGTCGGTCGGCGCGCTTCGCATCCCGGGGAAGGTGCGGAGCCAGCGCACTGCACCTTCGTTCGTCAGGCCAAGCAAGAAGGCGTTGGTCGCGGTTCCCGTGGCGCGAACGGCTTCGTCGCCAACCTCGAGATCCGCGTCGAAGACGCCCCCGACCACGACGCCGCCATCGTCGACGACCGCGATGTGGCGTCCGCGCTCGCTTCCGTTGCCGCGAAGGTGGACCGTCCAAAGGTGCGCGCGCTCGGCGACGTCGTAGCAGGTGACCAGGGTGTCGTCGTCGTCGACCTCGTAGGCTTCGCCCTCGTAGGTGAAGGTCCCCGAGGGCGTGAGCTCCGGTCGAAGAAGCGCGCATGCCCGGCCGTCGCGTGCGTCCACGTCGCTGACGAAGACGCTGTCGAAGTCGTCCACCGGCGTGAACGCAAAGGCGGTGCTCCACCGACCGGTTCCGGTGCGCTCGTCGATCACCCCGAAGCCGACGGCACGCCCCGGAAGAGGGTCTCCAAAGTTGGGCGGGTCCCCGCGTCCGCCGACGAAGACGTCGTTTTCAGCGGTCGCGTGCGCGCTGGCGGTGATTTGCGTGCTGACCCACGCGCCGCCCGCCCCGTCGCTGCAACCAAAATAGGGATGAAAGTCGCGCGGAAGCGTCGCCATTTCCTGGCCGTCGAAGGTCGGGCGTGACCCCACCGAGGTCGACGAGCCGCCGAGGCAAACCCGGTCGCCAACGATGCTGAGGTCGTGCACGAACTCGCTCCGGGGCCCGCGGACATACCAGGGTCGCGAAAAGGTGCCGCGTTCGGCGTCGAGGCGACCGACTACCGCGTCGAAGCGCTCGGGTTCGGGGAGGTCCACCTCGTCGATGCGCGTGGCGGTCTCGTACACTCCAGCGAGAACAATGGCGTCGTCGTCGAGGGCCACGATCGCGTCGCTGAGGGCGATGCTGCGGCTCCACTCAAGGCTCGGTCCGGCGCAGGCGTTATCGACGCATCGCTGAAGTTCGCCGCAGACGATTCCGCAGCCGCCGCAGTTGTCGTTTGTGGTCGCGTCCGTCTCGCAGGTCGTCGGGTCGTCGTCGCAGTCCGCGGTGCCCGCTTCGCAATCTGCTCGGCAGTCCTCGTCGATGACGCCATCGCAATCGTCGTCGTCGCTGTTGCAGATCTCTTCGACCGGCATGCAGGCGTCCTCGACTCCCGCATCCGGCGACTGGGGGCTGCACATTTCTTCGTCGAAGGGGAGGAGCGCAGGCCGGCGCGCGGCGGTGCATCCCCCCGCGCCGCAGGTCATTCCTGCGTCGCAGGCTGCGCTGAGACATCCCTCCTCGAGTCGCAGCGGCATCGTGCGGGCCACGCCCTCGTCGAAGAACCCATCGACTTCGGTCTCGGCCACAACTTCGCCGCCTACGAAGACGCGCGCGGTCGCCTGAAAGGTGCGGTTTGCGTCCCCACCGCGAGGAACCACCGCGAGGCAGAGGGGAAACGCGGTTCCAGCCACGCGTTCACGCTGGGTCGTCGACTCGCCGTCGGCGGAGCGAACTTCGATCTCCACGTCGACGGAGGTCGTTCGCAAACTCGGCGCGAGGTCGACCTGGAGCATCACCAGCGTCGCGTCGGAATCGCAGGCGAGTAGCCCGGCGAGGAGGAAGAACGCAAACCTCATCGGTTCCCTCCAAGCGCGCGCACGGTGCTCCCGAAGGTTCCCTGGGGACGGCTCTCGCCCCCGGAGAGCACGACCGCAAGAACGACCGCGACAACCGCCGCGACGACGACCGCGCTCGTGGCGAGGACAACCCGGCGAACGCGCGGAGACGACGGTTCGGGTTCGGGGGGCGCTGCGGCCGCAGCTTCGGCGGGCGTAGGTACGACCGGCGTTTGCGCTTCTTCCGGTTCCTCCTCGAGCTGGCCCATCATTCGAAGCCACTCGCGCGCTTCGCCAGCGCCTGCTCCATTCGGATCTTCTTCGAGGTAGCGGCGGTAGTCGCGAATCGCGTCGTCCCGATTGCGCGCGAGGCGGGCTGCCTGGCCCATGTTGTAGAGAAAGAGAGGCCGGCGGGTGAGCGCGTAGCCCGCGGCGAACTCGGCGTACGCATCGAGGTAGGCGCCACTTTCCATGTGGGCCGACCCCGCGCGAAAACGCTCCCGCGCGACCGACTCTGTGGTTTCGGCTTCGCCCGTTTCCGCGGTTTCGGCTTCGGTTTCGGTTTCGCCGGTTTCGTCCGCGCCGGCTTCGTCGCCTAGCCCAGAATCCGAGGCCGGTGTTTCGGCAGAACGGGTGGGCGGATTCGCACGCCGCCGAGGGGCAGGCTCAGGCGGCGGGGTCTCCGCGCCCAAGGGGAGGTCTTGCGCAGCAGCGAGGGAGGACCAGAGGACTGCAAAAGCGAAGGCGTAGCGGAACATAAGCCCCCCGACTTACGCCCGAGGTTCGAATCGCTCTCCTGCGTGAATCGCACGCCGTATGATTCGAAATGAGGCGGTGACTCCAATCATTTCGCCCGAGCCCGCTACCTTGGCGCCCCCCCTGAATGCCCCTACACTTGCTCCATGCTTCGCGGACGGATGTTCGTCGCCGCTTTCGCGATGCTCTGCATGGCCGGCACTTCGTCAGGCCACGCGCAGCGCATCGTTGAGGTTAGCTTTGCGCCCACCGACCGGGCCCAGATCGCAGTTTGGGTGGAGACCGCCGACGGCACCTTTCTTCAGACGCTTCGTCTGACCGAGGCGACCGCCTTCCGCGGCATTGGCAACCGTCCTGGTGCGCTTCAGATGAACAGCGGTTTTCACTGGCCCTACGGACGTCGCGAAGGCGTTCTTCCGGTGTGGGGGCATCGCCGCCTTTCCGCACAGGACGCGTTCAAGCGCGTCATCTTTCAGGATCGCGCCTCTGAAGGGTTTGCGTCGCGAACGAGCAACGACGCGTCGCCGGACGACTACTTCTGCCTTTCGTTCAACCAGGCGACGACCACGCGCGACGCCCTCGATGCGGTGACCTGCGCAAGCCAGTTCAACAGCGACAAGGGTCGCTACGTGAGCGACTCCGACGTCTCTCGTGGATACGCCGAGCCCTTCGAAAGCGAGCGCGGGGAAAGCGTCGAGATGCGGCTTCTCAACACCGAGTCGATCTATCCGCCTCGTCGGGATCTGACCGAGTTGCGGGGCGCCGACCACGGCGATGTCCTTGCGTTCGATGAGGACGCGCGCGCAGCGATGCCGGAGATCGACGCGGTGACGATGGCGACGCCGCCCGGCGGCGAACTCTTCACCTACCAGTTTGACGCGCCCGAAGAATGGGAGACCGGCGACTACGTCCTCTACGTCGAGGTCAACGTCGAGGGTGACTACAACGACAACTGGGACGACTCCCGCTTTCCGACCCCGGTGGTCGGCGGAAGCGCGCACTGGGACTTCTGGGCGCAGACCTACGGCTATCCGTACCGTGGCCAGCCCTCCGTCGTGTACGCGGTTCCCTTTCGTCTCGATGCGTCCGGCGGCGTCTTTTCGACGTCGTCCCCCGAGGGCTACGGCTCCGCGCAAGGGGAGGACGGCGAGCTTCGATCGATGGATGGAAGCATCACCGACGACGCGAGCGGCGCTCCGGGAAGCGGCGCCGACCGACTCCTCGCAGCGGGAGGCGACCGCCTGACGGTCCGCGTGGTGCCTTCGAACGTCTGCGGCAGCGACGATCCTCCGCCGCAGTGCTTTGCGCGATGCGACGACGCGAACCCCTGCGACGCAGGTTTTGTCTGCGGACCCGAACGTGAGTGCGTTGGCGAGTGCGACCTCGATACCGCCCCGGCGCTGGTGGAGGCCCTTGAGGTGCTCCCCGTCGAGGAGCGTTCCTGGGAGTACGCCCACGTTCGCTTCTTTGTGCCGGAGAGCATGCGCGAAATCGGCCGCTACGAGGTGCGCGTCTCCACGGAGCCCTACGAGGCCGGCATGGCCTTCGGAAGCTGGGGCAACGAAGCGAAGATCGCGAGCCTAGAAGATGTCGCGCTGGTCGTTCCCACGGACGGAGCGACCGGCCAGCTCGTGGACGTGGAGCTCGGCCATTTGAACCCCCAGACGCACTACTTCATCGGAGTGCGCGCGGTCGACGCCTGCAACTCTGCCGGTGCGGTTGCGGTGGGGGAGATCGACACGACCGAGATCATCTTCACGACGGTTTCGCCCTGCTTTGTGGCGACGGCAACCTACGGCACGCCGATGGCGTCGGAGATTGCATCGCTTCGACGCTTCCGCGATCGGTACCTGCTCAGCAACGCGGTCGGGCGCAAGCTTGTCGACTTCTACTACGAGGTTGGCCCGGGCGCGGCGGACACCATTCGCGAGAGCTCGGTTCTGCGGGCGATCAGTCGCGAAGTGCTCGCGCCTGTGGTTTCGCTCGCACAGCTGCTCGACGACTGAGACCCGTCCGCGCATACTGCCGCCCATGCTCCGCAGCTTGCTTTGTTTGATCCTCCTTGGAGGGTGCGTGCACGTCGCTCCCTACGAGCGCGAGGATCAGACGCGAACGGGAATGGACGTCGAACGCGAAGGCATGGAAACCGGTTTCCGCGCCCACGTTCACGACTCCCGTGAAGGCGCGACCGGCGGGCATGGGAGCACCGGTGGCGGCTGCGGCTGCAACTAGAGCCTGCGCGCTCTGCGTGCTCGCGCTCGCGTTTGCGGTTCCGACGGTCCGAGCGGATCGCGCGTCGGGAACCTGGACGGGGAACGTCGAGCTGCGCGGCAACTACTACTGGGAGCGATCGACGCGCGTCGTCTCCCCCACGCTCGGTGGCTCCCTCGAATCCCCGGACGGCATTCGTCTTCACGGCGACTACGTCGTCGACTCGATCACCAGCGCGAGCCAGGCCGCCGGCGTCATCGAGGACATTCGCTTCACCGAGATTCGCCACGAGGGCTCCCTCGGCATGGGCTACGAGTTCAACCTCGGCGGAGCGGACCTCAGTCTCGACGCGTCCTTTCGGGTGAGTCGCGAACCGGATTACGTCTCCATCGGCGGCGGCATCAACAGCGCCCTTTCCCTCAACGATCGATCCACCGTGCTTCGCTTTGGCGTGTACGTGCTCCACGACGAGATTCGGCAGCGCCTTCGCGCCGGAGGCGGCGCGCGGCCCATGACCGACGGCGGTACGAGCGCGGGCGGCTTCAACGAGTCTTTCAACGCGCTCGCCTTATCCGTCGGCTGGGAGCAGCTCCTCGGCCCGTCGGTCTATGCGCAGCTGACCTATCAATACGGCTATCTCAACGGGTTTTTGGCGAACGCCTACCGCCGGGTTGTGGTGGCAGATGTTCTTCGTCCGGAGAGCCATCCGGGAACAAGGCATCGCCATACCGTGACGGGTCGCCTGGCCGGCCACATCCGAGCGACCCGTTCGTCGGTGCATCTGATCTACCGGGCGTATCTCGACAGCTGGGACATCGCCGCGCTCACGCCGGAGATCCGGATCTACCAGGAGCTCGCCGACTTTCTGCATCTGCGAGTGCGCTGGCGTCACTACCGGCAGCGGCGCTCGTTCTTCTACTCGGAGGCGTACCCGCAGGACACGCCTGACGAGGCGTTCGTGACCGCCGATCCGAAGATGAGCACCTTCCACTCGAACCTCCTTGGGTTTCAGCTCTTGCTCGGCGCGGACTTTCTTTCCGATACGGCGCTGGATGTCTTTCGGCGCGCGACCTTCGACATCACCTTCGAGTACATCTGGAACACGAACCGCTTTGGCAACGGCCTGATCGCGCAGGCGGGCCTTCGCGTCCCCTTCTGACTGACTTTCCTTTCGGAGAAGCGGTCTTAACTCGTGACGGTGGATTGGCCGACCCGCGAGACCGAAGCGCGCGAGATTCAGCGAGCGCTCGCGGCGCAGGTCGTCTGTGAGGATCGGCTGGGGCGCGTTCGTCGGATCGCTGGCGCTGACGTCGCCTACGAAACGGACGGAGATCGCTATTGGGCAGCCGTCACCGTGCTTTCGGCGGACACCCTGGAGATCGTCGAGGTCGCGACCCACGAGGGCAAAGACGCCTTTCCCTACATTCCGGGATGCCTTTCGTTTCGGGAGCTGCCGGCGCTTCTACCCTGTTTTTCGAAGCTTAGCGAGCCTCCCGATCTCATCGTCTGCGACGGCAACGGGCTTCTGCACCCTCGGCGTTTCGGGGTTGCCGCCCATCTAGGCGTGCTCCTGGATCTCCCGGCGATCGGCTGCGCGAAGAACCTCCTTCTCGGCGCGAAGCCGTCTCTTGAACAGGCCCGCGGAAGTCGCACGCCGATTGTCGTGGACGGCGCGCATCTCGGCGATGCGCTTCGAACCCAGAACGGAGTGAAGCCGGTCTACGTCTCGGTGGGCCATCGCGTTTGCCCGCAAACGGCGTGTGACTGGGTGCTCAAGCTCGCGGCAACCTATCGGCTCCCGGAAACGACGCGGGCGGCCGACCACGAGGTCAACCGCCTTCGCCGCGAGGCGCTCAGCTCCCGTTGACGACGGGAACGTGCGCCATCTCGACCGAGGTCATGTCGAGGAGCGTCATGAATCCCTTGAGCGAATCCACCGTGGGCATGACGTCCGCGGCGGCCTTTGCCGCTTCCATGCTCTTCCAGCGAACGATGTCCGTGTAGGTTCCTCTCTCGTCGGGACCCACGAGTACCCGGCTGACGAAGCCCGGCTGACCGCGCGCCCAGTCGGTGAGCTCCCGCGAACCCTCTGCGATCGCCTTCGGGCTGGCTTCCTTCGTCACTCGAAATTTCACGAGTTCCATTACTTCGCTCATGACACCTCCTGTTGCGGGCGAACCTAGGGCGCATCCCTGTCAGAACTCGTCAGGGTTGCTGCTACGTTTAGGAAGTGACGCCCCGGGACCGCCAGGATGCGATCGTTGGGTGGCTTCGCGGCCGAAGCTGCACGGCGGCGGAGCTGGCGGAGCGCCTTTCGGTGTCCGAACGAACGGTTCGCCGCGACCTCGCGACTCTTCGGGAGCGCGGCATTCAGATTCACGCGGACGCAGGGCCGGGCGGCGGGCTTCGCGTGGACACCTCGCCAAGGCGGGCGGACCTCGGTCTGGACGAACTCCTCGGCTTGGCGGTGCAGCTCGCGGTAGCGGAGCCCGGACCGTTTCGAACAGCCGCGGAGCGTGCGCTCGGCAAGATCCTTGGAACCCTTCCCCTCGCGCGGGCGCAGCGACTTCGAAAACTCCTCGGCCGCGTGGT
>JBCDAA010000382.1:0-8600 GCA_039186435.1 Myxococcota bacterium | reverse complement strand
GCGTTCCGTCCTCGCGTTCACGCCCGCGGAGGAAGCGATCGCGGGCGAGGACCCGCTCGCACGGGTGGTCGATGCGCTTCGCCGCCGCTGGAATGCGCTTCTCGCTCGTTCCCGCGTGACGGCACCCGACGTCGACCTGAAGTCGGCGCGGCAACTCGATCCTTCCCTGGGGGTGGAGTGGCAGACCCAGGACGCCCTGGCGGCGCTCGCTGCAGGCGACTTGGAGAGGGCGACACAGGTCGCCCGTCGCGCCTCGCGAATCGCGGCAAGCGAAGGCGTTCTTCAGGGCGAGTACCTCGCGAATCTCGTGCTGGCGCGGGTGCGCCGGGCGACCGGAATGGCCCACTACGCCATTCGAATTCTCGACGCTCTCGCGCGCGTGGTCCCTGCGATCTGGAAGCCCTGGGTGGAGCTGGAGCAAACGCTTGCGGGGGCGACTTCGGCGGGCCTTCGAAACGATGCGCCGCCTCTTTGGGGCGTCGAGCTCGATGCCTATCGTTCGCTCCTTGCGGTGAAAGGGGATGTGCCCCCGGTCGCGTCCCCCTTTGTCTTTGGGACGTCGAATGAGATTCCCTTTGGGCTCCGCGATCCTCCGACCGATCCCTTGTGCCTCGCGTCGGTGGTTGCGATTCCTGGCGAGCGGCCGCGGCGCGTTCTTCGCGCAGGCCTCAACGCGTTGCCGGACGTGGAGCGCATCTCCGCGTCGAGTCGATCGCGCCGTCTTCACGAAGCGCTCAGCGTGTTGCTTCTCGCGGGGGAGGGCTGTCCTCGCCTTTCGTTCTTTCGGGCGGTGTATGGATTTCATCGCGAGGACGCGGGGCACGACGAACTTCTCCGGGGGCTGATCCATCGAATGCGCCGCGCTCACGAACACATCGGCGTCGAAAGCGACCGGGATTTCATTCGCGCGCGCGTTCGCGACCCCGTTGCGGTCCCGGACCCGCGTTGCGAGCGCACCCTCGAAGATCGGATCCTCACGTTTCTCGCAGGACGCGGCGGTCGGGCGACGGCGAAGGAAGTCGCCAAGGAGATGCAGGTGCCGCTGCGAACGGTGCAGCGAGCGCTCGGCGTTCTCGTCGACAACGGTTCCTGTGAGGGGGAGGCCAACGGCCGCAAGACCGTCTACGTCGTCGACGACACGACCTTTTCCGAGCCGACGATTCACCGGCTTCGCGGAAAGTGGAGCGAGTAAACGCAAAATCCCCCCCGGGTTCCACAGGACCTAAGTCAAATCGAGGGGCGTTCGGTTCTGTCCCCTTCGACCAAAGCTCGTGATGTCGGTTGCGCCCATCGCCCGCGCGAGGGCCACGTGGAGATCGTTGACGTAGTGGTCCTCCCCATCGCGGCGGCTTAGCCGTAGGAAACGCCCCGTTCGAATCCCGAGGTTTTGGCCGCCGTACATCTGCCAGAAGAGGTGATCGCTCTTGTGGTTTTCGCCCATCGGTTTGACGTGCAGCACGATCGTGTTGCGCAACATCGGTGTGCCGTCGGGCTCGAGGGTGGTCTCCAGAAGGTCGAGAAGCTCCGCGAGAAGCGACGAGTAGGTGCGCCCAACGCCGAGGGCGAGACGAATCGCGTCCTCCTGCGAAAGGCCGTTGGAACCGGCACCGTCCTGGCCCATGAACTTGTGCGAGATCGCGTGCTCGTTGAACGTGGTGCTCAGGCCGAACTCATCCCAACGAGGCTTGTTGGAGCCTTCGAGATTGCCGGCCTGGATGAACCCGACCTGCGTGTAGTTGCAGGCCATGCCGTGCACCATGGTCTGAAAATAGCTTCGGAGAAGGCGCGGTACGTTGGCGTCGGCGCGCGCGTCGAACGTGTCGGGTGCGGTGGGCGGCATGCAGCTCGGGACCCGCGGTGCGGGGTCCATCACATCGGCTTCGACCGAGGCGATCGATCGGAGATGCTCGTCCAGGGTGGCGTGGTCGCCTCGCGGAAGTCGCGCGCGAAGACGCCCGACGTCCCCGCGAAGGGTCTCGAGGATTCGTCGCTGTCGTTCTGCCCCGGTGTCGACGCCCGGCTCTTCCGGCATCACGCTGCCGAAGACTCGCTCGTGGGCTTCGACGTGGTTTTGAATGGGAATGAACGCGTTGCCAGAGCTCGTGTGCGAAAGGTAGCCCTCGCCTCGCTGAAACCCGTCAAAGCGAAAGGCGAGACCGAGGACGCGCGATCCGATCGCTTCCGCAATGGCCTGATCGATCGAGCGACTGTCGGCGTTGAAGTCTCCGTCGCCCCCGGCGGCGCGCGGGGCCTCGTCGTTGCGAATGCCGCCGCCGGTCAAAATCACAGGCGCCTGCTGATGAGGACCGACGCCTTGGCTTCCGCGAAGACCGTCGATCGCGAGCATCTGATCCGCGTGGCGCTCGAGAGGCTCGAGGATGTAGGGAAGGGCCGCGGCACTCACGGCGGCTTCCGCAAGCCCGTTCCCTTCGTGAAGGGAGGAAGGCAGCCATCCTTCGTAGCCCGCGCGGCCGGTCGGTCCGACCAGGTGCCCGGACGAGCTCGCGAAAATGATCAGCTTGGGTTTGCTTTCGGTCTGTGCACGGGCGCGGCCCCACCAGCTGCCAGGTCGAAGCACCATCGCGCCGGCGCCCGCGGCAGCAGCAGAGCGAAGAAACCTTCGTCGACCCACGCTCATCGTTCTTCTCCTGACAGCGCATCCGTCGAGCGCATGCGAAACGCCACCGAGCGCGCGAGGGCTCCGGCGAGGGCGTGAAGATCGCCGCCCGAACGAGTGAACTCTTCCTGCATCGCGACCACCGCGCAGGCGTCGTCCTCCGACTCCCAGCGACCGAAGGCGTAGCGGAACCACTGCATTGAAACGCAGTCTTCGACGTCCGGGCTCGCCGCGAGGCGCTCCGCGAGTTCGCGCGGTGAGTTGAAGGTACCGACCAGGCTGGGATCGAGCGCGCCGTCCGGCGAGTTCACGGTCGGCTGGGGCGCGGCGCTCGCAAGCTCCGCGTCGAAGCGACCCAGGCTGTCAAAACCAGCGAAGCCAAAGCCGATCGGGTCCATGCGAATGTGGCACTGCTGACAGGGCTCCGTTTCGAGGCGGCGCACCTCGGGATCGAGCTCGAGCTCACCCGGCGGCGGCGGCGGCGGGTCGCAGAGAAAGTTGCTGCGAATCCACGCGCCGCGGTGAATCTCCGGAAAGACCGTACCGAGCTCCGCGAGGATTCCGGCGTGGGTGAGAATGCCGGTGCGGTGCTCTGGGTTGAGCTCGATGCGGCCATCCGGCCCCGGGGCGTCCGCGCCGTAGTGGGCCGCGATCTCTTCGTCGCCGATCGTGTGGGACGCGGTGAGCAGCTCGGCCAAGGTGTGGTCGCCGTTCGTCATCACGTCTTCCACAAACGCGAAGGCCTCTTCGATCAGCTTGTCGCGAAGCTCGGGGCTCCAGGCTTCGTCGTCGCGAATGAGCGCTTCCACGCCTTCGAGGTGAAGCCACTGGCGGTAGAAGTTGCGAAGCTGGCGACGCGTTCGAGAGTCGCCGAGCATCCGCTCGACCTCGGCTGTGATGCCCTCTTCGGTGTCGAGGTCGCCGCGCTCGGCCGCATCGAGCAAGGCGGCGTCCGGCGCGCTATTCCACAGGAAGTACGAGAGCCGGTTCGCCAGCGCGAAGGGCTGAAGCGCGAGGGTGTCTCCGTCGCGTCGATCCTCCCACACGGGCTCGGCGTGATAGACGAGATGTGGGGAGGCGAGCATCGCGGTGAGGGCCGTTTCGGTGGCGACGTTCGCTCCATCGCTCGCGAGGAACGCCCGGTAGAGCGCGGTGTACTCGGCGATTTCGTCGTCCGTCACACTCCGCCGAAAGAGGCGGCGCCCGAGAGCCGTGAAGAGCTCGGCGGCGCAGGCTTCCTCGGCGAGGGAGCAGTCGACGAATCGAGACGCGTCCGCGACCACCACGGGCACGAGATCGGCGGCGATGGAGAGATAGCTCCGCTGCACTTCGGTGCTGGGCGCGCCGGCCGTCGAGTCAAACCCGCCGTCGCGTCCGTCGGGAAGCTCCAGGAGTTTCGCTTCCACCGAGGCGGGAAGGGCGCCGATTTCAAGAACGTCGAGAAACGTGTTTTTTAGCTGCGCGGTGGTGAGGCGACGGAGCGCGGTGCGTCCCACACTCACGTCGCGACTCGCGCACTCCTCGGCGGTCGGCAGCTCCGGCCGCGGGTCCCAATCGGGGTCCTCAATCGCGGGTAGCGTTGACTCCGGCTCGCCAATTGTGCCTTCGCAGGCCCAAAGAAGAAGAAGGACGGAGAGGAGGCGCGCCATGACCCCTGCACCCTTGCAAGGTTCGTCGCCTCCCTCCGTTGTTTTGGCGGCGTGTGGCGCCTACATGTAGGTCACATGATCGCAAAGCCCACGCTGAGCTCGGCGCCCCACCGGGTGCTGCCGACAAGTCCAAGTTCGGCGCTCGCGGCGGCGAAGAACCATTTGCGTAGGTGAAGGCGGATGCCGCCTCGAAGCGCGAAGCCGAAACCACGTCCTGAAATCGTGTCGTCGCGCGTCCCCGTGACGAAGGTCGCCTTGGCGAAGGCCACGTCGCCGATCAGATCGAGGAAGGGTGCGACGGCGCCAAAGGGATACTCCGCGCCGATTCCGAAGCGCAGGTCCCAGCCGCGAATCTTGGTCAACGCCGTTTCGTTCCCGTCGAGCATCATGACCGTCTGCGAGGAGTCGAAGCTCGCAAAGGGAATGTCGACCCCGACGGTCATCCGCACGTAGGACACGACCAGTCGAAGGTCGTAGCGAAGGCCGAGGGCGCTAACGTTTTCGAAGGGCCCTTCGTCGAGCCACTCCTCGTACTGCGCAGAGCGATTGTAGGTGAGCTCGCCGTAGCGACGCGTCCCGCCGACGAAACCCATCGAGAGTTCGAAGTGGTCCCAGGCTCCGATCTCTTCCCCGTCGAGGGGGGCGCCACGCTGCGCCTCGGCTTCACTGCAGAAGCCGAAGCCGAGCAAGAGAATCGTCAGCAGGATGAGTTCGTTGGAGCGATCGAAAATCGAAGTTAAGCGCATGAGTACCTCCGCTCGGGAAGAGAGCAGGGGCCATGCCGGGCGTCGGTGCGAAGGTGTGGAGGCACCGAGCCTCGAAAAACGCGAACGCGTTGTTGTGGGTGCGCACTCGGTTACGCATGCGCGCCGGGTGCGCCAGGACATCCGCGCCGCGCTGTGCACTCATCACCACATGCACTCATCACCACATGCACGCGTCACCACATGCATTCCTCACCAGGGCGCGAATGTGACCATCACACCTACATGCGCCTTCGTCGCGCGATCACCGCCAACGCAAGAAGGAGCGCGCCGGTTGCGCCACCGCCGGCGCTGCAGGTGCCCGCGAGTGCGATCGGCGTTTCTACCGCCTTGTCGACCTCCGGTTTCGCGGAGGCGAGCTGCGACGCTCGCTCGGTGAGGTCCGCGGCGCCGAGCACGCGCTCGCCCCAGACGCCGCGGACTGGATTGCTGCACGCGATCTCGCCTTCCCACGGATGCCGAATGATGTAGCGGCCCTGAAAGTTGTTCGCGGAGCTCTGCTGTGCGCCTTGTTCGAGGGCGCCGCTCGCGCTCGTGATCTCGCGACCCCCCACGATGGGCGCTGCCGGACTAAAGACGAGGTCCTGACCCAGGTCGTTTTGACCGTAGCGGTAGTGAAGGCGTGTCAGCACAAAATTCTGAAGCGGACCCGCGTTGCCAAAGCGTCGTGGCGTCGCGTCTAGGCGAATGGGATAGCGGACGACGTTCGTCCCCGTATCCGCTGGAAAGCGCACACGGCGGAGGTGTCGCGCGATGCAGCCCTCCACCCTTGCGTTTCCAACTGTGGAGTCCGTGATGCGAGAGGCGGTGACTCGCCCTTCTCGAACTTGTAACTCCGCAACGAGCGTGCCTTGAAGGCCAGGCGTGCGCTGAAGCTGCCTTTCGTGGCAGTACCGGATGACGTTCGAGTGGCGGCGCAAGATTCGCCGGGCGACGTTTTCGTTCAGGTCGCCGCGCACCTCGGGCGTCGTCGAACGAACGCGTGACCCTCGCAGCGGCGGCTGTGAATCCATGCCTTGAATCGCGACATCGGCGCCGAGGGTCATCAGATCCGACGCCGAGAGCACCGGACCGGGGCAGGGGTCGCAGCCCATCGCTTGCCAGGCGTATTCGGTGACCACGCTTCGCGGATGTTGCCGGGTCACCTGCTCGAAGAGGGATTCGTAGTACTCGCTGAACCCGTTGCGCGTGGCGTCGCTCACCTCGAGGTTCGTCGGAATCGTGACGTTTCGATAGTTCGCCACCTCGTAGCGCTGGTCGCGCGCCAGAACGTGCACCACGAGGTCCTGCGAACCGGAGGAGTTCAACATGCCGAGGCGCACCGGGAGCGAGAAGTCTTCGGAGTCGTAGTGAATGCGAAGGGGGGAGAGCTTGGCGCGGCCGTCTTCAAAGGTGACGCGCTCGACGTTGACCTTGGCGACGAAGAACTTCATGCCCGCGCGAACGTAGGGGCGAAGTGCCCGGCTTGCGCCGCTCGGAATGCGGTAGTGGTGCGCGCGGAGCCAGCGTTCCAGTCCGTTCGAGTCGGCGGCGCTGAGGATCACCACGTCGTACTCCCCCACGACGAAGCGGCTTTCGACTCTCACTTGCGCGCCCCGGCCGTAGCCTGCGCCGGAACCGCCCCCCGCGCCGTGGCCGATCGTTCCGAGGGAGCCGAGGCCGATCATCCCGTCCCGTTCCTGCCGACAGGGATCCTGCTCCCAGTATTCGACGAGGCGCGGTGAGCTCAAACGGTCGACGCGGTCGAAGATGTCCGCGGCGAGCACCTTGACGTTCTCTTCCGCGAGGACCACCGGCACGGGCACCACCATCGCGAAGTTCTCCGGGGGTCCTTGGTAGTCGTTGCGCATGGAGAGCACGGTTCGTGTGCCCTCCCGCATCAGCACGACTTCGGTGGCGTGGTTGGTAAGTCGAGCGTCGGCGCTACCCACGTAGAACCCACAAAAAGCGTGGGCCGTTGAGGTAGCGCCGACGAGTGTTACGACGAGTGCTGCGATTCGCATGGTCCCTCCGCACGGTGGGACCCCCGCGATGCCTAAAAGTTCCGGCGGCGAACCCAGAGCATCGCGACTCCCCAGAGCAAGGATAGCGCAGGTGCGGAGCCCGCGGCGCTGCAGCCAGATGAGGAGGGTGCAACGTCGTGAAAACGCACGCCGGAAACCTCGAGACGTCCCGGCTTCGACTGCGTGAACTGAAGGAGCCTTACCTGCGCAAGGCCGCCGAGACCGACGTCGGCGTCTCGTCCTTCCGGTGCGGCGGCGAGGGTGCGGCAGTGCTGGCTTCCTTCCTGGGTGTCTTCCAGGCAAACGCGGACCCTGCGGTCGCTGCGATACCAGAAGGAGAGCGTAGTGAAGCCGTCCAGGTCGATCCCGCGGGGAATGTGGCGGGCGACCCCGGCGAACTGGTCGACCTGGACGGCATCGATGTGGGCGCAGCCGGACAAGGGAAGTCCGCCGTCGCGATGATGCGCTTCCGCAAGACACCGCGCATCGAAGCCCGAGACCTCGGAGCGGCCACCCCAGAGGCTGTCGTCGAAGGGCGCCCAGGCTCCGTCGGAGATCCAGAGGCGGTCGACGAGCGTGTCGTCCTCGTAGACGTCCACCGTGGCTTCCGCCAAAAGACCGACGTCGAGATGAAGGGGCGTCGGCTCCGCGACCGCGAGGAGCTCGTGATGCGTGTCGAGGCGCTCGCCGTTGGCGCGCAGCCCGCGAATGTGAAGATCGATCGGACGCTCCGCACCGTGAAAGCGCGTGACCGTGAGGTCGAGGCTGCGGCCGAGAAGCGTGGCGCTCGCGATCGCGACGGTCGGTGCGCTGAGGATGGCGCCGCGGGTGATGGCGTCGGGGGACGACTCGTCGAGGACGCCAGGCGGGTTTCGCAGCAGGTCACGCTCCTGAAGCGCGGCCTCGAAGGCCTGAACCAACTCGGCGACATCCGCGCTTCGGCGCCCCCAGAACTGAACGTTGAGGACGGCCTGGGTCTCGCTTGGCGCCGCGTACTGCTCCGAGAGCCAGTGGGCCTCACGGCGAAAGCGGTCCCCTTCCGCGTAGAGTTTGAACTCCACCGCGTGGTCGAGCGTGGCCTCCTCGCCGTGGCGAAACGCGGCGCGAAGAAAGCCATTCGAGGGACCGACGGTGAGAAGCGTGGAACCTCCCGCGCGATCGCAGAGCGCCTTGGAGTGCTCGTAGAGCTCGCCTTCGGTTTCCACCACCAGGACCGACGCCGCGACCGCATCCCCGTCGAGAAAGTCGTAGGCGAGAACGTTCGCGGCGTTCGTGAGGCTCGGAAGATCGGCCGGCGTGGAGACCACGCGCTGGCGTCCTTCGAGTTCGAGCGCCGCAATGAGTTCCTCGAGGAGGACCGGGTCGGTGAGCGCGGCGGTGTGGTGCTGCGGCGTCATGCGGGTGTGGCGAATCGCGCGCCGCGCCAGCTGGTCCGCGAGGCGTCCGTTCGACTCAAGGCCGCCGACGCTCCCCGAGGAGGAGCCGGTGCCGTACTGCGTTCCGTCGTCGACGCCGTCCCCATCCGTGTCCGGGTTTTCGGGATCCGTGCCGTAGTAGCACTGCTCTT
>JBCDAA010000381.1:0-8658 GCA_039186435.1 Myxococcota bacterium | reverse complement strand
GGGAAGCGCGTCTCTCCGAAGAGGAGCGCGCCCGAATCAACGCCCTCCTCGCCCCGACCTACCAGGTGCGTAGCTCACGCGGATTTGTGGATGAGGACGCGGCGCGGGCGATGGGCTTTCAAGAGATCGTTCGCGCGGACTATGCGTTCGCCACCCAGGGCGGCTTGTGGTCGGAGGACGACCAGGCGTATTACGCCGACGTGCTCGTGCGCCTGCCGGAGGGCGTGCAACACCGACTCCGACGTGCGCGCGCTCCCCTTCCGGAGATTGCGGCGCTCGCGAAGAAGCGTTAGAGCACATCTCAAAAATACCGTCAGTCGATCCGTGGCTCGGGGGCGTGAGCCAGCGCATCTGCGAGTCGAGGAAATGCCGAGCATTTTTGAGCGTGAGAAGAGGGGGCTGGACCGCGTGTTCGTGCCGCGAAGCGGCGACGGTATTTTTGAGATGTGCTCTAGCCCCGGTAGGGCAGGGTTCGAAGGTGAGCCCGGTGAAGCTCGGTTCCGTCGACGTCCGTGACGACCAAGGTGGTGGATTCGATCCCCACGGTCACGAAGCGATCTTCGCTCACCGCGCGGTGTTCGGCCCCCAGGATCTCCGCGAGGGGAAACGCGCCCAGTCGGTAGCCGTCGCGATAGACCACCAGTTCTCCAGCGCCTGCACGAAGATGCTGTGGAAGGAGGATCAGGGTTCGCCCGGTCTCGGAAACAACAAGTCGATGGTGGCCGGGGAGAGACGCGATCGTATAGCTGCGCTGCCCTTCGACAGTGAACGACGCCGTTGGAAACGCGCGACATCCGTGGGCGGAAGCCACAACCCGGGCACTGCCGTTGGTGGCGACAACCCCGCCTTCTCGGCAAGGAAGATCGGCAAACGCCGTCGACGAGGTCAGGAGCAGAAGCGCGCTGAGAATTCGGTGCATGGAAATGCGACCCCCGCTGCGCTCTCCATCTTGGTGCGTTTTTTTCGAGCGCTGATCGGTCAGCGTGCGCCGTTGAGGGTGACCCGGTTGATGCAGCCCGCGAAGGGCGAGCAGCCAAGGCCACCGTCGGTGGAAGGACGAAGGCGAACCTCGCCCGAAAGAAAGTCACCTTCGACTCGCACTTCCAGATCACCGTTGACCGTGAACTCGCATCCTGCAGAGTTGAAGCGCCGCTCGCCGCGGAGCGTTCCGTCGACGAAGGTTCCCGTTACGATGCCTTCGAACACCCGTGACCCAACCACCACGTCGAGGTAGATGCCGACGCCGCCGCCGACCTCGGCCTCCATCGCGTTTCCGGATTGCAGGATTGTGAGGGGGACGGCGCTGAGTTCGTTTCCTTCGTTCCAGCCATCGAGATTGCACTCGTTGGATCCGTACGTGAGGTTCGTGGTGTAGGCGCCGGCGACATCTGCCGCTTCACCGAGGTCGCCACAAGCGAGGCCAACGAAGACGAGCAGCGATAGGGTGCGTTGCATAGGCCGCACCAGAGCAGCCCCCGTGCCAAGCGCATTTCCTGGGCTTTTGGCAAGTATCGCCCGGCCACCGCGACGCGTCCGATCGCGCTTTCCTTCGAGGTGCGATCGCCCAGATCGCATCAAAAAACGCTGGGAAACCCTACGGATTTTTCATGCGGAACTCGGGCTGCGACTGCCGCCGGGACACCGGAAGATCGAGAAGCTCGCAGAGGTTCGGTCGGCTCACCGCGTAGCTCGCCCCGAGCGCGACCACGTGCATCGGATTGAGGTCCTGGCGCGGGCGCTTTTGAAAGTAGGACTCGACGCGGTGGGTAAGGCCTGGCAGGCGGGAGCTTCCGCCGGCGAGAAACACCGCCTGGACATCGGTCGCGCGAATACCGGCCTGCGAAAGTACATCGTCGCAGAGCGCAAAGGTCTGATGGATGAGGGGGGTGACGATCGACGCGAGAAGAGCTCTCGTGATCATGACTGCGGGAAGATCGGCAGGTGCCGCAGGATCGATCTCGTGGAGGGGAAGCTCGACTTCGGTATGTTCACTCAGCGTGCACTTCGCCCATTCACACGCGTGAAGAAGGCGGTTGAACGTCGTGCGTTCACTGCGGAGATCCCAGCGATGCTGCTGGAGCACGTTGTCGGCGATGTGCGACGCGAGTGCGAGATCGATGTTGTCGCCACCGAGGGTCGGGTCGCCGACGTGCGCCCGGACGGTGAAAGGATGACGAAGGCAATCGACGACGGCGACGTCGAAGGTTCCGCCGCCGAGGTCGTACACCGCGGCGTAGCGAAGCGATGAACGTTGAAGGTATGCGAGTGCGGTCGCGACTGGTTCTTCGATGAGACCTACGCGGCGCACCCCTGCGCGGCGAACGGCTTCGACGGTGGCGGCGCGCTGGCCAAGACCGAAGGAGGAGGGGACCGTGACAACCACGCTGTCGAGAGATTCCGGTGTGATTCCAACGCGATCGAGCGCGTGTGCGACGACTTCGGACGAAATCTCGGTGGGGATCACAATGCCTTGTCGCGTGCGAAATCCGTATCCGCCGCCTTCGGCCGCAACGAGTTCGGCACCAAAGTAGCTCTGAAACTGGTCGCGTCGTCCGGCACCGAAGGGGAGTCCGATCACCCGTTTGGCAGAGGCGATCGTGTGCTCGGGATCGACGGGTCGCCGAAGTCGCGCGCGCGCACCGACGAGGGTGTGTCCGTCGGGGGGGTAGGCGACAACGGAGGGAACCAACGCCGCGTTCGCGACCGCGAGCGCCTGGCCGTGATGGGCGACGACCGTGTGCGTAGTTCCGAGATCGAGACCGACGTTATGCATGGGTATCCAGTGGGAACCCCCGTGCCCACTCGGAACCTGATCGAATGCGTCGTTCGATGCAAGGACAAAAATACAGTACGCAACCGTGCAAAAGTCTCACAACTTCGCGAGACGGATGGGACCGCGAATCTCAGCGGGATCGATCGCGACGCCACGTTTGAGAATTCGAATCGCACCGCGATGACAAAGACGACGCGCGGCCCAACGCGTTCGTTCCATCAACGGTCGCCAGTCGTCCGGCCGCACTCGCCGTGCAGCTTCACTCGGACAGATCGATGTCCCTTCGCGTGCATCGAGGAGCGCGAGGATCGCGACTTCGAGCTCGCGATCGATGGCGCGACGCGCGCGCCGACATCGTTCGCTGCAGTAGCGAACCTCCCCCCAACACTTCGCCCACTTGCGACGCCAGGCGAAGGGGAGTCCACACGATGCGCAGAGTTTCGAGCGCTCCACGTCGAAGAGATGGGCTCAGCGGCACCGCGGGGCCATCTTGACGGCCCGAAAAGCCACCCTAGACACTGTCACATGTCGATGGATCCAGGGTCTCGCGTCCTCTGGGCGGTGGCGTTCCTGCATGGGCTCGCAGCGCTTGGATGGCTTGTGGCCGCGGCGTTCGAAGGCCCGTCGGTCACGGGCGTGCACTTCGCCTTCAAGCCCTTGAAGTTCGCGATCTCGATCGCGGTCTTTCTTGCGACCCTTGCTGTGTTCCTTCCGCGTCTTGGTCTTCCGCGAGGCGCGTCGCTCGCGATCGGCGGTCTTCTTGCGCTGACGATGCTGATCGAGATGGGCTGCATCAGCGTCCAGGCCCTCCGCGGGACGACGTCGCATTTCAACACGAGCTCTCCTTTCGACGCCGCGCTTTGGCAGCTCATGGTGGGCGCGATCGTGGTTGCGACGGCGGTGATGATTGGGCTCGCGCTTCTCGCGTCGACGCGTCCACTGATCGCGCCCGATGGGGAGCCTCTCTCGGCCGTGATGAGCATCGCGTGGCGTCTCGGGGTTTGGATGTTCCTCCTCGTGGCGATCACCGGCTTTGGAATGGGCGGGCGTCTTCAGCATTCGGTTCAGGGGACCGATGGAGGTGAAGGGCTTGCGTTTCTCAACTGGAGCGTGCGTCATGGCGATCTCCGCGTCGCGCATTTCCTGGCGCTTCATGCGCTCCAGGTCCTTCCGCTGGGCGCGTTCTTCATCGAGCACGTGGTCGACAAGAACACGCTCGCTTGGTTTGGTGCGCTCGCGGTGGCGTTCGTTCTCGCGTGCGTTGGGGCGTACGTTCAGGCGCTGCGCGGTCGTCCGCTTCTCACGCTGCGGTCAGAGCTCGTCGCGCACCGATTGGAGAGCGCGAACCTCGGCGCGGAGGAAGGGAATTCGGCGCACGGCGAACATCGCTGTGCCCCCGAGGAAGAGCGTTTCAAAGCCGATGAGCCCCCAGTGAAGAGAGGGAGGCATCAGCGTCCAGTTCAGGGCGAGCGCACCCGCGGCCGCGATGAGCATGAGGCCGGCGATTCCAAGGGAGAAGGGGCTGCACCACCACCAGATCTCGCGCTCTCGCAGTCGAATTAGATCCTCGATGATCGAGGTTGGCGAGTCGGTCAGCAGCGCTCGCGCAGACTTCATCTGTCGCTGCCAGCGCGCCACGATCGTGAGCCCACCGAGGACGAGGAAGACGGCGGCGACGACGGTGGCGAGATAGGGTCCCGGAAGGGGCGCGGGAACGAGCAAGAGCACAGCGCCTGCAGCAGCGAGAAGGGGGATCGCCGTCAACGCCACAAACGTGAGAAAGGCGAAGTAGCCGAGGGTCTCGGTTCGGTGGGCACCCGCGTGCGTGCGTACAAGTTCCATTTCCTTAACCTCCAGGGCTTTCCATTCCGATGCCCAGCGTGCGAGTTCGTCATCCATGGGCAGCGGCCTTTCGTGAGGGGTCGTGGAGGCGCTTGCGAAGCGCTTCCCGTGCGCGATGAAGCCGAACGGAAACCGCGTTTTCCCGAATGCCGAGGACGTCAGCGATCTCTGCGTGGCTCATGTCTTCGAGCGCGAGCACGAGAACCTGTCGCGCACCGATCGGAAGGGTTCGAATCGCCTCGGCGAGAACGTCGGACCGTCTGCGCGCGTCGATGGCGCTCTCGACGTTCGCGTCGCTCGAGACTTCGACCTCGGCAACCTCAGCGCGACGCCGTCGCCGGACCGAGTGGCGAATGCCGCAGTTGTGGGCGATGCGCATGATGTAGGTTCGGAGCGAACTCTCTCCGCGAAAGCGAGGCAGGGCCTTCAGGATGGCGAGGGCGATGTCCTGCCGAAGGTCGTCCCGGTCGGAGCCAGGAGGCGCGTAGCTTGCCGCGACGCGCGCGAGGGCTCCGGCGTGGTCACGAAGCACCTGACTGGGATCGACGTCCATGGTTCGTGGGAGGTAGTGCGCGCCCTTCCAGAAACCTTACGTCTCTCCTGACGTTTTTCGTACACGGCGAAAAAGAGAGAAAGGTCACGGACGCGGCCCCGGGGGATCCCCAGAGTCGACCCCCACCTACGAAGAGGAGAACCCATGAGTTTGAAGCTTGGAACGACCGCCCCCGACTTTAAGGCCGAGACCACCCACGGACCGATCTCGTTTCACGAGTGGGCCGGCGACAGCTGGGTTCTCTTCTTTTCGCACCCCGCGGACTTCACGCCCGTGTGCACCACGGAGCTCGGCACGGTCGCGAAGCTCCAGCCGGAGTTTGAAAAGCGTGGCGCCAAGGCGCTGGCGATCAGCGTGGACCCGATCGACAGCCACAAGGGCTGGGTCGTCGACATCGAGGAGACGCAGGACGTGAAGATGAACTATCCGATCGTCGCGGACCCCGAGAGCAAGGTCGCTGAGGCGTACAACATGATTCACCCGGAGGCGAACGCGAAGCTCACCGTGCGCAGCGTGTTCTTCATCGACCCGAACAAGAAGGTGCGCGCGACGCTGACGTACCCGCCCGCAACGGGTCGCAACTTCGAGGAGCTATTGCGCGTGCTCGACGGACTGCAGCTCACCGATTCGCATCAGGTTGCGACGCCGGCGAACTGGAAGGACGGCGACGACGTGGTCATCGTGCCGTCCATCAAGGACGAGGCGGAGCTGAAGTCGAAGTTCCCGAAGGGCTACAAGGTCGTGAAGCCCTACCTGCGCATCACGCCGCAGCCGAACAAGTAGCGATCGCGTTTGAGGGGGTCGCGTCGGTATGACGCGGCCCTTTCTGGTTAAGGGGGCAGGCGTGGTGGCCGACCGCACGGAGGCTTGCCCTTGCCCTTGCCCATGCCCGTGCCCACGCGCGCTTACCACGTGCGCGGGCAAGGGCACGGGCAAGGGCATGGGCAAGCCGGTCGCCCTAAGGTGCCTTTGCCCACGCGTGCTCGCCACGTGCGCGGGCAAGGGCACGGGCAAGGGCATGGGCAAGCCGGTCGCCCCCACGTGCTCCGTGCCCGTGCCCGTGCCCGTCACAAATGAATCCCGCCGGAGAGCTCGATCCGCTGGCCGTTCACCCACCCCATGTCGTCCGAAAGAAGCACCGCCACCGCCGCGCCAATGTCGTCCGGTCGTCCCACACGACCGAGCGCGGTTTGGGATGCGATGAACGCGTTGAGGTCCTTGTTGTCGCGCACCACGCCGCCGCCGAAATCCGTTTCGATCGCTCCGGGCGCCACCGAGTTCACCCGAATGCCGCGCTCCCCGAGCTCGATCGCGAGGTAGCGGACGAGCGTGTCGATCGCGCCCTTCATCGCCCCGTAGGCTGCGTAGCCGGTCATCGAAAAACGCGCGAGACCACTCGATACCAGCAAAACGCTTCCTCCATCCGCGAGGGTCGGCATCAGTCGCTGCGTTAGAAAGAAGACGCTCTTGAGGTGCACGTTCACCAGCGAGTCAAACTGCGCTTCGGTGGTGTCGGCAACGCTCGCGTACACGCCCATGCCTGCGTTGTTGACGAGGTAGTTCAGCTTCGACGCGCCCCAGGCCGTGAGGGTCTGCTGCACACTCTCGACGAACGTCGGCAGCTCGCTCGTTTCGTTCGCATCAAAACGGAGCGCTGCCGCGCGTCGTCCTTTCGCTTCGAGGGAAGCGACGACCGCCTGCGCGGCTTCCTCGTTGCTTCGATAGGTGAGGATGACGTCGACGCCGCGATCGGCGAGATGCTCCGCCATGTTCTTTCCGAGGCCACGGCTTCCGCCGGTGATGAGGGCAATGGTCATTTCGATTCCTCCTGCGAGGAGATGTATTACCTCACTCGGGTCGCATAAAGGCCTCGAAATGAAACGTATTGTTCGCTAATTAAGAACAGTGGATTGGGAACGCAGTCTCACGGTCTTTGCTCGCGTTGCTGAGCTTTCGAGCTTTACGAAGGCGGCGGCGGCGCTCTCGCTTCCCAAGTCCCGGGTGTCGACCGTGGTGCGAGATCTTGAGGACGAACTCGGCGCGCGCCTCTTTCATCGCACGACGCGCCAGGTGCACCTCACGCGTGCCGGGCATGCGCTGCAGCTCCGCGCGCGGGATCTTCTGGCGGACCTCGACGAGCTGCGCGCGATGTTCGAGGAACGCTCGTCGCTTCGCGGCCGGGTGCGCGTCGACATGCCGAGTCGTCTCGCGCACGAGCTGGTGATCCCCGAGCTGCCCAGCTTTCTCGATGCGCATCCGAACCTGGAAGTTGAGCTCGGGTGCACCGACCGCTTCGTCGATCTTGTGCGAGAAGGCTTCGACTGCATCCTTCGCGTCGGCGAGCTTCGCGAGTCGTCGCTGATCGCGCGACGGATCGGTGCGTTTCGAATGGCGAACTTTGCGAGCCCGACGTATCTCGCGCGCTTTGGAACGCCGCAGACGCTCGACGATCTCGCCGCGCATCGCCTGATTCGCTACGCCGGCAACTTCGATGGGCCTGTCTACGGGTTCGAAGCGATGGTGGACGGCGTCGAGGAACTCGTCGCGATGCCCATCTCGGTAACGGTGAACAACGCGGGGTCGTACACCGCGACGTGTCTCGCGGGACTCGGGCTAATTCAGGTACCCGACCTCGCGCCGATCCGCGCCCTCGTCGATGCGGGCCGTCTCGTCGAAGTGCTTCCGGCCTACCGCGCGGAGTCCATGCCGGTGTCGCTTCTCTATGCAGAGCGGCGGTCGCTCGCCAAGCGGGTGCGGGTGTTCATGGACTGGATGGCGGAGACTCTGGCGCCGCACCTGGAGTAGGCCCGCAGGCGCGCTGCGTGTTGTCGATCCAAACCCAGCCCGCGATGGGCGCGTCGATGCGGATCCATCGATGTCCGCGCCAGCGAACCGGACGAACGCGGGTGCCGTTGGGAAGCGTGCCGACCACGCGGGCGCGGCCGCGCGGACGCTCGCGAACGTTGAGAGGCGAGTCATCGTGGACGACGCGCTCGCAAACGGCGACGTCGGTGGACCCGAGGAGAGCCACCCGCGCGCGGTCCGGGCGTCGCATGCGCCGGTCGATCCGCGTGACCACAAAGACGCTCACGTTGTAGCGCTCGCCGTAGGTCGTGACCTCGACGTCGACGTCGCCGCTGAAGTAGCCGTCGACCCGAACGACCATGCCTTCCGAGTAGTCGTAGTGACCGCCTTCGCCGTCCGGTCGTCGCTGCGTTGGGATCGAGGGGAACGGATCGCCGCTTTGGTTATCGACCTTCAGCCAGGTTTCCCCGCCTTCGTGTCCGTCGGGATCGACGCCGACGAAATTGGTGGGGCAGATGCATCCCCAGCCGTCGGATTGAAAGACGAGGGGAAGGCGAACGAGGTCCCGGTGACCCTGGCGGGCGCGCGTGACGCGTTCGGCGATCCAGGTTCCTACGGCTTCGCCGTCGTCGGCGCGCGGTCCGAGGGTGGGCCGCTCCTGCGCGAGGGCCGGTGTCGCAAGAAG
>JBCDAA010000380.1:0-8674 GCA_039186435.1 Myxococcota bacterium | reverse complement strand
TTTCTAGGTCGCTTGAGTCCGCATCACAGACGGCGAGAGAGCTGCCGCGCGGTTTGGAGAGGGCGTGGCGCGAAGTCGGCGAGCACAGCTATCGCGACGAGCTCTGACGCTCGGGAACAAATCGATCGGCCCGCCGTATAAGAGCGGCGCCCATGATCGAAAACTGCGCCATCTACATTTCGGATCCAGCGATGCTCGGGTCGCGGCTCTTCGATCGCTCCCCGGACATTCGCTCCTACAAGACGTTCGAAGACAAACGCGGCGTGGGGTTCAAGCTCGTTCTCGCGTGGGGAGAAATCTCCTGCAAGGTGATGTCCGAAGCGAACATCGCGCATCACTTGAACGGGTTCGAAGCGTACATGAGCGACAAGTTCGCGAACGAAGACGACCTTCTCTACTTTCGAAGTCGACTCCACTACGTGCGAACGTGCCTCGGCATGACGATTACGCACACCGAGGGGATGGACGACGAGGTGCACGAGTTTCTCTTTTCGATGAACCAAGTGGTGGCGGGCCTGATGTATCTGCACGACACCGTCTGGGACTGGTCGCGCGAAGCGCTCGCTGGCGCTCTGAAGGAGTAGGCCCTCTCTCAAAGGGTCAGCGCGCATGCTTGGCGCGCGAACTCGAAGTTAGGATGCCCCGGTCGTCGAAAATCTACGCCCCTTCGGCCAAGTTTCAGGTCAGTGACGGGCTATCGGTCGTCGTCCGATTTCCGTCTGGTGGATCCGGCACTGGAGCCGCGTAATCTACGGCGATGACCGCTGCGCTAATCGCCATTCAGAAGGCACACGAGGACTTCGTACGAGAGCCAGGCCCCGAGTCAGTGGAAGCGCTCGTGCGTGCGGCGGTGGAGGTGGAGCACCGCACACCGACGGACTTCGCGCGCTGGATCGAGGACGCGAGCGTCTCTGATATCGATGCGGGTCCCGCGGCGGAAACGTATTTCGTTGGGGGACGTGAAGCGCTTCGTGGGTGGTCGACACTGGCGTCCGCACAGCTCTTCGGCGTCGCTGCGTTCTTGGCGCACGCCGCGGGGAATCGAACGCGAGCTCGTGAGGCGGCGTTTCAGTGCGCGCAGGTCTTCGCCGAAGAAGGCGCAACGGATGCCAAAGCGCTCATGCAGCTCTGCGCCGACCTCGATGAAGGTCGAGACGCCCCCGCAGCGGACCGTCTGGATGCGCTCCTTTGGCTGGCGCTCTGCGGGGAGACCCCGGAGGCGCTGGATGAGGCGCTCCGGCGTTGTCCGGACGATGTGACGACGCAGGCCGCTCATCGGCTTGTTCACGGGGGCGATTTGCGCGAGGTGGAAGCGCTCCTCTCAACGCAGACATCGCGACCCTCGGTCTTCGCGCTCATGACCCATGCGACCGTTGCGAATGCCTATTTCGGGGCAGGGCAAATGCGCGACGGGCTCGGCTGGCTCGAGCGCGGCGCCCAGCTGCCTTTTGCGGCGCCATCCGATCCGGACCGGGACGTGAACGCGCCCTTTGCGTTCTTCACGACGAAAGCCCGGGTTTCGCTGCTGATGGACATCGCGGAAGCTTCCGCGCGGCTTCATGACAACGCGGCTGTGGAGCACGCGATTGAACGCGCGCGCGCACTTCAGGCGACCTTGCCGTCTGCCTGCCCAGCGGATCCTCGGTTGCCGCTGACACCAACGTCGGTGCCGTCACGTGATGAAGACTCAGACGATCTCCGAGAACTCGCAAACGAGCTGCTCGCGGAGGATCCTGATGCGTCGCTGCTTCCGGCGCTCCAGGTCCTCGCTAGCGGAGATGCCAACGGCGCGCTCGAGGTACTGCTTGAGACCCAGGACGCCGCCGCAGAGACGCGAAAGAGCGGGCAGCAACTCGCGCTCTCGATCCTTCGCGTGGCAGGTCCGCGCGTCTCGGAGCTTCGTCGTCGCTGGCAGAGCTATCTCTAACTCGGTGCTGTCAGACGTCCTCTGCGCGAACTCATGCGCCGAGCATCGTTCGATTCGTTCTCGTACGCTTCGGTTAGAGGACGCCAGGAAGGTCCCTGATCGACGTTCGTACACAACAAACGATGACTCGTTTGCCCACGCGCGTTGGCGTATTCGCAGAAAGGGTTCGCGACGTCTCCCAACGCAAAGGCGAGCTGGTGGTCCTTACGGAGCGCCAGCTTCACATCGGTACCGAGAAGTACGCACTGCCTCCGGACTGCCGCGGCGATCGCGTGTTCGTTCTTTCCGGAGAACGTTTCGCCATTCACTCTTGGGCGGGGCCTCTCTTGCTTGGTACGCCGGACCGCTGGGTCTCTCAGGGGAACTTCGGCTGGGTCGAGCGGACGCGACTGGGTCTGGTCGCAGGAAGAAAGGGCGAGGCGCTTTTCGTCGGGCCTTCCGACTCGAGAGTCATTCCGACGTCCCACCATGGAGCCATCGCGACGTCGCGAGGTCCTTTTCTCTACGGCATGGACGGATGGTCGCTCCACAACGACCACGGTAAGACGCTTGCCCGCGGCGGCGGGCCCGTTGCGGACGCAGCACTCTCCCAAGGCCAGCTTTTCTACGCGGACGGCGAGCGCTTGCGCGTCCTCGACTTGTTTGAACCCAAGCGCCAGCGCGGCTTGCCGATCGATTTGACGAAGATGTGTGCCGCATGGGGCGGCGTACTTTGCGTTTCTCCCGATGCGGTTCGTTTTTTCGACGCGTCAAAGGGTGACGTCGCGTTCCGGTGGCGCGTGGAGGTCCCCTTCGAGCCGTGCGATGTCGCCTTGGCGTCGGGGTTTGCCGTCGTGGCGTTCTACGGGAGCGGCGGGGTCATTTTGGACAAGGCCCAGCGCGAGTGGACAGGCCCGTCGTCTTCGACGAGTTTTCGAAACGTCGCGTCACTCGATGGCGGGGTCGTCTTTGCGGGGAGCTCCAGTGTTCACTGGAGCCCGAAGGAGAGCGTGGAACTCGACCAGGATTTCACGCCCGATCGCTTGCTTGAGCTCCCGATGGGGGTAGCGACCCTCGAAGACAACGTGGTGCGCATCTTTCAACCGCCTGGCGCGTCCGTTCCGACGCTGGGGGCGCCCGCGTCGTCGGAATTTGCGGTGCCGGATCCGCCCCTCGGAGAGACGTTCGTCGTCAACGGGATGGTCGGAAAACGGATTCGCAGTGGTCGCTACGTATACGAATTCGAGCGGCGCAAGGGAGGATGCGTTCGGGTGGCGAGGGGGACGGAGTACCGCTCTTGTTCAACCAAGGAGCAGGCACTCGCGGTGATGGCGAAACTGGCGTCCCGAAGTCATGACGAAGCGAGTGAGGGCGTCGAAGCGGACGCGTTTCGGGTTCAGCAACGAATCCAAGACTTATTGGTCTCGACCGACGAGCGGGAGCCGCTCTTGTTCGAGGAGCTCGCGCTCGTTCTCTCCGTGGATGCAAGGCTCTTGTCCGCGAGTGCGTGGCTCGGGCGTTTTCCGCTCGCCGCGCCGGTGGAGGCGCCCCGCTTTGAGTTTCTCGGAACGATCGAAAGCTCCGGGCAGATGGTTGCGTGTGATCCCTGCTATCGACACGTGAAGGAACGTTCGGTGCGGCTGGACCTGCCGCCCGGCGAGTGGTCCGCCTACGCGCTGCGCGGTCAGGGCCGGACGCGAGAGGTGTGGATGGTCCATGGTGCGGGCATGCCGTCGAGCTACGTCGACCTGCGCAAGCGAGTGCTTCGTTCGCACGCTCTGGTCGTCGACAGTGGAATCATCGGTGTGTACGACGAGGCGTGCGACGTGCCGACGACCCTCGAGTGGACGGACAAGCCCGCCTGCTTTCGCGGGAAGGCGGTCCACAGTCCGACGGTCGGCGGCGATGGGCTCTATGGAATACTCGTTGCGGTTGAGGACAGCGACGGGCCGGCGACCCTCGTGTTAGAGCTGGACCGCTAGCCGTCATGAGCGAACCACTCTCCGTCGAGGATCTTCTTGAGGGGTACCCAGCCACCGACGGCATGGAGCTCGGCTTTTCCGATTCGGTCGATCCGGCGGCTCTTCAGGGTGCAGAAAATCGTTTTGGGCCGCTGCCGGCGGACTACAAAGCGCTCCTCGTTTCGCGGGGCCCGTTCACGATTGGGCGACCGGACGATCCGAGTGTTGGTCACCGCTCCTTTCGGTTGTGGGGCGTTGACAGCCTTTGCCGTGCCTCTCAACTCAAGGGTCGCGAGGCGGTCGAAATCATCAACGCGGACCCCCGAACGGGACTGTGGAAGGTCTGGGCGTTCATCTCTCGCACGCTCGCCCCTTTGTTCTCATCGCTGCTCTACCTGCGCATGCGGAAACTCGTCGTCTTCGCGCAGCAGGGCGATACGTTCTTTGCCTTTGACGGGCGGACGAAAGCGGAACGGGTCGTAACGCTTCATGACGACCATGGGGAGGGAAGCTTCTACGAGCTTCAGCACGACGATGCGCAGTTCGCTTCGTTCCGAGCGTTCGTCGCGAACGTCCTTGCAGAAGCGAGCCAGAAGTAGCTAGATCGTGGTCACGCTCTACACGCCTTCGCTGAGAAACGCCGCGAGCTCGCTCTGTACGCGCGCAGCGTCGCGGCGACCGCGCTCGATCGTTTCTTCGACCGGCGCGTGTTCGGTGTAGTCCCAGCGCGTGATCGGCAGCGGCGTCTCCGGCGCGACGTACAGACGTTTGCCCTTTCGACCGACGCTCTCCGGATGATGAGGACGGGTTAGCAGCACCAAACTCCGAGACACGCCGGGCTCTTCTTCCGCGAGAAACGCCGGCGCGTTGTCGACCATGCTTCCGTCGATGAGCGTGAGGTCCGAAAAACGTCCGACGGTGGTGAAGGGTGGCGTCGACGACGAGCTGAGGACGAGCTCGACGAGCTCCTCAGGCGTCTCGCACTGGCGCGCGTCCCATGCGCGCGGTTGAAAGCCGATCCGCTGCGGCAGGCTCGGATGAACCATGCGCGGTTTGAGGCGCTTTTCGAGCTGGTAGACGCCTAGCCCTGCCGCGATGCCGAGGGCGCCCCGTGCGACCCGCGGAAAGGTGGCGCAGAGAATTTTTACTGGAAAAGGAAGGGCTCGAATGCGTTCGAAGCCGCCGTCCTGAAGCGCGTCGAGCATCGTCGCGCGGTAGATCTCGTTGTGCGGAAAGGGACGTTTGCGCGCGAGCAGTCGGCGCATACTGAAGTGCCCGCGGACGCCCACGCGCGCTTCGGCGAAGAACGCTTTCGCGCGTTCGGCACGCCCAGCGAGAAGAAGCGTGGCCATCGCCGAGCCCGCGCTGCACGCAGCTACCGACGCGATGCGGGGCTGCAGCACCGAGAGGTGCTCTTCAAGAAAGCCAACCTGGTAGAACGCGCGGCTTCCGCCGCCGGCAAAGGTGATCGCTAGGTCCCGCACGCCGATGACGTACACGATTTTGGGAGCGCCGGCACGTTCGCCTACGTTCATCGTTACACTCGCCGGATGCAGCTCCTCCGGGAAGGCCATCTCGACATCGACGCGATGCTCCGAAAGCCGCTCTTTGCGCACCTCGCGACGTACGCACCGGAAGGTCCGCGCGATTCGCCGGTGTGGTTTCTTTACGAAGACGATGCGTTTTGGATCATCTGCAACCGCGACGTGGACGTCTTTCCGGCGCGCATTGCTGCGGATCCGCGCTGTGCGCTCGGCATCGTTGATTTCGACCCTCGCACCGGCCGCGTCCACCACGTAGGCGTGCGCGGTCAGGGTTCCGTGGAACCCTGGGACCTCGAGCGGGCGAAGCGAAAACTGCGCCGCTACCTCGGCGACGACGAAGGACAATGGGACCGCTCGGTCTTTAGCCTTGATCCGGCAAAGCGACTCGCGTTTGTACGCATCGCTGTCGACACGATGGTGGCGAGGGATCAGAGCTTTCGCGCCTCGCTTCGGTAGTGGATGACGAGGTCGCGTGAGCACCGCCACACCCCTCGAACCAGCGTGCTTTCAACGTCTTAGCGAGCGTACCGCGGCCGTGATGAACGCGTCCCCCTCCAGGGCCTCGCCATCATGTTGACTTCGAAAGTGAATATCAATATCCCCGTGGCGATGAAGACTCCGCTTTGCCTTTCGCTCTTGATGATTCTCGCGTGCGGCGACGACGACCGCCCCGGTGGAATGGACAGCGGTCCGGGAACGGACTCGGCCGTGGCCGACACCTCGGTCGCCGATACCGCCGTCGCGGACACAGCCGTGGCTGATACCGCAGTCGGTGAAGACGCAGGCGATGTCATGAATTTTCTCGGTCAGGTTTGTGGCGAAGGTCTGCCCGAATGCCCTGCCGAACACACCTGCACGATCACGCCCCTTCCCATGGGCAGCACCACGCAGGGCTACTGCTCGCCCAACTGCGCAACGACCGACGATTGCACGAACGGCTACGCGGGCCCGGGTCGACCGAGCTGCTTCTTCGCGCCCCAGTGCGCCATCTCGTGCGACGTGCCGATGGGTGCAGGTCAGTGTCCCGAGGGGCTCACGTGTCTTCCGACAGGCGGACCGACGAGCGCCTGCGGCGTTGCGATGTAGCTACTTCACCCAGGCCGAGAAACGTTCGTCGAGGATTTTTGTCGCTGCCGGAAGTGCGTCCTCGACGTCGTCGATTGCGGGTTCGTCGTGACCGTGAGGACCTTTTCGCGCGCCGAACGCGTCGATCAGGTCCTTCTTGATCCACAGGTCGCCAAGGCGATGGAAGTAGTCGAAAGCGAAGTCGCGAAGCTCTTGGTTGTTGATGAGGTGGGTCGTCCAAAGGCCGCGCCCAAGGTCCGCGTCGGCTCCGAGTAACCCACGCTCGCCCGCCCACCGAACGAAGACGTCGCGAACGCCCTCGGAAACTCCGTCGAGCCCTTGGCCTTCGTCGATCGCTAGCATCAACGCCTTCTTGTCGACGACGAGGCGGACGTTCTCACCGACTGGTAGATGCCAGATCGGTCCGCGAATGCGATGGGTCTTCGTCGGTTTGCCGAGAAGCGCCGTGAGCTCATCCGGACTCTGTCCGAGGGTGAGATCGCGGGGAAGCGTGCCGGTGAACTTCTCGCGAATCCAAACGGCCGTCAGGTAGGGGACGAAGCTGCGGCCGTTTTTGTGGGGCGGATAGTCCGGGTGTTTGACATCGTGAAAGAAGAGGCACTCGAGCCCTTGTTTCTTGGCGACGACATATTTGCCGCCCCCTGCCGCGGTGGTTTTGCTCGGAACCTTCTTCTTGAGGTCCGTTTCGATCCAGGTGGCGAGCGCCTCGTCGTCCGCGCGTCGACCCACCATGGACACGAGATGCTGAAACGCTGCGTCGTCGCCCATGCGCGGACGATATCAGTTAGCTACTGCTTCGCGATTCGCTTTTGTCGGTCCGCTTGGGTGCTTGGAGCGATCACGTGATTGAGGGGCAAACGAAGATTCGCAAGGGCCTCGACGAAGAAGTTCGGAAGGCGTTTCGTACGCAGGTCCGCGTCGAAGCCGGGATCCTGTCGAGGTGCTCGAGGACGCGAGCGGAGATCGCCGGCGCCCGGTCAGCCGCCGATGACGTAGCCGAGAACGCCGAACGCGAAGACGCAGAGCGTGGCGAGCATGAGCTCAAGGGTGGTTGTCGCGTGGTCGGTCGAACGCATCGTGCCTCCGCGGGTAGACAGAGCAACGTTCGTTCCATCCCTTTCTCGGGTGATTTTGTGGAGCGGCGAACGGCATATCGGTGACGCACCGATATTTGGGTGAAGGTCTCGTTGTCCAAGGGCCGGGTTCGCGGTGGGTGATGGCCGCCCGGACGATCCCGATGCGGGTGTTTCGCCGCAGCCGCCGACGACCTCGAGCGCGATTTCCCTGCGCTTTGCGAGTTCGCGGAATTCATCTTTCGGAAACCTCCTGGAAACATAGGGCGCGCTAACGTCGCCGAATGCTCGCGTCGCAGCCTCTCGCGCGCCGAGGATGGCTTGGGAAGCTGCGCCTCACGATGCGTCCCCGCGCGGGTCGGACGCGCGTGGTCGAGCAATCGCACGAAGGCCCGCTGACGATTCAGCGCGCGTTTTATCCCGAGGGCGATGGGACCGCGCACGTGGTGCTTCTGCATCCCCCCGGCGGCATGGTCGGGGGCGATCGACTCGTCCTCGAGGCGGAGGTTGCGGCCAACGCGTCCGCGCTGATCACGACGCCGGGGGCGACGAAGATCTACCGGAGCAACGGCGAGGAAGCGCTCTCGTCCGCGACGCTTCAGGTGAACGAAGACGCGAGCGGCGAATACGTCCCGCAGGAGACGGTGGTCTTCGACGGGGCCGACGCGCGCCTTCACACCGAAGTGCACCTTGCGAAGGGCGCGCGCTTTCTCGGCTGGGAGGTTGTCTGCCTCGGTCGACCGGCCGCAAACACAACCTTTCGGCGGGGTCGCGTACGCCTTCGTTTCGACGTGAAGCGTGAGGGTCGTCTGCTCGTTTCGGAGCGAGGGTTGATCGACGGCGACGAAGGGTTCGCGAACGCGAGCTGGGGCCTTCAGGGACAGGCCGCGTTCGGCACCCTGGTCGCCACCGAAGGAAGTCTCGACGACGTTCGTGCCGCCCTAGGAGACGAGGGCGCGGCGACGGTCGTGTCGGGGCTGCTCGTCGTTCGAGCGCTCGCGCGCGACGGCGTTCGCGTTCGCGGCGTCTTGGAAAAAGCGCGTCATTGCGTTCGGCGCGCCTGGGGAAGACCCGAAATCGACCCCGCAATCTGGAGGACCTGAT
>JBCDAA010000379.1:0-8681 GCA_039186435.1 Myxococcota bacterium | reverse complement strand
CGTGGACCTCGCCGACAGCAGCGCCTTCCTGAAGCTTGTCGAGCCAGCGTTTGTGGTCTTCCTCGTGATGCTCCAGCGCCTCCAGAAACTTCGCTGTTTCCTCCGTCAGGCTCGCAAACCCGAGCTGCGTTCGGAGATCCACGACGCGAAGCACCCGTCCGCGAAGGTTCATCACGCCCCTCACATGGTCGGGTGTGTGAGGAACGTTCGTCACCTCTGGGAGCTGCACCATTGACCGAACCGCGGACGCTTCGATTCCGACCAGGTTGTCCGCGACGCGGCACAGCACCCACGGCCCTGACACACCTTCCGTACTCGGGAGAGTCGTCATAGTTTATCCTTCGGTCGAAGTTGAGGAACCTTGAGATGCAAAGAGGCTGACCTCACACACGCCTTCGTCGAAGCGATAGCGGCAAAGGGCACGCCGCTCAGGGCTCAGCGGAAACGGGAGCGGCCCAGCGAGCTTCGTCGGCGAGCCAAGGTCGTAGGGCGCCGGTGTAAAGCGCTCGATCGCCCGGCCGCACAGTACGTTGGCGACCTCCCCCAGACCGTCGATGCGGTCCGAGTCGCTCGGGTCTTCGCCAGCGAGCATATCGCTCACGATCGCGGACGCGAGGGCTGGCTCCATGCCGAGGCAAAGGGCGCCACCGTCCCCAAAGGGTCCCTCCCCTTGAACCGGAACGAAGGGCAGCCACACCTGGATGAGCTCATCCGTCGCAGTGACTTCAACTTCCGGTGGATCCAGCGGCGCACGAAAACAAAGCGTCGAAATCGCTTCCGCCCAAATGTCCCACATCGACGCATTCATAGCCGTCCTCCAAAAACTTTGACCACCGCGTCGACCAAACCTTCGGCAGTGAAGGGCTTTGGAACAAACGCCACCCCGTTGCCGCGAAGCCACTCAATGCGGTCGTCGCTTCCCTCTGTCGAAACCACAACGACCGGAACCTGAAGCGCCTCTTCTCGCATCTTGGTGATCATCTCGAGGCCGTTCATGCGCGGCATGTTCACGTCGACCAGCGCGAGATCGAAGTCGCCCGAGCGGACTTCCTCGAGACCGGCCTGGCCGTCGGGGGCCTCCTTGATCTCGCCGAGCACAAGACCGGTCATCCCCAAGGTGCGTTTGATCATGCGGCGCATCACCCCGCTGTCGTCGACGATCAATACGTTTACTGGCATGGCGCTCTCCTCACAGCGTCTTCGTCGCTCCGCGGCTTTGAATGGTGACCGTCCCTGAAGCGACGTGGACAGACATGGTGCGGGGCAAGCTCCCCCCGACATCCTGGCGCTGAATCAGCACCTGGTTTTTCCAGAAGAGCTTTCGCAGGAGCGAGAAATTCTGGGCTCCAATCCGAAAGCTCTCGACGACTCCCTGCACGCTTGCGCCGCCGGCAACCTTCACGACCATGCGCTCCTTGGTCGCACCAAGCTGGTACGCCTGTCGAAAGAAGAGCGGCACGCCGGTGTCGACAAACATATGAGGGCGCTTCTTCGCTTTCTCTGGGTTAACAGCCGACGAGGGCAGCATGACATGAAGAAGACCGGCCACCTTCGCGACCGGGTCGAAGACGGAAATCCCGAGGCAGCTGCCGAGTGCAAACGTGATGAGCTCGTCCGTCGTGTCGGCGGAAACCGCTGCTTCCCCGATTCCAACAACCCGCCTCACTTCACCGCCACCGCGGGTCGAGGACCGGGGGCGACCGGATCGTTGTTTCGACGGTAGACCGCGGGCTGAATGCGGTCGTAGCCCGGCGCGGAGGTCCCGAGCGTCTCCGCGTGACCGATAAAGAGCGTTCCCCCGGGGCGCAAGAGCTGCGCAAGGCGACGCGACAGCCACTGCCGCGTCGGCTCGTCGAAGTAGATCATCACGTTGCGGATCGAAATGAGATCGAAGGGACCCTTCATGGGCCACGGACCCATCAGGTTCAGCTGCGCAAAGTGCAGCAGCCGGCGCACCGCGCGATGGACTTGCCAGCGGTCCTCTCCGAGGGACACCAGGTGCTTCTTCACCCGCGGCGGCGACCGCCGAAGCTGCGGCGGGCCGTAGACTCCCTTGTGGGCGAACTCGAGAACACTCGGCGCAATATCGGTTGCGAGGATCTTCTGAGACGCACGGTCCCCACAGATCTCTCGAACGACCATGCCGAGGGAGTAGGGCTCCTCCCCCGTCGATGCGGCCGCACACCAAATCTTGGAAACGGCGCCTTGTTTGAGAAGTCGTTCGAGTACGTCGAAATGCTCCGGCTCACGAAAGAAGTACGTCTCGTTCGTCGTCAGTGCATCCACGATCGAAAGTTGGATGTCGGGGTTTTTCTCCGAACGATCGAGCAGGTCGCTGTAGTCCTTTGCCTTCCAGGAGCCAACGAGCTGACGAAGTCGCGAGGTAACCATGCGGCGCTTTTGTTCGCCGAGACGAATTCCCGTTTCCCGGTAGCACATCGTGCTAACGCGCTTCAGGTCCGCGACAGGAATTAGGGAGACGGTCACTCACCACCTCCGCGGCGAAGGGCCTCCGCAATGCGACCGAGAGGGAGCTCTTCCACCACGCCGTTGAGTTCCGCGGCACGGCGCGCCATCCCGTAGACCACCGACGTGGCTTCGTCTTGCGCCACCGTGTGCGCGCCGTGTTTACGTAGCGACGCAAGTGCCGAGGAGCCGTCGCTCCCCATCCCGGTGAGAAGGCCGGCCGAGATATTCTTCGCGTTCGGCAACCCAGACTCAAAAAGCACCTGAATGCTCGGCGCATGGAGATTGACCCTCGCCTCTTGGGTCACGTTGACGCTGTACTTCTCACCGCGCTTGACGATGCGGGTCTGCCGACCGCCGGGCGCAATAATCGCCGTGCCACGCTCGAGCACCATGCGATGTTGCGCCTCGCAGACGGAGATGTTCACGGCTTCGTTGAGCCGCTTGGAAAACGCTGCCGTAAAATCGTGCGGCATGTGCTGGGCGATCACGATCGGCGGGTCGTCTGCACGAAACCCCGCGAGCACTCGCTCGACCGCCGCCGGTCCGCCGGTTGACGCGCCAATCAGAATCAAATCGATCATGACCGCGGCTTTCTTCGCCGCCTTCTTCGAGCGTCCAGCGACCTTTCGGAGTGCCGCCCCAAGCATGCCTGCGCGCCCCGCGTCCTTTTTGTCGATCACGAGTACGTCGTTGCCTTCGAGGACGCGGTGATCGCTCGCGAGGGAGGACACCACGACGACAGGCATCGGGTAGTGCTTTCGCAAGGTCGCGAGAAACGACACCCCGTCGATCTTGGGCATGGAGAGATCGAGCGTGAGCGCGTCCGGGCGAAGCTCGAAGATCAACTGTCGCGCCTCAAAGGCGTCCGCCGCCTCGCCAACGATGGTGATGTCTCCCTCGTTGCTCAAGATGCGGCGAAGCAAACGTCGCATGGTCGGAGAGTCGTCGACGATGAGTACACGAAGCATGATCAGAACTGCGTGAGGACGGCGTCGTGATCGATGTCCTCGAAAGGAAGCATCTCGTGGGCGGATTGCGCGCTCGGTGCGGGCCGGGCGCTATCTCGATTGGACCCGGAGTTCAGACTCATGGTGGGCATCGGCTGCGACATCGGCATCGACATCGATGGCGGGGGCGCCGCTGGCATCGCTGGCGAAGCTCCGGCCGACGTCGCGAGGGAGAACTTGGCCATCATCGAACGAAGGGCCTGCGACTGACCGCTTAACTCCTCCGCCACACTCGCCGTCTCTTCCGTCGTTGCGGCATCCCGCTGCGTAGCCCGTGCCATGTCGTCGACCGCGTCGTTGATCTGCCGCACCCCTTCCGCCTGCGCTTGCGAGGACCCGGTGATCTCATCCATGACCGTTTGCACCTGGCCCACCTGCTCCTTGATGTCCGCAAGGCGCTCAAGGACCTGTCGGTTGAGGCTCACGCCCGAGTTCGACTTTTCAATGGACGCATCGATCATGGCCGATGTCTGACGCGCGGCTTCGGCGCTTCGCTGCGCCAAGGCTCGAACTTCTTCGGCGACCACCGCAAACCCCTTTCCAGCCTCCCCTGCGCGTGCGGCTTCGACCGCGGCGTTGAGGGCCAAGAGGTTCGTCTGAAACGCGATCTCATCGATCGTCTGAACGATCTTGGCCGTCTCGTCTGCGGCGCTCTTGATGCCGTTCATGGCTTCCGAGAGATGCGCCATCGTCGCAACGCCGTTTTCCGCGGCCTGCCAGGCACCTTCGGTCAGCTGGCGAGCGTCCGCCGAGCGGGCGGCGTTCTTTTCGCTCAGCGAGGTTACCTGCTGAAGACTGCTGGTCACCTCTTCCAGGGTGCTCGCGCGATCGGATGCAGCCTGTGCAAGGGACTGGTTGCCGATGCTGATCTCGCCGGCCCCCACGCGAACCTGATCCGCCGCGGCCGACGCCTGGGAGAGCGCTTCGTCGAGCTGGCCGAGAGCGCGGTTGAAGGAATCCGCGACCTTGCCGAATGCACCTTGATGCGCGGTTGAAACCTTGACCGTGAGGTCCTTGTCGCGGGCCAGCTGATCGAGAGCCCCCGTGAGATCGGCGATCGGCGTCGCCACCGACTCGGCCATGCCGTTCATTCCCTCCGCGAGGTCGCGAAACGTGCCGGAAAACCGACTTACGTCGACGCGGTAGCCCAGGTTGCCGCCGCGAAGCTCGTTTCGAAACTCGTTGAGCTGGGCCTCCAGGTCGTCGAGGACGGTCACAAGCCGCGAGGACGCAACGCCGAGGTCGTCGTCTTCGACGTGGCCGTCAAAACGGACGTCCTCGCCGCGACTGAGGGCGTCCAAACCCGCCGAATAATGCTGCACGTATTTGACCGTGCGCCCGAAGGACTCGGCGAGCTGCCCGAGCTCGTCGTCGGTCTCGACAACGACCTCTGCGGACATATCACCCACCGCGATTTTGTCGGCTGCGGTCTGCAGGTCGAAAAGGCTTGCACGAATCGCCGCGAGGACTCGCCACGCGAGCACGCCGACGACGACGAGCAAGAAGAACGACCCAACGAGGGAGAGGGCAAGAATCGAAAACGCGCTTGAGGCGTTTTCCGCGGCCACCTCTTCGATGGTCTCCACCGCTTCCGCTTCTTCGCCGCGGAAGGCGTCGATCTTTCCGGTCTGCGCGGCGAACCACTCCTCGACGCTCGGAAGCGAGTCTTCCCCGGCAAGGAGCGCATCGCGCATTCCCTCCGGCGTGGTCACCGAGGGCGAGGACGCCAAGCGGTCGAAGCGGCTCCGATCCTCTTCGGCGGCGAGGGCGCGAAAGCGCTCAAGGTAGGAGCGCTGGTCGCCAGCGAGGCGGTGAATCTGTCCGAGGAGCCCGGCCCCACCGCGTCCGCTCAGGGCCATGCTGACTTTCGCGCGGGCGAGCCCGGCCTGTTCCTTCGCGCGTCCAAGAGCCGCGAGCGCAGCGACATAGCGCGTAACCGTCGGAGAGCTCGCGGACGCCGACACCGTGTCCACGAGCTCAAGGCCCATGTGGTTGAGCTCCGTGTAGCCGCGGATGGCGCTCGTATCGCGCGAGCGTGCGGTCGAACGAAGCTGCGCGATGCGCTCGAGGGACCGCTCAAAGTCCTCCACGGGCGCCGACATTTCCTCCGGCACCTCCATCGCCTCCATGCCTTCGCGAAATGCATCGACCGCGGTATCGGTTCGTTCGAACTGGGCGCCGAGAACGCTACCGCCCTCATCGCCGCCGCCAAAGAAGACCGCCGTGCGACCGCGCTCGACCTGCATCTCATGGACGACCGAAGCGGCGAGGTCCGCGATGCGCACACCGTCCTGCGTTTCGAGAGCGCTCGAGTACGCGGTCATCGTCTTGATCGCCAGCACCGTCGCGAGAAGCATGACGACGACCGTGGGGACGCCGATCACGAGGGCGAACTTCGTCTTCAGGGGGAGTTTTCGCATGGACATGGTGCTTTCTGGTTCGGGCGAAGCCGTGAAGGACTTGAGATACGGCGCTAAAACTGCGTCAGCACCGCGTCTTGATCGATGTCCTCGAAGGGGATCATCTCGTGCGCGGCACCTGCGGGGGGACGAGCGCTGTCGCGGTTCGATCCCACGTTTGCGCTCATCGTCATCGTTGGTGCCATCCGCGGACCGGAAGGAACGACCGGGGGGGGCGACGCGTTGCCGCCGGCATGCCCTGCGAGAGAAAAGCTCGCCATCATCGAACGAAGCGTCTGCGCCTGACCGCTAAGCTCCTCTGCCACACTCGCAGTCTCTTCGGTGGTCGCCGCGTCACGCTGCGTCGCGCGCGCCATGTCGTCGATCGCGTCGTTGACCTGCTGCACGCCTTCGGCCTGCGCCTGCGACGACCCGCTGATCTCGTCCATCACGGTCTGCACCTGAGCAACCTGCTCCTTGATGTCCGCGAGGCGCTCGAGCACCTGCCGGTTAAGCGCGACCCCGGAGTTCGACTTTTCGATGGAGGCGTCGATCATCGCGGAGGTTTGACGAGCCGCCTCGGCGCTTCGCTGCGCCAAGGCGCGCACCTCCTCCGCAACCACGGCGAACCCCTTTCCAGCTTCCCCCGCGCGCGCGGCTTCGACCGCTGCGTTGAGCGCCAGAAGGTTGGTCTGAAACGCGATCTCATCGATCGTCTGAACGATCTTGGCGGTTTCATCGGCGGCGCTCTTGATGCCGTTCATCGCGTCCGTGAGCTCGTCCATCGTTTTGACGCCCGTCTCCGCCGCGTTCCGGGCGCCTTCGGTCAGCTGCCGGGCGTCCGACGAGCGGGAGGCGTTTTGAGCACTCAACGCAGTCACCTGCTGAAGACTGCTCGTCACTTCCTCGAGGGTGCTCGCGCGGTCGGATGCCGCCTGCGCCAGCGACTGGTTTCCAATGCTGATTTCGCCAGCCCCGACCCGCACCTGATCCGCCGCTGCGAGCGCCTGCGTCAGCGCGTCGTCGAGCTGGGCCAGGGCGCGATTGAATGAGCCCGCGACTTCGCCAAAGGAGCCTCGGTAGCTCCCGGACACCCGAACCGTGAGGTCCTTGTCGCGCGCCAGCTGGTCCAGCGCGCTCGTGAGCCCAGCGATCGGCGCCGCAACGGACTCGGCCATTCCGTTCATGCCTTCCGCGAGATCACGAAACGTCCCCGAGAAGCTGCTCGTATCCACGCGATACGCCAGGTTCCCGTCGCGCAGTTGCTCGCGAAATCGAGCAAGCTGCGCCTGAAGGCTGTCGAGGACGGTCACAAGCCGCGACGACGCAACCCCAAGGTCATCGTCGTCGGCGTGGCCTTCAAAGCTCACCGACTCGCCGCGACTCAGCGCGTCCAGCCCGGCAGAATAGTGCTGCACGTACTTCACGGTGCGCTGAAAGGACTCCGCGAGTTGGCCGAGTTCGTCGTCGGTCTCCACCGTGACCTCCGCGGCCATATCCCCGACGGCGATCTTGTCCGCCGCGTCCTGAAGACTCAGAAGCGTGGCGCGAATGGACGTGATCACGCGCCACCCGAGAAGGCAGACCACCACCAACAAGATCAGCGAAGCCACGACGGAAGTCGCGACCATGGCGAACGCGCTCGACGCGTGCTCCTCCGCAACCTCACCGATGAACTCAACGGTTTCCGACTCCTCCCCGCGTAGCGCGTCGATCTTCGAGGTCTGCGCGTTGAACCACTCTTCGATCGTCGGCACCGACGTGGCCTGCCCAGTCAGCAGCTCGTCTCGCATCCGCTGCGGCGCCGCGACCGAGGGCGACGAAATCACGCGCTCCACGCGAGTGCGGGCCGCGTCTGGAGCCAGCGCGCGAAAACGCTCGAGATACGACTTCTGGTTTCCTGCGAGGCGGTGAATGGTGCCAAAGAGCTGGGGACCTCGCTGCCCCGCGAGCGCCTGACTCACCGCGGAACGCTCTTGCCCCGCCTGCTCTTTCGCGCGACCGAGCGCCGCCAGCGCAGAGACATATCGGGAGATGTCCGAGGCAGCCGCCGCCGACGAAACAACGTCCATCAGGTCGAGACCGAGCGCGTTGAGCGACGTGTATCCTCCGATCGCGCTGCGGTCCCCCTGCCGCCCGCTCGATCGAAGTTGCGCGATCCGTTCGAGGGCTCTCACGAAATCGTCAACCGGTGCCTCCATCACCGCGGGAACGTTCATTTGGCGAACGCCTTCGGTAAATGTGTCGACCGCCTCATCGGTCTGGCTGTATTGGCTCGCGAGCGCCTGTCCGCCTTCATCGCCCCCGCTGATGAAAACCGACGTTCGCCCTCGCTCGCGTTGCAGTTCGTGGACCACGGACGCCGCCAGGTCGGCGACGCGAACGCCCTCTTGGGCTTCGACGGCGTTCGTGTAGATGTTCATCGTCTTGAAGGCCAGCACCGCCGCGAGGAGGATGACCACGGCGGTGGGCACGCCGATCACGAGGGCGAACTTCTTTTTCAGGGGCAGCTTTCGCATGGGTTGAGAGCTTTCTTCGGTGGTGGGGTCGAACAGGGGGCGTTAGCGAAGGTCGTATCCAACTTCGACTTCGAGATAGCGAACGCGATCGGAGCGTCCCCAATGCGCTTCGTTCGGAACAAAGAGGCCGTACATGGCGCGCATTCGGAACCCAGGGAGCGGCTTCCAAATCACGTGGAGGTCCATTTCCGCGCCGGCATAGTTGCTCTGGCCGGCCATTTCCGGGCGCCCGAAGATATGTCCGTCGACCTTGAGAAGAAGACCTTCTCGTGGGGTCATGGAAACGT
>JBCDAA010000378.1:0-8703 GCA_039186435.1 Myxococcota bacterium | reverse complement strand
TTCGAAACGTATTTCGAACGCTGGCTTGCGTCGGGCTGGGAGGCCCATCTTCGGACGTGGTGGAGCCATCGAACAAGCCCGCGTGTTCTCTGGGTTCGTTTCCGGGACCTCAAGGAGGATCTGCCCGCGAGCCTCCGCCAGATCGCGCACTTTCTCGAATGGCAATGCGACGACGCGACCGTGCAACGCTCCGCCGCCCACGCCTCGTTTTCCTGGATGGCAGCCCACCGGACGAAGTTCACGAAGTTCTCCCGCGACGACGCTCCAAGCTGGAAGCCGAAGTCCTTCATTCGCGCGGGCCGCGTCGGCGATCACGAAGCCGCCCTCTCTCCGTCCCAGTCGTCGCGTATCCGCGACCTCGCGAACGCTCACCTGGAGCCCGCCTGCGTCGCGTTCCTCGGACTCCCCACGACGTAAGAGGCCCTGCAGCAGCGCATCGCCGCGATGCAGCGATCGCGCTCGCCCCTCCGGCCCACAACCCCACGATCGGAACCTATGGCCGACCACCTTCAAGGGCGCTGTCACTGCGGCGCGATCACCTTTCGAATCCCCACGCCCACCCACTTCGACGTCTGCCACTGCCGCGACTGCCGCCACTGGCACGGAGCCTCACCCGTCGGAATCGACGGGACCGACGTTCGTCTCACAGCCTCGGACGAAACGCTCACGTGGTACCGCGGCCCAACAGGCGCAGAGCGCGGCTTCTGCCGACGTTGCGGTTCGAGTCTCTTCTATCGCTATCGGCCGAGCGCAACGCGTTGGTCGGTCTTCATTGGCGCTCTCGACTTTGTTCCCGCGGAGATTCCCCTTGGCTCGCAGTACTTTGAGGCCCTCAAACCGTCCGTCTACGCGATAGTGCCCACCAAATGAGAGAGGAGCGAATTGCGAAGGCAGTGTATGATCACAGGCATGCAGCAGGAAGACCGACCGCGTATCAGCCTTCGCCAGCTCCTTCAGGTGATGATCCAGCGCGGGTCCTCGGACCTTCATGTGACGACGGGGACACCGCCACAGCTCCGGATCGACGGCGGACTCGTGCAGCTTCGGACCGCGCCGCTTGGCCCGGTCGAAACGAAATACCTCTGCTACGAGGTCATGACCGAAGAGCAGAAGATCAAGTTCGAAAAGCACAACGAGCTCGACTTCTCCTTCGGCGTCAAAGGCCTCTCCCGCTTTCGCGCCAACGTCTTCATGCAGCGCGGCGCTGTCGCAGGCGCCTTTCGCGCGATTCCCTTTAAGATTCGAAGCCTCGACGAGCTTCAGCTCCCCAAGGTCGTTCACGACCTCTGCGAACTCCCGCGCGGCCTTGTCCTCGTCACAGGTCCGACCGGTTCCGGTAAGTCGACGACCCTCGCCGCCATGATCGACAAGATCAACTCCGAGCGACGCGACCACATCATGACCGTGGAGGACCCGATCGAGTACCTCCACATGAATAAGCTCTGCGTGGTGAACCAGCGCGAGGTTGGCGCAGACACCGCCTCCTTCAAGGGCGCCCTCAAATACGTGCTCCGGCAGGACCCCGACGTCGTGCTCGTCGGCGAGATGCGCGACCTGGAAACGATCGAAGCGGCGATGACCATCTCCGAAACCGGTCACCTCGTTTTCGCCACCCTGCACACGAACAGCGCCGTCCAGTCCATCAACCGCGTCATCGACGTCTTTCCGCCCCACCAGCAGCCGCAGATTCGAGCGCAGCTTAGTTTTGTGCTCCAGGCGGTCGTCACCCAGATGCTCCTCCCGCGGACCGACGGTCCAGGACGTGCTCTCGGTGTTGAGGTGATGATTCCCAACTACGCGATTCGAAACCTCATCCGCGAAAACAAGATTCACCAGATCTACGGCCTGATGCAGACCGGTCAGGGTCAGTCCGGGATGCAAACGATGAATCAGTCGCTTTATAAGCTCTATCGCCAAGGAATTTTGGCCCTCGACGAGGCCCTCGGGCGCTCGCCAGAGCCCTCTGAGCTGCAGCAGATGATCGAAAACCAGTCCCACGCCGGGGGTGGCGGGCGTCGTCCACGGCGCTGAGTTCCGCCCCGTCCCGCTGCCCTCCGCCCTCAACAGTCTTGACGGGGCGGTCCAACCCCACTCATTCTGTTTCCAACCTGTTACGGGGGTTTTCTGGGTGATGAACTGGTCTTGGCGGCCGGGCGCATGGGTTGCGCTCTTGGTGATGGTGTGGAGCATCAGTGCTTCCGCTCTCGCGCAGTCTGCACGGGATCGTCAGGCCGCCGCCGACGCATTTGACCGTGGATCCGCCGCGTACCTCGCGGAGGACTATGAGGTCGCCGCACGCTGGTTCGAGATGGCGAATAACCTCGCCCCAGCGGCCCCCGCCCTACTTCAGGCGATTCGCGCGCACCAGGAATCCGGAAACAAACTGCGCGCGGGAACCCTCGCGCTTCGACTCATCGCAAACTGGCCCGACTCCAACGAAGTCGTCGACGCCCAGGAAGCGATCGACGCCGCGCGCGAAGACTATTTCTACATCGAGGTGAGCTGCGACGCGGACTGTGCGGTCGACCTCGGCGACACGCTGATGTCTCACCCTGCGTTCTTCGTTGCCCCGGACACCGAGCACAACGTCGGCGCCGAGTTCGACAGCGGCCGCGTCTCGGAGACGGTGCAAGGCGCCGCTGGGGAACAGCGAGCTCTTCACTTCGAGCGGCCGGAAGGCCCTGCGGTCGCAACACCTCCCCAAGGTTCCGAAACGATCGAGCGTCCCAACGGGGTGATTCCCGACGAAGTACCGGACGAAAACGAAGGCGGGGGCGGTATCTCGCCGGCGTTTTTCATCACCAGCCTGGCTCTCACCCTCGGAGCGGGCGCGGTTCTCGTGTGGTCGGGCCTCGACACCTTGAGCATCAACGACGACTACGAAGACGCAGCCGCCGAGGAACGCGCCGCCGGCCAGCTCGACTTTCCGCGATCGAATCGCTTGCTCGACGATGGGCAGAGCGCGGAAACGCGCACCAACGCGTTGATCGGTGTCACCGCGGGCCTCGGTGCGATCACGGTGCTTCTCGCGATCCTGACCGATTGGGGCGGCTCCGGTGAAGAAGACACGGAGGACGGCACCACGTTCCGGCTTCAGCCGAGCCTCGGAGTCTCACACCAGGGCGGCGGCGTTGGCCTGCGAGGAGCGTTCTAGTGGCCGCTGCCCCCGACCTTGTCCGCAACATGGCGGGACGGCAGCTCGGTCGCTACGAGGTGCTGAGCCAGCTGGCGTCGGGGGGAATGGCGGCGGTCTACATCGCGCGCGCCAAGGGCGTTGCGGGGTTTGAGCGACTTGTCGCGATCAAGGTCCTGCACCCGCACCTCGCCTACGAGGAAGAGTTCATCACGATGTTCCTCGACGAAGCGCGTCTCGCCGCGCGCATCCGTCACCCCAACGTCGTTCCCACCCTCGACATCAGCGATACCGAAGGTGACGGCTTCTTCCTGGTCATGGATTACATCGAGGGCGACCACCTCGGCGCGCTTCTCTCCACGAAGATTCGCTCTGGCGAAAAGGTCGCGCTGCCTATCGTGGTGCGGCTCGTTCTCGACGCGCTCGCCGGCCTCGGCGCCGCCCACCGGCTGCCGGACGAACTCGGTCAGCCGCTGAACCTCGTGCATCGCGACGTCTCACCGCACAACATCCTCGTCGGTGTCGACGGCATCGGCCGCATCACCGACTTCGGCGTTGCCAAGGCGGAAAAGCGACTCACCTCGACGCGGGCCGGACAGTTCAAAGGAAAGCTCGCCTACATGGCGCCAGAGCAAGCGTCGACCGGCTTTGCAGACCAGCGTTCCGATCTTTTTTCGATGGGGATCATCCTCTGGGAGTCGCTCACCGGACGGCGGCTGTTTCGCGGCGAGAACAACGCGGCCACCTTGAACAAGATCCTTCAAGAGCCGATCCTGATGCCCTCGGCGCTCTACCCAGAACTCGAGCCCTTCGACCCGGTGCTCGAGCGCGCGCTCAACCGCGACCCCGAGGCACGCTTTCAAAACGCCGACGAGTTCGCCGAAGCCCTCGAGGAAGCGGCGATCGCCGGCCCTGGGATCGCAACCTCGCGAGCGGTGGCCGTGGAAGTTCGCGAAGTCCTCGCGGAGAAGATCGAGAGTCAGCACTCCCGACTGAAGGAAGCCATCGAAAAGCTCGGCCACTCCGAGATCGGCGAGACCACGATGCCGATTCCTCGCGATGGAAGCCGATCGTCGGTCACCGGTACCGGGATCCCGCGCGAAGGCGTCACGCTTTCCGCAACGCCCTCCGCCATCGCGGCCGCCGACAAACCTCGCCGCGGTCCTCTCCTGATCGGCGCGATCATCCTCTTGCTCCTCGGCGCGAGTGGCACCCTCGCCGCTGTGCTGCTCACGCAAGGCGAAGCTGAGCCCGCTCCAGCGATCACCGAAGCGGCTTCGTTGACGGAATCGGCAGCCGCGACGGAGTCGGCGGCCGCTCCCGAGGTGTCCCCCGAAGTCGCAGCTCCCGTGCATGTCGAGCCGCCGCCGGAACCTGCGGTCGACCCGGTCGCCGAGGTGGATCCGGTCGCCGACGAGGAAGTCGAACCCGAACCCGACCGTCGGCGAGGCCGTCGTGGCCGAAGGGGTCGCGGACGCATGACGGAAACAACGGCCGAGGCCCCCGAACCGGCTGCCGAAGCCATGGACGAGCCCGCCATGCGAACCTCGATGATGCGAGGGCCGCGGCTCGTGACGAACCCGTATCGGCAGTGAACCCCCCGCGGCGGGAATTGCCGCAGCTTTGACCGGCTCGGAGGTCCTCCGTTACCCTTTCGGGCGGTGCGCATCAGCACCCGGAGGTCGCATGGCCGAGTGGGCGTGGGAAGCGAAAGGTCGGAACGGAGAGGTCCGAAAGGGCACGATGGAGGCGGATACGGCGGAACTCGTCCAATCCCGGCTCCGCTCTCAGCAGCTGAATCCCGTAAAGGTGAAAAAAAAGCCGAAGGAGATTCACATCAGCTTCGGCTCGCCGGTCTCCGAAAAGGAGCTGGTGGTCTTCACGCGGCAGTTCGCGACGATGATCGATGCCGGGCTTCCGCTCGTGCAGTGCCTCGAGATCCTCTCGAGCCAGGGTGACAACAAGCAGTTCAACAAGATCCAAAAAGAGATCAAGGCGTACGTCGAGGGCGGCGGCACCTTTTCCGAAGGATTGAGAAAGCACCCGAAGGTCTTCGACGACCTCTACGTCAACCTCGTCAACGCCGGCGAGATGGGCGGTATCCTCGACACCATCCTGCAGCGCCTTTCGGTTTACATCGAAAAGCGCGTCAAGCTGAAGCGTCAGGTGAAGGGCGCGATGGTGTACCCGATCGGCGTTCTCTGCGTCGCCATCGCGGTCATCATCGTGATGCTCACCTGGGTCATTCCCGCGTTCCAGGGAATGTTCGCGGAGTTTGGCGGCGAGGACAGCCTTCCCGCGATCACCCAGTTCGTGATCAGCGCGTCCGAGTGGTTTCTCGGCAACGCGTTGTGGATCTTCCTGAGCGTCGCCGGCATCGCAACGGCGGTGACGTACAGTTACCGCACCAAGGGCGGCAAGAAATTCTGGCACAAGCTCTTTCTCAAAATGCCGATCATTGGACCGGTGATTCGAAAGATCGCGGTCGCGCGTTTCACGCGAACTCTCGGAACGCTCCTCGGCTCGGGTGTGCCGATTCTCGACGCGATGGACATCGTGGGTCGCGCGTCCGGAAACGTGATCATTGAGGAGGCGATCTCGAGCACGGCGGACCGTATTCGCGAAGGTCGCACCATGTCCGAGCCGCTGATGCAGACGGAGGTCTTCCCGTCGATGGTCGTTCAGATGATCGGCGTCGGCGAGCAAACTGGTGCCCTCGACACAATGCTCAACAAGATCGCGGACTTCTACGAAGATGAGGTCGACGTGGCGGTCGCGGCGCTGACCTCGCTCCTCGAACCGCTCATGATGGTCTTCATCGGTGGCATCGTCGGCGTGATCCTGATCGCGATGTACATGCCGATCTTCCAGATCGCCGGCCAGGTCCAGGCCAACTAGAACCATCGCTCACATGCCGTCAGTCGATCCGTGGCTTGAGAGACGGCCGGCCGAGCGATGAACGAAGGCCAGCGTCCGAGCGAGGAGGCTCTTCGGCGGCGACTCCAGTGGCTCATCGTCGCTCGGGTCGTCGTCGCCACGTTGCTCCTCGGCGGTACCCTCCTGCTCACCGTCTACGTTCGCCGCGACGGCTTTTCGAGCTTTACCTCCTCGGCCCTCATCGGATTGATCGTCAGCATCTACGGGGCATCCGCGCTCTTTGCGGTCTGGCTCCTCGGGGGACGTCAGCTCCAGTGGAATGCCTGGGGTCAGATCATCTGGGACCTCGTCGCAACCAGCGGCCTCGTCTACCTCTCGGGAGCCGCCGGAAGCCCCTTCACCCTCCTCTACGGAATCTCGGTGCTCGCGGCCGCCGTCACCCTCGGGCCCGCGCCGGCGCGAACCGTCGCTGGCGTCTCTCTCCTCGCGTACCTCACGGTCGCCTACACCGTAGCTACCGCCGTCATCCCCTATCCGACCGACCAGCCCGCGGGAACCTACGAGCTTGGGCCGAGCGAACTTGGCTACAGCCTGCTCTCCAATGGCGTCGCCCTCGCCCTCGTCGCCGCGCTCGCGGGGAGCCTTGCAGAGCGCCTCCTTCGCGCCGGGGGTCGCCTCGCCGAAGCCGAGGCCAGCGCGGCCGCGCTCGCGCGCATGAACGACGACATCGTTCGCTCCATGTCCGCGGGGCTGCTCACCGCCGACGTCGATGGTTTCATTCAGAGCATCAATCCCGCAGGCGCCGCGACCTTTGGCGCGGAAGCCAGCGATCTGCTCGGCATCAACCTCAACGCTCTGATTCCAACCCGCGTCGATCGAACCGGACGAGGCGATACGACGGCGCACCGTCCGGACGGCACCACGTTTCCGATCGGCTTTACCCGCACCGATCTCCACAACCGGGAGGGATTCCTCTTGGTGTTTCAAGACCTGACGGAGATTCGCCGACTTCAGGATCTCGCGGAACGCGCCGAGCGGCTAGCGGCCCTCGGGCGTCTCTCCTCGGCGCTCGCGCACGAAATCCGAAACCCCCTCGGATCCATTTCTGGCTCGGTGCAGCTCGTGCGCCAGGCGCCAGGCCTCAACGACGAGGACCGCAGTCTCCTGAGCATCGTCCTCCGCGAGGTCGACCGCCTCAACGAACTCGTCACCACCATGCTCGACGTAGGCCGCCCCACCCGACCGCGGCCCACGCTCGTCGACATCGGATCGATCGCCGAGGACGTAGCGGCGGTCGCGCGCGCAGATACGACGCTCGGATCCGTCACCATTCAGGTCGACGCAGAAGAGGATGTCGTCGCCACGCTCGATGCGAATCAGATCCGGCAGCTCCTCTGGAACCTCCTCAAGAACGCGGTCCAGGCGTCGCCCGCGAAGGGAACGGTCACGATCGGCGCGCGCGACGAGGGAGCCGAAGTGGTGATTTGGGTCGCCGACCACGGCGACGGGATTCCGGAAGAAGAGCAGGAGCATCTCTTCGACATGTTCTACTCGAAGCGCGATCAGGGGATTGGGCTTGGTCTCGCGCTGGTTCAACAGATCGTGGACGCGCACGCCGGCGACATCTTGGTGGAGTCCTCCTCCGCGGGGACCACCATCTGCGTCACGCTTCCCAAAGCCGTTGCGGAAACGTTTGCGGAGGCTGCCGCGATCACCTCGCGGTGAGGATTCGAAGAACCTCGCGCTGAACGGCTTCGTCGTAGAGAAGCTCGTTGTGACCCACCCGCGGAAAGGTCCGCACCTCGGCATCTTCGAGAACGCCCGCACTCTCCAAGGAAACGACGGTGTCGCCCTCTCCAAAGATCGCCACGTGGGGGACATCGCCAGCCGAGGTCCCGAGGCGACGAAGAATCCGGCTGCCGGGACGAAGCGCGGTGACCAGCGCGCTCGGAAACCCGCGACCGGCAAGCGTGCCGGCGTGTGGCGTCGCCATCGTGATCAGACGCGCCGCGTCCCCGCCGAGCACCTGTAGATACCAACGGGCCAGCAGCCCGCCGAGCGAGTGACCCACCAGCGTGACCGGAATCCCCGCAGGGACTTCGTCGTCGATGAGCGCTTTGAGCTCCGACGCGACGGACTCGAAATCTCGAAAGGGTCCGTAGGTGAGATCCAGCGCACCAAACCCGGCCGCGCGAACTTGCTTCGAAAGAGGATCGAAGACGGGCCCGGCGGCGAGGAAGCCGTGGACAAACACCACCACTCCGCGCTCCGAGAGCACCAGCCGCGAACGTCGCGAGAGCTTGCTTCGCGCGATCAGATAGCCTTGCTGAGCCAAGGCCGCGGCTTCTCGGCGCCACGCCGTCACACCTAGGGCTAGCTTGTTTCCCTCCTGGAGCAAGTAGCGTGCAGCACCACATCTAGAGTGATGGATGCGACACGTGCTTTTCGCCGTCGTTCTCCTGTCCTGTCGCGGAGCCCCGTCTTGCCGGAGCAAACCCGTCGCGGAACGTCTCCGCCGCCAAGGATCCGTAAACACGCTAGCGACGCGAGAAAACGCTTGAGCCTCCAACCCGACCGACCCGACCGACCCGACCGACCGACCGACCGACCGACCCACCGAACGGAAAGCGACCTACCGACGCGAGGAAGCACATCGTCTGCCGCCAAAGAGACGGAAGCACGCGAGCGAAGCG
>JBCDAA010000377.1:0-8724 GCA_039186435.1 Myxococcota bacterium | reverse complement strand
GTCGTAACGGACAGCCCGGTTGTACCCGGTGTCCGCGTGCCCGCCGCACGAGCGAACGAAGGCCCATCCGTCCCATCCGGCGCCGCACCACGCGCCGACGATCGCGCGCAGCCCCGTGCTCCCGCGCGTCAAGGGATCGAGGGGCGGATCGAGGGAGGACCACACCGACGAAATCGGTTCCCCGACCGCGCGCCAGGTGTTCTCCTCCATCGTGGCGTACGGGTTGGTGTCGTCGGGGGCGGCGTCCTCTCGCGAGGAGTCCGGGCGCACGCTTCCATCGCTGGCATCACGAACCGAAGCGTCTCTCGCGGGAGCGGCGTCGATCGTCGCCGCATCGACGCGACTCTCGGCGTCGCGCCCCGAAGCATCCATCGCCGCGTCGAGCTCGCCGTCACCCGAGCCGCAACCAAGGACCAGCACCAGGGTGCCAAAGGCAATTGTACGGTTCACCAGTTCCTCCATTCAGCGCCGGCGCGGATCAGGTTCGGTAAGGATATGAGCGATCAGGTTACGAACGTTTCGGTCGCCTTCGACAAAACGCGCAACGAGCGTCTGGAGCTGCCGTTCGTCCCGTCCTGGAACGAGGTCGCGGCCCCCAAAGCGTTGGTGAACATGACGAACCGCGCAACGGTCAAACTCACCCGACGCGAGTAAGATCTTCGCGAATCCGAGGGGACCGATGGTCCCATCCGAGGCCACGCCGAACATCGGATCGGAGGGCGGAAGAAAGTCGATGAACCTCGCGTCGGGCGCGGCTGCGATCCTCTCGGCCGAAACGGGAGTCATTCGCGTATCGGCGAGAAAGGCTGCCTCGGCGCGAACGCGCAGCGACGAGCGCTCGGATGCCCGGTCGAGACTCCAGCGTCCAACCCCAGCGATCGTGCCCCCCACGCCGAAGGGTCGCTTGAAGTGGATGGCCGCGGGATCGATCGCCTGATGACAGTGCTGGCAGCCGCCCTCGCGACCCGGGTCGCGCCGGTACTCGTTGAACACCACGCCGGGCGGCGGCGGCGAGAACTCGCGGCACGCGAAGATCTCGAGAGCACGGGCCGCGCGTACGCGCTCGCGCGGAAAGGAGTAGTTGAACGCGATCGTGGAAAGCACGCCCGCGGATGGAATTCCCCGCGGCGCTCCGTCTTCCACCCGCGGATCGAAGCGGTATCCCCGATCGTCGAGAAGATTCGGGTGCATCTCCGAGAAACGCACTTCCCGCCATGTCTCCCGATCCGGGTAGTCCCGCCACCACTCGATCTCGTCCAAAAAGCGGTTCTCCGCGTTGTTTCGGCCGAGTCGCACATAGAGGTGGTGGACCCCCTGGTTGACGACCGTGTAGGTCCCCGCGACGAGGTCCGAAAAGGGTCGGTCGTTTTCGATGATGTGCGCGAAGAGGCGCGCAGGTTCGTCGTACACGGACCGGCTTTGCGCGCTCTCGTTCCAGTCGTCGCCATCCCAGCCGTTGATGTGGGAGAGCGGACCCTCGTGGGAGGTGTGCGCCCGCGCGCAGTAGATCAGATGGGGCCCGCACGAGCATCCTTCGGCGGGCCGGTTGTTCTCGTAGAGCGCGGGACCCGAAGGTGCGCAGTCGACTCCGTCCACTTCGCGAACGTCCGAACCTGCGCTTCCTATGACCCGAATCGTTGTGCCCGGTGCCCACCAAGGTTCGATGTCGCGGACGGTCGCGCTCTCGAGGTTGCAAATGCTCGGCGGGTCACCGAGGTGGGGATAGGTATTGAGGAACCCGAGCGCCCCTTCGTGCAGCGTTCCGCTTGCGCAGCGCCGAAGGTCCCGCGAATGACTCCCGCCGTAGTGCGGGCCCTCCGATCGCGGACGGTAGGACGACGTCCGGAGGTATTCGTGCCCCCAGTCGAGCACGAGCCGGTGAAACGCCTCGGTGGAAAGCGCTTCGTCGACAAAGCGCCGGATCTCGGCGTCGGGGTCGGCACTTGCGATCAGCGCTTCGTATTCCGCAGGCGTCGGGGTGCGCTCCAGCAACTGGAGAGCGACGCGGCGAAGTCGCCGAGTCGGACTCTCCTGGGCCTGCACGGACGGAGCCAAGACGAGAAGCGCGAGCGCCCATCCAGCAAGGGCCACACGACGGGATGTTCGCCTCGTCGCGAAGGGAACGACTTCTTCGGAGGTCCGACCGGCGATTCGAGAGACGTTCACGCTCGCACTCCGATAATTTCCGCGCTCCCGCCCGGCAACGTCTGATCCGCGATCCCCATCACCTGAAGTGCGGTCTGGACAACGTCGGCGCTTCGAGGCGCAAGTCGCGCGTCTTCGCCGCCCTCCAGCCGCATGTCCACCTCCGCCCCCGTCGGCGACGTTCCACCGAAGCGGTAGGCGCCGATCATCTGGTTGGGCCGAATGTTCCCGCCCGCGAGAATCACGCTCGTAAACGGCCAGTGGTCACACACGCCGCCCTTGGGCCAGGTGCGCGCGAACTCGCTTTGAACGATCACGAGGGTGTCATCGAGGAGGTTGCTCCCGCCGCTCGTCGGCGTCGCGCGCATCTCCCCGAGCAGGCGACCCACGACGTCGAGAACCGCGCGCACCTGAAGGCATTGAACTTCGTGACCGCTGCCGCTGTGCGTGTCGAAGTGAAACCCTCCGACGCCTCTCGCCTCGAGGCTGACCGCGCTGCAGAGGTCGGACTTCAACATCTTGAGCGCGAGGTTGAAGCTCGACGCCCACGTGCTTCCCCCGTCTCGGCTGTGCGGTCCCATACGGACGCCCCACGGTGCGTTGCCGCCGGTCCAATAGGGCTCCGGCTGGTGCTCCCAGGCTGGGGTTCCATCGAGCATTCCCACCACGTCGAGCGCGAGCCGCTTGCTAACGCCGACATACATGTCGTGAATCGATTCGTAGAACGCATCGGTCGGGGCGTTGACGACGCCGCGGAGCGCGCGCGTTCGCCGGAGTGCGAACTCGTCCATTTCCGTGGTGTCGAGAGGCGTGGCGATCGGGGCGCCGTCGAACGCTACCTGCGGGCGCGACGAACGCGCTCGAAGGCCGCTCCACGCCCGGTCGATCCGGTCGGTGAAAGTTTGCTCCAAGGATGAGAGCGAGCGCATCACGGTCGCCGTCCCCGGAGGCCCGAGGTCGAGGTGCGCGGGCACCGGGCCGTTTCCGATTGCGACCGCACCGAGCGGACGGGACTCCCCGTAGGTATCAAAAAGAGTCGCCGCGATACGCGCGTGGAGAGCCGGCGAGCGATAGCGCGAGCCAGGCACGCCACACATCGCGGAGATCAGTCCGCTCTCGTGCGAGGCCGTTCCCATGTCGACGCCGTGGAGAACGACCGCCTTCTCCCAGAGTCGGTACTCCTTCCACGCCCACCCGTTCGAGCTCGCCCCACGGGGAGGGTCGCTGAGCCGTGCTTCGTCCCAGGGTTGCGACGTTCGCAGGCGCGGAATTCCTTCGTCGCTGGTCGCATCGCCACTCCCGTCGAGGTTGGTCACCTCAGCGGATCCGAACCAGGCCGGCTCTCCTTGAACGTCGCCGTTTCGGGGCGGAACGTGCGCCTCGATCTCCGCCGGCGTCAGCGGACAAAAGAAGGTCCACGGATGCCAACCGCCGGGGACGTACACGGTGAGAAGCTTCTTCGGCCCGGGACCGAGCGCTGCGCGGGCGCTCGAACTCTTGAGCAGCCCTACCCCGCCGAGGAGCGCCAGCTGCGCGCTGCCGAGGCCAAGGCGGAGAATGTCTCGTCGTGTCTTCTGTGCCATCGAGCGCCTCGACTAGTGAGAGATCCAGAGCGGGTCGCGAATGAACGTCGCGCAGACCGCAATCCAAGCCGTGCGCGGGGTCTCGCGCGCTTCGTAGGGAAGGAAGACCTCCTCGAACATCGCGTCGACGTCTTCCGGAGTCGCCTGAACGCCGAGCATGTGGAGGTAGAGGTGCTCGATGTTCCGCCGGATCGCGTCCGACGCTTCATCGCTTGATGCGTCGGCGGAGCCATAGCGAAAGAAGAGTGGGTTGGACGGCTTGGCGATCGCCTTTCGGCACCAGGCCTGGGAGAGGGGGACCAGCGTCTGACCGAAGAGCGGCGTGACCTCCGTGTTCCCTCGCGCTCCACGCAGGTAGTTCGCGCCGCCCAGGTTTCGCCAGTTGCCAGCGCCGCCGGAGGCTTCCGGAATTTCGTGGGCCGCGCGAAGAGGAAAGTCCTCAACGCGTCCGCCCCCCGAACCGAAGAAGTCCTCGTCGCTCAAACCAAGCTGGGCGTAGAGCGCGCCTCGCACCTGACGCGCCGTCAAGCGCGACGCGAGAACCGGGGGCGTAGACGGAAGCTCGCAGGGCTCCAGGTTCACGATCCACGCGCGGATTTCATCGAGACCGATCGCCGTTGCACCCCGCGCTTCCAAGTCCGCAAAGCTCTCCTCCCCGAGCGGCATCTGCGGCTGCGACCCGGTACCACGCCCCTCGAGCATCGCGACCAGCGAACTGTGCTCCGGATCGCCCGGCGCAACGAAGCGTGGGTTGTAGGCGATCAGATTCTCAAAGGCTTCGAGGTCGCGAAATCCCGGAAAGCTCGTCCCGGCGCGGTGACATCCGGCGCACGATCCGCGAAGCCGCTCGTACACATCCAGGGAGGGCTCACGGCACGCTCCCACGTCCGGCGAATCGTCCTCGTAGGGAGGCGGCGCCGGGTCGGTCGGCGACGCGGGCGTCGAGATGACGCCTTCACACCCCGCCGCCACAACGGCCGCGATCAGCACACCCGAATGGTGGAGCTTCATGGCTCATGGGTGTCGGCACGAGCTTCGTTTTATTGAGGCGGCGTGATCTTTTTTTACGGTTTGCGGTCTAGATGTGGTGCACCACATCTAGATTGCTCGTCGCTTAAACGGATCTCGTGATCGCGCCGGGCTCGGCGTTCCTCGCAAGACGGGAAGTCGATGGAATACCAGTGGTATTTCAAGACGAGCAACGCCGCGAGGGGCGGCGAGAACAAGCGAGCGCGGGGTCCGTTTAAGCAGAGAGCGATCTAGAGACGAAAGCGAAGCACAAAGAGGTCGCTCCCGCCGTTCGATGGAACCGGTTCGCCGTTGAACTCCGCTCCCTCGCTCACGGTTCCGGCGATCACGACGTCCCGTTGATCGACGAAGACGCCGCGGGCGACATCGGGGCCTGGCCCGCCCAAGGAGCGAACCCATTGCGGCTCCCCGTCGGCGTTCAGCGCGAACACGACCGCATCCGCATCGCCGCGGGAGGTCAAAACCTCGCCCGCCAATTCGAGGGTGCCCCGAAAGCTCCCTGCGACCAGAACATCCTCATCGGTGGTCGCGATATCCCCGGCGAACTCGTTCAACTCGCCGCCGATGCGTCGCGCCCATCGGATGCTTCCGCCCTCGTCGACGCGAAGGATCAGCAGATCCGTTCCTCCCGCCGCGGGAAAGGTCTGCCCCGCTGCGTCCACCGGGCCTTCGACAACCGCCGCCAGTACCGCGTCGTCCCCCAAAGAAGCGATGGCGTCCACGCGGTCCACTCCGTCGCTTGCGATCACAAGGTGCCAGCGGAGCGCACCGGCATCGTCGAATGCCGCCACCAGTCCATCTCGCGCGCCGCGGGCTTCGTTTCCCCAGAGCACACCCGCCCCGAAATGGCCGACCGCACGGAGAGATCCGTCTCCGAGCAGTCCGTCGACAAGGAGCACGTCCGCTTCGCCAACGCTCACCGCCCAGCGCAGTGAGCCTGCGGAATCGAAGACCGTTGCAAGCCCGTGGTCGTCGTCTCCGGTCGCGCCGAGGAGCCCGTCGCCCGGATCCACGTCTCCGACGAAGTGGCCGACGATCGACAAATGGCGATCCGTCGTGAGGACCGCCTTGCCCTGGGCGTTCCCGCCGCGACTCGGGAGCTGGAGAGGCGGACTTGCCATCGCTCCCGCGCGATCGAAATGAAGCATGGTGAGGTCCTGCGTCGTCCCCGCGTCGACGACGCCCCGTTCGGTCTCGAGCGTTCCCCCGACGTACCCGAGCACGTAGACCGACTCGCCCTCCACGGCCACGGACGCGGCGTAGGTGAACGTCGAGGCGCTCCAGCTCCGCGACCATCGGTACGCCCCCTGTCGGTCGACGCTGAGGAGAAAGGCGCCGACCCCGGAAGGTCCTGCGCGATGTCGATCGTCACCGAGCAGAATCTCCTCCGCGAAGCTACCGACCACGTAGGTGTTCCCGTCGGCGTCGACGGTGGCGTGGTTTACCGTGTCGTCGTTGACGCCGCCTTGAATCGTAAGTTGTTCACCACGATCGCGGCCCAACACCGACTGGCGCGTGCACCCCGCCGCGACCAGCACAACCACCGCAAGCCACCGAGTCACTGCGCCAGTATCGCCGAAATCCGGGACGCGTGAACGGACGAGGGCCAGCGGCGCCGAAAGCGCTGCGACCTCGCTTCCGCGTCGGGACGACGTCCGAGTCGCACGAGCGCCTCCACCGCAATGAGCTCGCGTTCCTCCGCAAAGCTCCCCCTCGGAAACGAGGCCTGGTGCGCGTTGGCGAGCTGGAGCGCATCCCCGGGCGATCGGCGGAGAAGCGCGCGAGCGCGGTCGAGGAGCGCCAACTCCGTCGGACCTTGAGGATCGGACGCGTTTTCTGTCTCGGTCGGATCCATCGCAGTCGGATCTTCCATGGCAGTCGATCCTTCCACCGCAGTCGGTTCCTCCATCGCAGTCGATTCCTCCATCGCAGGTTCCTCGTTGCGATCGTCCCGACGGGCGACAGGCGTGCGCCTTCGGCGGGGGACCCGCGCCGCGGGGCGCTCCTCAGCCGGAGTTTCGACCGTGGCCAGCTGCGCGATGGTTTCGTCGGGCGTCGACGGCGTCTCGATCACGACCTCAGCGAACTCCTCACCGGCCGGTGAAGGCGATGCTTTTTGGGCCTCGAAGGGTTCGCCCCCACGCGTCACCAGCCAGGCCGCGATCCCAACCCCCAAAAGCGCGACCGCCGCTGCGGCCCACTTTCCGGCCCCCCCCATCGCGAACCCTGGACCGCCCCCCGGCCCCCCAGGAGGCAACCCCTGGGCGACAAGAGCGACCTCCGCATCGCTCGGCCGCACGGCGCGCGCCTCCTGGAGCATCTCGGCGAGCTCATCCTCCAACTCTGCCAACCGCTGCGGATCGCTCATGGCGCTCCTCCCTGCGCTTCGAAGCCCTCGCGAACAAGACGGCGCGCGACGCGCAGCCGGGAGTAGGCGGTCTGCACCGGGATCTCGAGTCCCGCCGCGATCTCCTTCATCGACAAGTTTTCGATCTCGTAGAGCACGAAGACCGCGCGCTGCTTTTCGTCGAGCGCTTCGAGGAGCGCGCGCAGACGGGTCAGCTTCTCATTCGCGAGATAGCGCCTCTCCTGCGGAGCATCCGTCGACTCGGCGGGAAGCTCATCCACCAAACGCTCGTGACGGCGAAATGCCTTTCGGCGGTACGCCGACACGGTGCGAACGCATATCCCGTAAAGCCAAGAGGTCAGCGCCGAGCGGCCTTCGAAGGTGTGAAGGCGACGATGGACCACCAGAAAGACGTCCTGGCAAACGTCGGCAACGTCATGCTCGGGCACCCCGAGGAAGTGGATCGTTCGCCACACATCATGGACGTGCGCGTCGAAGACATCGCGCACGGTCCGCTCTGCGTCTGCCCGCACACCCATGAGTGCCCATCACCGCACGAGATTATGAGCTCAGGCTCGAATCGAAGGCGAATCCGACCGAAACCTCCAGCTGGACCCCAAAAATTCGGGGCCGGTAGAGTCGCTGGGTCGTTCCGGCCCCGTCCACGAAGACAAACTCGGGGCGCAGCGCCGCAACGCTCGCGCCGAGGCCAAAACCGAGGACCGCACGGCGGACTCGCACCGAGGGACGAACCCATACGCCGAGGTCGAGGGTCGGTTGGAGGTCGGAAAGGCTGTCGTCGAACCCAACCCCGGCCGCGCGAACAAATCCTCCCCGCGCCTCCGCACAGAGGTCGAGCCGAAGCGATCGGTGGGTGATACGCGGACAGAGGGACACGCCCAGTTGAGCGGACCAGGCGCGGAGCGAAGCCCCCTCTCGCCGAGGCAGGTACGCGAATGCATCCACCCGAACGACCGGACCTCGACCCGGATCGATCGTCACCTGCGCGCCGGCGCCGCCGCTCCACAAGGGAGTCGCGCCCGCGACCACGCGACCCGCAACGCCCACCACAACCTCCCGCGGCGGCTTCACCTCCTCGACCTCGGCGCGCAGCGTGGGAGCGTCCACCACGAGAGCGACGACGAAGGCAACCGGTGCGATCATCGGGGTGCACTCCCGGTCGTCGCCTTCAAGGGCGCGTCGCCCAAGGATTTGGCCGGACCGGGCGCGGGTCACAACCTCCGCTTCCCAGCCGGACTCCGACCGCCTAGCGTGCACATCGACGAACACGTCCGCGTGATCCGACGTGGCCGCGAGGGAGTTGGTTCGCAGTCGATCTTCCACGGCGCGACGAACCCCTTGGGATCCACATTCGTCCATCCCCCGAACCTCGAGAAACGCGCGAACCCCGGAGGCATCGTCGACGTGGTCGGGCAACACCTGCGTCCCCCCGCAGGCCGCAACGACGATTGCGATGGCGCAAAGGCGCACCCCAACGCCCTACCAGATTCATCCAAGGGAATGCCCGAAATTGCCAAAGCCCTCCGGGTCGAAGCGACAGGGAGGGCTTTGAGTAGTGACCCCAACGAGATTCGAACTCGTGTTACCGGCGTGAGAGGC
>JBCDAA010000376.1:0-8760 GCA_039186435.1 Myxococcota bacterium | reverse complement strand
CCCTCAAAAGGGATCGCGACGCAGCACGTGGCTGGACAAAGGCCCCTCCCGCTTCGAGCGGCGGAGGCCAAGTCAATAAAATAGCCCACCTATTTTCTCAGTCCTCCGCAGGCCGATCCATTTCTCGCGCTCCCTCAAAAGGGATCGCGACGCAGCACGTGGCTGGACAAAGGCTCCCTTCGAGCGGCGGCGCTAAGTCAATTTTTTAGGTTGGCAAATTCGAACACGGCCGGTCAGCTGCCCGACGAGAGCGACGCCGAGCACCGATCGAGAGCGTCGAGTCCGCCCTTCGGGTTGGCTGGTAGCTTCCTCGCCTTTGTGACGGAAACGGCACACGTGTCAGGTGAGGACCGCTCGCAGCTCAACGTAGATATGGCATGGTCGGCTCCGTGCGCTTCGCCTCACTTTGCGTTCTTCTTGGTCTCGTCGCCTGCGATTGCAGTGGCAATTCCCGCCCCGGAGCCGACGGCGGGCCCGACGCAACCGCCCTGGACGCGGCCGACGACACCCGACCGGACACCCCCCAACCCCTCGATAGCAGCGCCGATGCACCAGACGCCGCCACCACCGGATGCAGCGCCGATGACGCCTGCGGAGACTTCCTCGACAACGACTGCGACGACGCCGTCGACGAAGGCTGCCCGTGCGCGCCCGGCGAAATCGCTCCCTGTTTTCGAGGCTTTGGTGCCCAACGCAACGTAGGCGCCTGCGCCGACGGCGAAATGCTTTGCGAAGGCGACGATGAGTTCGGCCTTTGGGGCCCGTGCGAAGGCGACGTCCGACCAAGCGACGAAGTCTGTGATGTCGCGGGAGTCGACGAAGACTGCAACGGCGCGGCCAACGACGGGTGCGAATGTGCCGACGGGGATCCCGACCTTGTGTGCGGCTCGGATGTCGGAGCTTGCGAAGCGGGTGTTAGTCGCTGCGTCGACGGTCGCCGAAGCGCCTGCGAGGGTGCGCTCCCGCCGGGCATCGAGAGCTGCAACGGCATCGACGACGACTGCGACGGAACCATCGACGAACGTCTGACGCGATCCTGCGGCACCGACGTGGGTGCGTGTCGTCCCGGCACCGAAACCTGCGAAGCCGGCGCGTGGGGAAGCTGCGAGGGCGGCAACCCAGCAACCGACGAAGCCTGTGACGCGCTCGACAACGACTGCGACGGCGAAACCGACGAGGGCGTGACGCGCTTGTGCGGAAGCGACGAAGGACGCTGCGTCGCCGGAATCGAAACCTGCACCGACGGCGCCTTTGGAGCCTGCGTCGACCGCATCGATCCCATCGCAGAGACCTGCAACAACGTCGACGACGACTGCGACGGAACCACCGATGAAACGCTCGTACGCAGCTGCGGGAGCGACGTCGGTCGCTGCGTCGCCGGAACCGAAACCTGCGGAAGCGGGGTATGGGGCGCATGCGATGGCGCGGTCACAATGATCGCCGAGGCGTGCGAAGGAAGCGTCGACGAAGACTGCGACGGGACGGTCGACGAAGGCTGCGCCTGCACCGACGGCTCGACTCGTCCGTGCGGCACGTCTGTCGGTCGATGCCGGACTGGAACACAGCTCTGTGCGAGCGGCATGTGGCGCATGTGCACCGGCGCCGTCGACCCGCGACCGGAAACCTGTGACGGCACCGACGACGACTGCGACGGAACCACCGACGAGGGATGCGACTGCATTACCGGAAGCACGCGCCGCTGCGGAACCGACGTCGGAGTCTGCCGACGCGGCACCGAAACCTGCGACGCCGCGGGGCGCTGGGGACCCTGCCTTGGCAGCGTCGATCCGAGCCCCGAACTCTGCAACTCAAACGACGACGACTGCGACAGCAGCGTCGACGAAGGCGACGTCTGTCCACGCTTCCCACCGACCGTCACCTGCCCCGGCGATCGCTCCGTCACCGTCGGCGACGCGGTCGCCCTCAGCGGCGGCGGGTCCGATCCGGATGGCGGCAGTGTTTCGTTCGCTTGGACCGTCGTATCGCGACCGGCAGGCTCGTCGGCGAACCCGTCCCCGGCCAACGCGGCATCCACAACCTTCACGCCCGACGCTGCGGGAACTTTCACCCTTCGGCTCTGCGTCACCGATGACGAACTCGAAACCACCTGCTGCACGGTGAACGTTTCTGCCGCACTCGCCTGTACGCCGCCTCCGGTGCCGACGATCGAATCGTGCCCGGTGAGCTGGGATCGTCGACCGGTGGTCGAGGTCCCTCCGCTCCCCGCGGGTCAACGCTACGAACTCCTTGCGGACGGAGTTCCCTACGGAACGATCGCGACCACGGGTCAAAACTGGCATCGCCCCGGCAGCCCCCTGGGTGCCGGAGGCGCTCCTCCGGGAACTGGCGTCGAGCTCGTCGTTCGCGCCTGCCTCACCAGCGACGCTGCGTGCTGCAGCACCAGCGAACCCGTGACGATCAACCTCATCGAGAGCTGCACCACACCGGTGGCGCCCTCCGCGGACAATATCGTCTTCAGCGAGTACGTCATCAACGGCGACGGAAGCTGCCCCGGCGCAAGCTGCGAGGCCGGTGAAGCGATCGAGATCACCAACCTGTCGCACTGCCCAGTCGCATTGAACGGTTCGCACTTTGGCTACTGCAATCCTGGATCGTGCAGCGGCGTACGCTGGCTCGACTTTGGCGCCGCCGACATCATCCCGCCCCGAGGCGTGTATGTCGCCATCCGAAATCAGCCTGCGTCCTCGTGCAGCTACCCCTTCTTCGGCCCGAACGACCCGAGCCTTTTCGGACTCCAAATCAGCGCGCTCTCCATGATGGGCAACAACCTCGCGTCTGGCTGGTTCAACAACGGTGGCGGCGGTATGGGGCGACTTCGCGTTGCCGACGGCGCCTTCGTCGACCTCACCTCCGGCGCGACCTACGAGCTCATCGCACCCTACAGCGGCTCAGCGGACGAATGCGAGAGCATCGGCTTCAACGCGGTTGATCAGTGCGGCGACATCAGCCCGGTTTCGACGCCCACCGAGGTCCTTACGCCGAATCAGCTCGGCCGACTCTGGCGCCCCTGCGACGCCATTGCCGCTCCCTTCCCGGACACATGCAACTGAACTTTCAGGCTTCGACCACGGCGCGCCGCGTGCTCTTCGCGCCCGGAGCCAGCGCGTCTCTCCCGGACGAAGTCAGCGCGCTGTGCAAGCGTCCCCTCGTGATCACGACCGCGCGTGGGAGCGAGCAAGGCGCCGCGCTCACCGAGGGGATGAGCGTTGCCGGATACTTCGCCGAAGCCACCGTTCACGTCCCCTCGGAGGTCGTGGACCGCGCTGTCTCCGTCGCCTCACAAACCGAAGCCGACGCCTACCTCGCGATCGGCGGGGGCTCGACCATCGGACTCGCCAAGGCGGTCGCTCTTCGCGATGCACGCCCGATTCTTTGCGTGCCGACAACGTTTTCGGGCTCGGAGATGACCAACATCTGGGGCGTTCAGAAGGGCACCACAAAGACCACCGGCCGAAACGACCGCGTCCGTCCGGCGCTGGTAGTCTACGACCCCGACCTCCTACGCACCCTGCCGAGGCCCGTTGCGACGACGAGTGGGGTCAACGCGATCGCCCACGCGATCGAGGCGCACTACGCCCACGACACCCACCCACTGCTTCAACTCACGGCGACCGAAGCGATTCGCTCTTTGGCCCACGCGCTTCCCGCTCTTTCCGAGGGAGACGAGCCCAACGATGCGCTCGCGCGGGCGCTCTACGGCGCGTACCTCGCGGGGCTCTGCCTCGATGGCGCGTCCATGGGACTTCACCACAAGCTCTGTCACCTTCTTGGAGGTCGCTTCTCGCTCCCGCACAGCGCACTTCATGCGGTGATTCTTCCGCACGCGGTCGCTTACAACGCCGAAGCCGCACCCCGTACCATGGATGCGATTCGAGACGCGCTTGGGAAGGAGCCCGCCGAAGGTCTTCTCGCCCTCAACCACACCCTGGGAATCCGCGACTCGCTTGCGTCGCTCGGTATCCCCGAAGACTCCCTCGACGACCTGGCCGCGGCAGCGATTGCGCAGCCCTACCCGAACCCTCGCCCCCTTGAGCTTGCGGGCGTTCGTACCCTCCTCCGAAACGCCTGGGCCAACCCGTCCTGAAAGAGGGCGAATAAGCCGTACGCGCGTCAGGTTCTGAAGGCGTGCGTCCGATCGCTCTCGTCCTGGTCGCCGCGTGCGGGACATCCCGACTGCCTGTCCCCGATTTTCCTCCCCCACCGCAGGGCGCCGCCGGCACGCACCGCAACGATCCGGCACGAGAGGACCTCGCCACGGTGGTCGTCGAGTGTCAGCGGCTCGCGCGATCCCTGGAGAGCGAACTACGGAGCGAACGACGTATCGACCGCCTGATGAAAGCGCTCGCCTACCTCGTGAGCGTCGCGGCGTATGCGGCGACCTCGGAAGACACGAGCGCACTGACCACCAACAACGCCGGTGACCGCGACTGCTATCCTGGGGAAGCGACTGCCCGATGCACGCCGCAGGGTCCAACGCTCGCCCTCGACAATCGTCCCTGGGATGCGGACCCCTACGAGCGACCGGCCGCATCCTCACCAGGGGCCACCATCGCCGCCGCTCTTGAGCACGTCGACGTTGCCCTCGGTTCGGAGTCTTCGTCTCGCTGGAGCCACGAAGCGTGGCAAACCTGGGACCGGGCCCTCGATGGGCTGCGGCGCGCCTGTGGACTTCCGTCGCTCGAGCGAGAGGAAACTCGTACGATGCGGCCGTGGGAGACCGGCCCGAGATCAGTGACCTCATCGTCGACTACGACGCCCAGACCCTCCAACGCAAACCAGTAGCGCGCGACGACGTGGTCGAGCGACTTCGCGACACCGGACAGCAGCGAGCGGCGCGCATCGTCGAAGGAATGCCGCACACCGATGGCGTTCTGAACTCCGACGACGTCGATCGCACTCTGCTTCGTGCCCACCGTGAACTGCAGCGTTTGCACGAGGAGTTCCAGCAGCCGCGGCGCATCCTTGAGCTCCTTCGACCGACCCTTAAGGTCCTCCGTGAACGGCACGACACCGTTCGCATCGTCGACGTGGGGTGTGGCATGGGATACGTCGTGCGCTGGCTCGCGTCCCGGGGAGAACTTGGTCAAGGAATCGAACTCGTCGGGTGTGACTACAACGCCGCCCTCATCCACGAAGCGTCGCGCCTGACACAGGTAGAAGGGATCGACTGCAAGTTCGTTCTCGGCAACGCGTTCACCCTCGACCAGCCGGCGCACGTGTACATGTCGACGGGCGTCATTCACCACTTTCGCGACGAAGGGCTTCGCACGTTCTTTCGGGAACAGTGCGCGAACCCGAGCACGGCGGTTTTCTTTCACTTCGACATCGACCCCAGCTGGCTTGCCCCACTGGGTGCGTGGCTCTTTCATCGCGCGCGAATGCGAGAACCTCTCGCACGCAACGACGGAGTGCTTTCGGCGCTCCGCGCCCATTCCTCTCAGACCCTTCTCGAAGCGGCCGCGCATCCTGGGTTTCAAACGAGGCTCTTTCGGGTGGCTCCGCGAGCGCTGCCCATCACTCGGGTGCTTCGACCGGTTGTCGGCGTGCGATCGGAGCTATGGGGTGAATGGGTGGAAGCGCTCGGGTCTAAAAAGCGCCTCTTGAAGGAGCGAGCGTGACAACCGCAGTCGCCCTCATCGCGCTCTCTCTCGTCGACCACGCCTTTGCCGGGTACCGCGCCGCGGCCGGACGAGATGGACGCATCGACAAGACACGCTTCTATCGACGTGCGGTCATCTTCGGGGCAGTCCAGGGAGCCGGTGTCGCCGCAGCACTTGCTGGACTCGCCGGAGCGCTTCTTCTCACCAGCGCCCCCGAAGCGGTGTTCGCAGACATGACGATCGCCGGTCGATCCATGGTGTTCTTCTTCGGCGGCTACGCCACGCTTGTGTTCGCGACGTTCGTTCCCTATCTCGCCGGAACCCTGGAGATTCGAACCCTCGCAACAGTGACCGTGTTCGGCCCCCTCACACTCTTGCGGCCGGTGTTGATCATCGTCGGCTCGGCCTTCGCGATCGCCCATGCCGACCTGTGGCAGACCTACGTGCTCGCAGTCGTCGCCGGGCTCGCGCACATCGGGTCTGAAAGCGTCCTGGATCGATGGATTCCGTCCTTCGCCTTTCGGGAGTGACGCGGCATTCTTGAGGGGTGCGCGTGTTGTTGCTGGTGTTGCTCGTTGGCTGCGGTGGAGACAACCGCGGCGCTGCGCACCAGACGACTCGCTCCGAAGTGGCAGCGCCTGAACCTACGGCTTGCCCGCCCCTAGAGTCGGGAGTCCACCGCGGCGTTTGCTTTGCGCACAGCTACCAGCACGGTGGACGGCGTGGGTACGGCAGCGAGGCAAGCCGCGGACAGCTTCGGGAACTTCGGTCCCTCGGTACCGATTGGATCAGCCTGACTCCGTTTGGGTTCGTTCGTTCGCTGGAGAGCGCGGAAGTGCACATGCTCGGCCCCGGAGGTCCGGGGGAGACCGACGCGCGAATGCGGCGCGCGATTCGAGACGCGAAGCAGATGGGTATGAACGTCCTCCTCAAGCCGCACCTGTGGGTTCAGGGGGGCGCATGGCGCGCGGACCTTGATCCGGAAGATGGCTGGGATGCGTTCTTTCGGAGTTACGAAGCGTTCCTTCTCGCGTATGCGCGGATGGCCGAGGAGGAAGGTGTTGCGATCTTGGCCGTGGGAACGGAGCTCCGGTCGTCGGCGGCTCACGAAGAGCGGTGGAGGGCGTTGATTGCGAAGGTGCGGGACGTGTACGCGGGGGAGCTCGTCTACTGCGCGAACTGGGATGCCGCAGAGCACGTCGCGTGGTGGGATGCTGTCGACTATGTGGGCGTCCAGTTCTACCCCTCGCTTGCGGAAACCGACGCGGCGACTGAGGACGAGATGCGGAGCGCGATCGACGGCCACCTTCGCCAGATTGAAACGCTGCATCGGCGCGTCTCTAGGCCTGTGCTCATCACGGAGGTTGGGTACAAGTCGGTCCGAGGTGCTGCGATTCGACCCTATGAATGGACCGAGCGAATGGGGGAGGTGGTCGTAGACCAAAACGCTCAGGCCCGCGCGTACCACGTGTTCTTTTCGGCGGTTGCGGCTCGTCCGTGGATTCGAGGGGTGTACGTGTGGAAGTGGTTCACGGACCCGGACTCGCAGGAGGAGGGCCCCGGTGGTTTTTCGCCTCGGGGCAAAGAAGCCCAGGCCGTACTCGGCCAAGCCTATCGCTAGCACATCGACCCAGCCCCAGCGCCTACCCTCTCACTCCCTCCCTAACACTTGCCAACCTATTTTATGGACATTTCCATCCCGCTACCGAAAAATGACAACCTATTTTATGGACATTCTAGAATCAGGTTGGCATTTTTATTGACTCAACTTGCTGGGCTCGCTAGGCTCGTCGCGATGGCACGGCTGCGTTCTGAACACCTCGATCTTGACTCCACGCTCTACTATCACTGCGTTTCCCGTTGTGTGCGACGCGCGTTCCTCTGCGGACGAGACCCCTACACCGGGCGCGACTTCGAACACCGCAAGGAATGGATCGAAGAGCGCATCCTCAAGCTCGCGCAGATCTTCGCAGTCGACCTTCACGCCTACGCAGTGATGTCGAACCACCTCCACATCGTGGTCCGCGTCGATCCTAAACGCGCGGAATCATGGACCGACCGCGAGGTCCAGCGCCGTTACGCCAAGCTCTTTCGCTTCGCAGCCAAAGAAATCGAAGACCGGCGTCCGAGCGAACGGAGAGCCCTCCTCGCGAAATGGCGTGAGCGACTCAGCAGCCTCAGTTGGCTTATGCGCTGCCTGAATGAAGCGATCGCCCGGCGCGCCAACCGCGAAGACGAGTGCACGGGCCGCTTCTGGGAAGGACGCTTCCGCTGCCAACCACTGCTGGACGAGAGCGCGCTCCTCACCTGCATGGCCTACGTCGACTTAAATCCGGTCCGCGCGGGGGTCTCGAAGTCAGCCGACACCGCCGAAAACACCTCCCTCTCCCGCCGGCTACGCTCGAGCGACGTACCCACGGGACTGACGCCCTTCGCAGACCAGCTCCCGAAACACTCTCGACGTCTCTCGGTCCCCATGGCGCTCGCCGACTACGCGGAGTTTCTGCGATGGATGAGCCGCTGCATTCGATCCGGTCGTTCTGACGCGAAGCCATCGAGCGCAGCCAAACGTCTTCTTGCAGACCTTGGGGTCAACTCGTCACAGTTTGTCGAAACGATGGGAACGCAGGGGCTTTCATCGGCGTCAGCGCTTGGATCCGAGGATGCGATCAACGAGTTCGCGGAACGGCACGACAAGAGCTGGGTCGGCGGAAAGCAACTCGCACAGGAGCTGTTCTCCTAGCGGCGCGATCCGCGGTTACCCCTTTTCCAGACCGTCGGAACCCCGAGGAAGGCCGCGGCGCATCAGAGGAAAACAACGATCAAATGCGCAGTCGGCGCGCATCAAACGAAGCCGCTGGTCAAACGTCGGCAACTTGGAGCCGTGCTCGCCATCGAGAGAGGAACCCGGTCGCACCGCGTCGACGACACCGCTGAGAATGCGCGTCCATTCCCTCGTACACCAGCGGCACCACGAAGACGGCTTTTCGACGACCGTCTTCGGCACTCAAGCCCGGTGATACAAACTAAATGACTGGCTTTATTTACTCAGATCATTCTACGTCAATAAATTAGGTTGGCAAATTTTTATGGAACTCTGCTGGACTGAAAACCGGTGCCTACCTAATGCGAGTGGGAT
>JBCDAA010000375.1:0-8809 GCA_039186435.1 Myxococcota bacterium | reverse complement strand
CGACCAGAGAACTGGAAGGGCCGAGGCCGAGCCGCACGGTTCATGGAGTGTTCAGCTGATTGGTCCGCACAGAGGGATTTGAACCCCGAGGCTCCGGCGTTGGAGGCAGAAGGAAGTCGGCCGAGTACGAGAACGACCAGAGAACTGGAAGGGCCGAGGCCCAGCGTACCGTTCATGGAGTGGTCAGCTGACGTTGGTCCGCACAGAGGGATTCGAACCCCCGACCTCCTGCTCCCAAGGCAGGCGCTCTCCGCAGGCTGAGCTATGCACGGTTTGTAGTGTGCGCCGCACGGGCTGCACGCATCTTTGGATGGGCTCGGCAGAACCGATGCCGCATTCGATTGAGTTTGGGATCCGGATTCCCGTTCGTTCCGAACCCGGAGCCTCGCGATTCGAACCCCGATGCCTCCTGCTCCCAAGGCAGGCGCTCTCCGCAGGCTGAGCTCTCTTTGTATGGGCTCGGCAGAACCGATGCCGCATACGATTGAGTTTGGGATCCGGATTCCCGTTCGTTCCGAACCCGGAGCCTCGCGGTGCGCCTTTCGGCGCGATGGTGTCGGCACTCTCGTCACGATTTGAACGTGAAACTCAGGCTTCGGAGGCCTGCGTGATTCCCTTTCACTACGAGAGTCCAACGCGCACGCGAACGCGCGCGAAGATGTGGGCCACCTGGCCCTTGCACGGCGCACTGGTCGACGGTGTTGAACGTCGAGTCGTGCTGCAGTGCCATAAATGAGGAGCCTCTACTGGGACTCGCACCCAGTTCTCCGCGTTACGAGGGCGGCGCATCGCTATTTATGCTTCAGAGGCAGAAGGAGAGCGGGGTGGGGCCCCGCATCTCCACGACAACGGACTTCAAGAACGATGGAGCCCTAGGCGAGAATCGAACTCGCGCCTCTCCCGTACCAGGGGAGTGCACAACCTTTGTGCTGCAAGGGCGTTGGTGGAACCGGCGAGATTCGAACTCGCTCCTCCGGCTTGCGACACCGGTGCTCTCCCTATTGAGCTACGATCCCGTTGGAAGCAGGAGCCAGAATCGAACTGACCGAGCCGGGGATATGAGCCCCGGTTGGGCTGCCAGCCCTTCCTGCCAAAAACGCGAGCTAGTGAGGCTCGGCTGAACTGTTCACGCATTCTGCGCCCCGTCTTCGAGACTGACGGAGCCTCGCGGAGCCAGAATCGAACTGACCGAGCGGGGGGAATGAACCCCAGATGGGCGTCCAGCCCTTCCTGCAAAGTTGGTTGCCGAGGCTCGGCAAGACCGGTCGCGCAGGCTTGATGCATGCGCTTCGGTGTCCTGAGCTTTGAGACCTCGGAGCCTCGCGGAGTCGACCGGACTTGCACCGATGCCTTCGAATTGCACTCGACGCTCTACTCGCTGAGCCACGACTCCATGAACGTAGTGGAGATGGGGGGGATCGAACCCCCGACACCAGCAATGCCATCGCTGCGCTCTCCCAGCTGAGCTACATCCCCAAAATCTGATCGACGTCTTCCTTCCGACCGGAATGAAACGCCTCGCACTCGCTGTCCGGTTCGTATGGACCGTTCTTGGCGAGTGGGTTTCTTGTGTGGCGCCGGATTCCTCGCGTCGGGCCTTCTCGCGATCGGGCTGTGGGAGTGGGTTCGCCACGCGCCTTCAAGCCAGTGCTACGGTCTCTCCTCGACGTGGGAAATCGGCGTTGTGACGTTCTACGTCTCGCCAATCACTTCGGCGAAGACGTTCGCGTCGCCCTTTGTCGCGGGCGCTTTCTTCGTCGGCCTGCCTCTGATGATCGTCACCTTCGGCTGCGCGCTAGCACTCCGCTGGCGTGAGATCCCCGGCGGCGTTCTGATGTGCGTTGGTTGGGTGGCCTATGGATTTGCATCCTTCGCGATTGTGGCGATCGGATGCTGATGGTGATCAAGGTGTGGCTCGAACACACGGCCTCCAGCGTGTCGTACTGGCGCTCTTCCTACTGAGCTACTCGATCGTGAGTGGTGGAACTGGCGAGAGTCGAACTCCGAGGCTCCGGTGACGAGAACAAAGGTGAACAAGAGCCGGCGGCTCTGATCAGGCCACGGTTTTGCCGAGGCGTTGCCGTGGCGGTTGTGGTGGAACTGGCGAGAGTCGAACTCGCATCCTCCTGAGTGCAAAACAGGCGCTCTCCCAAACTGAGCTTCAGCCCCTCAAATGCTGCGCAACGCAGCGGTCCACCTGGAGAGAATCGAACTCCCATTTCCCGCGTATCAGACGGGCGCCCGGACCATTAGACGACAGGTGGTTGGCACATCGCGAGGCTCCGGTTCCATCGAAGCAAGGACGAAGAACCGAGCACTCCGAAGACCCGGCGAACAGTTGTGCCGAGCCTCAGCAGTGGCTTGTGCGAGAATCGAACTCGCTCCCCTCGGGCTTCAACCGAGTGCGCTTACCAAATACGCCTACAAGCCTTGGCGGCGCAGTTCGGAGTCGAACCGAATCAATCCGGGTTAACGGCCCGGCCGCTCTGCCCTGAGCTACTGCGCCAAGACCAGGTAGGGCACCAGGGGGTCGAACCCTGATCGACCGGGTAAAAACCGGCTGCTCTGCCGTTGAGCTAGTGCCCCGCCGTGAATGCTCTGCCGGTCGGCAAAGCGATGGCCTTTGGAGGACCAATGGCCCTCCGAAAAATTGGGCGGAACGGGGGGACTCGAACCCCAACGTCGAATCGGGTCACAGCCGATCGAACGGACCTCCGCGCATTCCGCATGATGCGAGACGGGCGCTACACCATCTCGCGTCCCTCGATTGTCAAAGATCCCCCGCCTGTCCTCTCGGGCTTCGCCACGAGAAGGACCGTCACTCACGCGAGCGACGAGGGAGGAACCGGACCAGGGAATCGAACCCCAACTTCGTGGTTCAGAGCCACGCGTCCTGACCTTTGGACCAGTCCGGCACATCCAAGCGACCGCCGAAGCGAGTCGCAGAGTGAATTCAAAAGAGCAAAGTCGAGTTCCGAGTGGCGTGCGCAAGGCGCACCTCACCCTCGGCGCGCAAAGCGCCCGAAACGCGACTGGTAGGACACCAGGGGGTCGAACCCTGATCGACCGGGTAAGAGCCGGCTGCTCTGCCGTTGAGCTAGTGTCCCGAAAACGAAGGCCGAAGCCTGAACCGAGGCGAACCTCGGGGTGGGGAGTGAAGGATTCGAACCTCGTGAGTAGGACTCCAGCGACTTTACAGGCCGCCTACCGGACCACCGGCGCACTCCCCGAAACGCGCATCAAAAAAGGCCGCCTGCGGACAGGCGACCTCGCAAAACTCTTGCGTTGCTGCCTGCGTTAGGGGGTTTCGCACTCCAGAAGGAGGGCGAGACCGTGACCCATCATGACCGAGTTATCGATATTAAAAATGGCGTAACTATCTTGATTGAAATTCGTGCGCACCCCTGCCGTTCGCCCCGATTCGGCGAGAGCCGAGCGGCGCTTGCGAGGCCATCCTCGCGGGTGGACCTGGGCAGCACAGCCAAGGGCGGCGCGACCGAGGACGCGATCTCGGACGCTACCTGGGAGGGCAGTGCCAAGACCGGAAACGCTGGGGCAAAGGGAACGCATGAGAACTTCGGGGACGAACCTCGTGGATTCGGGTTGGGGTTAGGACCGAGACGAAATCGCGGTCTGTCACGGAGCCGAAGACAACAAAAAAGCCGCCGGCGGTTCCGCAGGCGGCTTGTCCAAGGCCAAAAGGCCTATGACTCCACCGCCTAGCTGGGGGGGACCTCCAAGGTCATCGGGATGCCACAGCAAATCCCCCCAAACACATAATTTTCCTGAGCTTCTTTACTATCGAGAATCGAATCGAGTCGTGCAGCACGACCACCAAGCCACGATCCAGCACCCATAGAGAGGTCCTGCGAGGCGGCCGTACCACCAAACAGGGCGCCCTCATGCGCGCGTCGAACCGTGTTTGTCTCTCTCATCACGATAAGCCAGAGATAACCGGGGCCTGCCGGGGTGTCAACAAATAAAATCGAATCTCGACAAATTTCTTTTCGAGTAACTCAACAGGATTCAGTTCGAATGGTTTTCGAGGACGGGTTCGGCGGCCGCTCCGCCAGCTTCGCGGCCAGCCGAACGCGCTAGCCGAACGCGCTAGCCGATACGCTCCAGCGCATCGAGAAACACGCGCGCCTTGAGCTCGGTTTCGGCGACTTCCTTGGCGGCGACACTCGGCCAGACAAGACCGCCGCCGGCGAAGTAGCGAACGCGCTGGTCGCGGACGACCGCTGTTCGGATTGCGACCGCGAAGTTGGCGCCGCCGCTTCGGTCGACAAAACCGATGGCCCCGCAGTACACGCCGCGCGCGCTTTCTTCGAGCTCGTCGATGATCTCGATCGCCCGCAGCTTTGGCGCGCCGGTGACGCTTCCCGGAGGAAAGGTCGCGGCGACGACGTCCTCCAGGGTTGTTCCAGGCCGGGTCGTCGCGCGCACGGTGGTGACGAGGTGATGCAGTTTCGCGTAGGGCTCGACGTCGAGGGGCCGCACGACCTCCACACTTCCGACTTCGGCGAGACGGCCGAGGTCGTTGCGCATCAGGTCGACGATCATGGCGTGCTCGGCGCGCTCCTTGGGGTCGGAACGGAGCGCGTCACTCTCAACGTCGTCGTTGCCTTCCCGGCGGACGGTGCCCTTGATCGGGCGCGTTTCCACGGGACCGCGGCCTTCGGCATCCGGCGCCCAGCGGACAAAGCGCTCCATGGTGCGCGCACACACCTGGTGGTCGAATCCATCGAGGTAGAGGCCGAGAGGGACAGGGCTCGCCTCACGCATCGCCAAACAAAGCGCGAGGGGCGATCCCTCGAAGGCGGCGTCCCAGCAGCGGGCAAGGTTCACCTGGTAGATGTCGCCTGCGGCGATGTAGGCGCGGGCTCGCTCGATGGCGTCGGCGTGTGCATCGGCCGGAGTGACCCGGAGCGCGTGGATCGATGGTGCCCGGAGCGCTGGCCGGGAGGATTCCATGCGCCGACGCAAGCGAGTGAGGGCGGTTTCGTCTTCCGCAAACGCCTGGACGTTGCCTTCCGCATCGCGCCGAAGGAGCGCGTCGTAGCGCGCGAAGTACATCGCGTCGCCGGGCCTCGCGTGACGGGAAGTGACGCCCGCGTCGTAGGCGATGTAGCCGATCCAGTGCGGAACGTCGTCGGAACCGCCCGGGGTGCGAAGAGAGCGCAGGGCTTCGAGCGATCTCTTCGACCGAACAACTTCGACGGGCTCAGCGGCGAGCCATGAGGTGGCGCCAAGATCGGAGGAGCCGTCCCCGTCGAGCCACGCGGCCCCGGGGAGCGACACCATGCGAAGGGCGACGTCGATCCACTGCGCTTCGGACCAAGCCCCGAGGTTCTCGATCCGCATGGCCGGTTTCGACGTCTCCAAGGCGCGGAGCATAGGCGCCTCGCCCGGCAACTGCATCCGTTCACCCGAGGGCGCTGCGAACTCGTGCGATCACCCGCTGAAACTCGACGAGGTTTTCGCCGTGGAGGCCTCGCTCGCGCGCCTGGTCGACGGCGCGACGGAAAGGAGCCTGCGGTCCGTGTTTCTCGAGAAGGCGCTCGAGCACCCAGGCGCCGTGCGGCGTCTTGACGACGGTCTCATCCAGGAGCGCGAGGTCTTCGCCCAAGAGCATGCGGCCGAGCCAAGCATCGGACTTCAGCCAGGAGACTTCGTCGCCAAGGCGTTTCAGCACCGAGAGATCCTGATCGTCACCGACGATGGCGAGCGCCGCGACGATGCCCGCCGTTGTGCGTTTGTCCGCGCCGCCGAGATGGTCGCGAAGCCACGGCGCACGTTCCTTGAGGCCGAGGTAGCCCACGAGCTGGGCGGCGCCTTCCGTGGGGGCGCGATCCACGGCGGGAAGCATCGCGACCGTCGATGCTTCGATGCCGGTGAAGATGCGCGCTTGGCCGCGCACCACGCCTGCCACCCAAAGCACCGCGCGTTTCGGCTCGAAGGTGAGGCTCAGAAGCTTCGCAAGCTGCGCGTCCGAGAGCTGTTGGCCGCGCATCCACCCAAGACCCCAGTGGGTGAAGTGAGGCGTTTGGCAATGTTCGAGGACCAGGTCCACGAAGCGCTCATCGACGTAGGGAAGGAGGTCACGCAGGACCGCGCCGTACTCGGAGAGACCAGCGTCCTTCGCGATGTCGAGCAGAGTGGACGTGTGCTCGGGCGCGAGCGTTTCTGCATAGGAGCGAGCGACCCGCTGACGCGTGACCGGCGAGTCGAGGAGCGGGACCGGATCGAGTTGTGTTTTGTCGAGCGAGTGGACCGCCGGAATCACCGCGGTCGCGATCGCCGGGTCGTGGACAAGCGCCGCGAGGGCCTTCGCGTCGGTTGCGTCTTCCTGATGCACGATCGCTTCGATCGCGTCGCGCCGAACCGGATCCGGAACCGTGGTCTCCGCGGCCACGGCGAGCAAGGCCGGTCGTGCTTCCGGGAGCGCGATCGTGTCGCCGTAGTCGTCGGAGCTAGCAAGCCGCGCGACCAGTGGATGGACAGCCGCGGCGCTGCCGTCTCCGAGCACGAAATGCTCGAGAAGGGAAAGCGCCAGGCGCGCGCCTCGGGGCTGAAGCTTCGGGTCGTAGCTGCCGAGGAGGAGCGCGGCGAGCTTCATGCCTTCGGGCGAGGACGTCGCGATCACATGGTGCTCGAGCCACTCGGTGGTCTGAAGCGTTTGCGCGATGACCTCTTCGGCGCGCGCGCGCACCGCGGGATCACACCAGCCGTGGTCCGCCCAAATCTCATCGCGGGCTGCCACGAGTTCGAAGATGGTGTGACACGCGGAGTTCATTCGATCGGGGTCCTCGGATTGAATGGCCGCGGCGAGGGTTGCGGCTTCGGGAAGCGGCGCGGGTGCTTCGTCCTCGGCCGCAAGCGCCGCGTTGACCTCCGCGATTCGCTCCTCGTAGGACGCGCCGCCACGAAAGCGCATCGAGGCGAGAAAGTGGGGGTGGTCGTGAAGGGGCGCGAGGTCGGGGTCGTGTTCCATCGCCATCGCCATGCCTTGCCGAAGCCATCGGGGGCAGACGGACATCGCTTTTTCGACGGCCTTCAGCGCGGCGTCGATCTCGCCGTTCTTGACGAGTGCACAGGCCAGGTTGCCGTGGGCCTCGACCTCGAAACGCGTGCCTGCCCACGGCGCCTTCGCTCGGAAGGCGATGACCTTTTCGAAGTGTTCCCGAGCCTCGCGAAGTCGGCCGTCGTTGAGGAGGGCGATGCCGAGGGTTTGGACGAGAATGTGGTGATCCGGATAGCGGGCGAGGCCCGCCTCGAGAAGCCGGTAGACCTCGCTTCGCTCGCTCGTGCCCCTCGTGCGCGCTTCCTCGATGAATGCGAGGCCGTGCGTCGCGTCGACGGTGCCGCCGAGGGCCATGGCCTTTTCGAAGTACCGCTTCGCAAGCTCGTGGGACTCGGTGAGGAGAGCGAGAATTCCGCGATGGGAGGCCGCGTCCACGTGAGTCTCGACCAAGGGATCCAAGAGGCGAATCGCATCGCGGGGCCGCGCCGTGTTCCGGTAGGCGTGCGCGAGGAGGATGTCCCGCTCGGGGCTTGCCTCCACCTTGAAGAGGATCTCGACGGCGCGCGCAAAGTCGAGGCGCGCGATCGCGTCGCGGCCGTGCTGGAGGAGTTTGAGGGGGTCGAGGGGGTCGGTCATGGTGAACGGGTCGCGGAATCGAGAAGATAAGGTTCGCGTTCGAGATTGCAGCCCCGTTTCGATTCGCGTTTGGACAGCGCGCTCGCTTGCGGCCCGTCAGAGGATGACGCAGCCTGCGCGGGTGCGACGCGCTCTCCTCGCGCTCTTCCTTCTTTCCTGCAACGACGGTCCTTCCGCGGTCACCGTCGATGTCCAGGTCGTCACGGCAACCGGCGGGGATCCGCTCGCGGCGGCGGCTTTCGAGACGCTGACGGTGGAGGTTGCGCAGGATGACCGACCGATCACGCGAATCTCCGAGCGTGCGGGCGGAACGTTCGATCTTCCGATCGCGATCGATTCGCTGACCAACTCGACCCGCGTTCGGGTGCGCCTCGAGGGCGCAGTGCCCTACGTGGGTGCGCCGCCGCGTTTTGTGCCGGTGGCAACGGGCGGGCTGGTGCGCGTGATCATGGGCCCGGCGGGAACCTGCGAAGTGGTGCCGGAAGCGGACCTCGGCGATGCGCGGGAGCAGTGGGCGACCACCCGGGTCGGCGGTGATTTCGCGATCTTTGCGGCCGGCGTGGACGAAGACGGTCCGAGCACGGCGGTTGCGTTTTTGGATCTCGTGCGTTTTTTTGGCGGCGACCTCGACGACCTTGCGATGGCGTCGGGTCGCGGACGGGCCACCTTTGTCGGTCCGACGCGCGCGGTGGTGACCACCGAGGGCGGGACGTCGCTTTACGATCTGGCGAACGCAGAAGAGCGCAATCGTGGGCTCGCGGTTCACGCCGGGGCAGGTCTTCGAAGCGCGGTAGCGTCGGTGAGTACGCGCGCGCTTATCGCGGGTGGCGACCTCGCGGGTGAGCCCGTGGACGGAATCACGTGGCTCCTCGAAGACGGCGCGGTCGCCGATACAGAGGGAATGACCCTCCAGACGCCCCGGCGCGATGCGGCCGCTGCGTTTCTTGGACAGCTCGCGATCGTTGCGGGCGGTTCCCAAGATGGCCTGGTCGCCGAACTACTTAACCTCAACACGGAAACCAGCACGCCGATCCCCTTCGACGACGGCGTTCGGGAAGGCGCGGTCCTCGCGCGTGACGGGGAGGCTCTGCTCCTCCTCGGGGGAACGAACGAAAGCGGTGAGCTTCGGACCGACACGGTGTCCATTCT
>JBCDAA010000374.1:0-8810 GCA_039186435.1 Myxococcota bacterium | reverse complement strand
TACGGAAGCGGAATGAACTCCTCGCGATCTGTTGGGATCACCGGAAAGCGGCGCTGACGCCAGTCGTCCTTCGCGCGCTGGATGCGGTCCTTGCGGCTCGAGACGAAGTTCCACTCGATGAAACGCTTCTCCGGAAAGGGCGTGCCACCAAGGCAGACGGCGTGGCTCCCGGCGGGAATCTCGAGGTCGATGTCGAGCCCATCGCTTAGGCGGCCGAGCTGTCCTCGCGCGAGCGTCACGCCTCCCACGAGAACTTCGCCGCGAATCACGTACACCGCGCGCTCACCTAAACCGGCACGGAGGCGAAGTTCACCCTCTCCTTGCGCATCGAAGTAGAAGAGCGGACTTTTCGTTTCGAGGGGGCTCGAGCGCTCAAACGCGCTGCCGGCGATCAGACGACAGCGAAGAAGACCAAACTGCAGCGTTGGCACGTCGGCCGGCGCAATGTACTGCCAGCTCGGCTCCGATTCCTCGGCGTCGGTGGGCAGCGCAATCCACGCCTGCAGCCCATGGCTCTCGAAAGCGACGCCCTGCAGGTGTGCGGGGATTCGTTCGGAGTGGGTGATGCCGCGCCCCGCGTTCATCCATCCCACGCCTCCCGCTTCGACGACCTGTCGACTGCCCACACTGTCCTGATGGAGCACGCCTCCCGCGAAGAGAAAGGAGCACGTCGCAAGGTTGATGTGAGGGTGCGGACGAATGTCGACACCGCCCCCCGCCGGGATTTTGTTCGGGCCAAAGTGGTCGAGAAAGACAAAGGGGCCGACATGGCGAAGCCGGGCCGTTGGCAGCGAGCGAAGCACCATCGCACCGCCACCGAGGTCCTTTGGCTTTCCCGTGACGACTCGGGCGAGCGGTTCACACTCCGGCGTCTGGCACACGGGGGTGGTGGCGTTCGTCCAGCTCATCGCGCCGGAGCGTACCACCCGTCGCACGCGCATCCGTCAGGGTACCCAGCGATGATGCGCTCGCACCTGGCTACTCCCTCGCGGCCGCGACGACGAAGGCTCGTTGCTCCGAGCCTACGGGAACGTGAGGCGTTCGCAGCTGCCCGCCTGACAGACCTCCGGAAAGACGCACGCGTTGCCGCACATGCCGCAGTGCGCGCTGCTCTCGAGGCTTACGCACTCACCGTCGCAGAGTGTTTCGTCTTCGCTGCAGCCGCACGCGCCGTCCACGCAAATCTGGGACGCGCTGCAGGCGTTGCCACAGGCGCCGCAGTGGCTCGCGTCGGTGGCGAGGTCGGTGCAGGTCTCCTCGCAGAGCGATTCACCGACGTTGCAGCACCGCCCTTCGAGGCAGACGCCCGCGCAGATGCTCCCGCAGCTTCCGCAGTTGCTCTCGTCCGTTTGCAGGTCCGTGCAGGCGCCGCCGCAGCAGTTGTCGGTCGCGCTACAAACCGACCCACCGGCACCGGCGCAGCCGCCGCAGGCGAACTCGTCGGTCATCGGGTCTACGCAGCGAAAGGTCTCGTTGCTCGCAACCGGCGTTCCTTCGGTGCCCGTTAGTCGAATGCCTCCTGCGGACGCGGGCACGTTGCAAACGTTTCGAGGATCGCAGCAGAACGCCTGCCCGCGTTCCGGTTCAAAGGGGGCGACGAAGCATCGGTCGCGAATCGTGCCCGGCGATCCACGAAGGCCCGCTCGCACAATGCTTCCGCTGCAGTCGGCGCCGAGGTCGGGACAGATGCTGTTACATCCCGCGAGGGTGGCGACGCCGCCCGCGACATTGTCGTCGGGGTGGCAGAGTCGCCCGGTCTCGAGCGCGCCGCTTCGCGGGACAGGTCGGGCGTTGGGGGTTTCGGTGGCAGGCACCGACGCGGGGCGATTGGGACCACAGCTCGAGCCGAGGAGCTGCTCGAGGGCGGACGTTTGCGGGTCGCTCGCGCCGTTCGAAAGCACGACCTCGAGCCCGTCGGGGCGAATGTTGATGCGGCGGATCTCCGGACGAAAGTTCGCGCAGCGATACTCCACGATGTCGGATGTCGTGCTCGTGCGACGCTGGTTTTCATCGAAGCCGACGCATTGATGTCGCCGGCTTCCGAAGGCCGTGAAGCGATCCGTGCAGAGCGCGTTGCTCGGGATCAGTTCGCCCGAGGTGGGATGCGCGCGTCCGCAGTTCGGAAGATCGTCGAAGTCGTACTCGGCGGTGTTGGTGATGTCCCGAACACCGGCGGTGACGAGGGCTCGAAGAACGTCATTGAGCCTCCCTTGAATGGCGCCGCGAATCGCCTCGCGTGCGAAGTGGCTGACCGAGTGATGGGCGCAGCTTCCGTCGATGCCTCCGCCAGTGAAGACGATGTCGGGGAGGAAGTCGAAGTGCCCCGCGATCGATCGCGTGGCGCGGACGCGTGGCTCGATGCTCACAAAGGGAGTTCCCGCGTTCTCCGCGTTGATCCGGCAGATGTACCGGTTTTCGTCCTTGTCGCAGGTTTCGGTGCACTCGGTGATCGGACCGCCGAGGCGTGAGGTCAGCTCGGTCACCACGTCCGTCGAACACGCGTGCGGCTCGAGGAGATAGGGATCGCCGAAGAGCTCTCCGTCGAGGGTCGTTTCGGTCGCCGGGCGGCGTCGCAGTCGAAGGCCGATGTTTCCGCGGATGATGCCGCCCGGGCACCCGAAGGCCTCCCCGCCCACAGCTTGGTACTCGAAGAATACGTGCACCTGATCGTCGTCCGCAGACGCCCCGATCGGGCCACTCCCGGCGTGCAGAATCGGGGTGATGTGGGCGGAGTTGAGCGTGAGCGGATCGCTTCCGAAAATGCCCCACTGCGGGTCGTCGAGGGCGCGGTTCACCGTCGTGGTCACGCCGGCGATCACCTCGGCCCAGGTCACCAGCTCGCTGCAGCTTCCGCCGTGATACACGCGAAGCGATTCCCAGGTGTTCGGCGCCGCGTCGTCGATGGTGCTGAGGTTGACGGTGGTGGGAACACCGGGCGTGAGGTTCTGCGGCAGCTGCACGAAGCGATGGCCGGTGAGCACGCCACTCGGGGGCCAAGCCGTGGTCGAGTCGGGCAGAAGCTCGGGCGGGTCTTTGGGCGGCTGACGGTCCGTCCACGGGCCCGTGAGGTCGCCTTCCATCAAGAAGACGTGATGGTTTGGCGCGACGTAGCTCACGAACTGCATGCCGCCTGAGAGCGTGCCGAGCTCCGCGGCACCGGCCCCGCGGTTGCCAAGTTCGGGAAGGGCAAGGACCTGGGTGACGTCGTTGCCGCCTTCGATCTGCACGTAGGAGCCATCGCAACTATCGATGCCGAAGAGGCCCACGCGCCCCATCGGGTCGGAGGCGCAGTGACGACAGGTGCCGTTGATCGGGGTGTGGCCGGGGCAGCAGCCAAAGTCGGTAAGCGCATCCCCGTCGCGGCCGCAGGGGGCGCACACGCCGGCGCGACAGACGCCTTGGCCAGGGCAGCAATCCGCGTCGGTTTCGCAGGCGTCGAAGATCGGCCGGCAGCAGTAGAACTGCGTCGAACCCGTGGCGGGGTTGATGCCTTCGCGGCACTGCGCGTCCTCGTCGTCGCAGGCGAGGCCTTCGTCTTCGGGATCGCAGCCGAAGCCGTTCGGAATCCCCGGCGGCTCGCAGAAGAAACGCGGGTCTTCCTCGCCGAGGGAGTGGTCGCCGCCTTCGAGGACGAGGGCTCCCGCGTCGAAGCAGCTTTCTTCGCCGGATTCGCAATCGCAGAGGTCCGCGCGCCGCTCGTTGATATCGCCTGGATCGGCGCAGCTTCGGAGACAGCGAGGTCCGCTCTCGGTGTCCATGCAGCGCGTCCCCCACTCGCAGGGCAAGCACTTCGGGTTGTCGCCGAGGTCGCTATCGCAGCGTTCGCCCTCGCGCTGAGGGAGCCAGCAGAAGGCTTCGGCGTCGGCTGGCACGCCGATTTGGTTTCGCTCGTCGGTTTGCGCGGGGCAATCGTCGACGCTCAAGCAGAACGTCGTGGGTTCGCATTGGTCCGAGCGTGAGGGGTCGCAGATTCCGGGCGCGTTCCGCGCGGGCTGACAGCTTCCGATGCGCCCGGGGTCGGGGCTGTCCGCGAAGGGCGCGCAGGTAAAGCCAGTCCCGGCGGAGTCGCCGCCCGGGCATCGATAGACGTTTGGCTGCGAGAGGACCTCCTCGTCGCAATCGTCCAACGCGCAGAGCACGTTGTCGTCGATGATCGCGCCGTCGAAGATCGGAACGCAGAAGTTGATGCAGCTTCGCGACTCGCCAAGTTCACAGGCTTCGCCGTAGGGACAGCCGGGGGCCGAGGGACTGCAGTCCGCACCCAAGAGGAACCCGAGGAGACCGAGGAAGGAGAGAGATTGGCGGCGGTTCATGCACGGGGTTGTGCATGCGCCATGCCCGCCGGTTTTGCGTTTCTTTTTGTGATTAACGACAAAAGGCGCCGCACACGAAGTGCAGCGCCTTTCACCCGAAGGTCGCGTCGTCTAGCGAACGCGGAAAGGGAAGTTGACCTGGAAGGTCGGTCGCTGGAAGGGCGGAACACGCGCGCTTCGCACCGTTCGTGCGACACAGGACTGTACCGCGGGAGGAACGCCAGTGACGCGCGCGCTTCGGACGCGACCCGAGTTCGCGAAGGTGATCGCCGCGTTCGCAACCCCCGAGGTTCCGTTGCCGCAGGACGCGACGCGAGGCGAGACACCGCGGAGCGCACGCGCGACGTCATCACGCGCCGGCTGCTGCGGAAGGTTGCTGTTCATGGCGGCGGTCATCATCGCGGACGACATGCCGCTCATGCCGAGGGCGCTGTTGAGCAGATCGTCGATGCTTCCCGAGGCGGCCATGCGCGAGCTCATCATGGCGGCGGCCGGCATCGCCGATTCACTCGGCGTATCAGATGAGCGCGACCGGCTTCCCCGGCGGCTTCCGCGACGAGAGGAACGCTCCTCGGGTTCGGCCTCCATGGTCGGCGCCGCTTCCGGAGCCTCAGCGGGTTCGGTCGTCATCGCGGTCACCGGCGTTCCCGCAGCGGGCATTGCCATTTCCGCGGTGGGCGCCGCTGCCGCAGCAACGGCGGGTGTTGCGTTCGCAGCGGTTGCGGTCTGAGGCGCAGCCGCCGCGGCGACCACCGGATCCGGCTTCTGCGTGAGGACCACGATGAGCGCGACGAGGAGCCCGACGACGAGCGCACCTCCCACACCCAGCATGATCATGTTCTTGTTGCTCTTCTCCGGTTCCGCCGCGGCGGGCGCGAGGACGGGCGCGCCAAGGGAACTTCCAAGGCCGCCGCCGCCACCGATCGAGAGCAGGTCGTCCGCGCCTCCGCTCGACGCGGCTGCCGGAGCGGGCGAACCGGTTGAGGAGGTCGCGCTCGCGAGGGCACGAATGTCGATGAGTCCAGACCCTTCGCCCGAGGCGTGTCCCGGCGCAGGGCCAGCTGCAGGCGCAGGCGCGGCGCCACCTCCACCCCCATCACCCCCACCACCGGTCGCGAGGGCTTGAAGGTTGGAGAGCGAGAAGAGCACGGAGTTTTCGTTCCGCTGTCCCGTCATCGACTGCTCTTCGCTCACGCGCGGGCTCGGTGCCGACGCGACGACGTCGTCGTCCACGCCGCCGAAGGGAGACGACGCGGGATCGGACTGCGCGAAGAGATCGGCTCCGGCGTCGCCGGGATCGTCAGCGCGCGCCGCTTCGCCACCAAACGCACCACTTGCAGCCGCAAAGGGATCTGCGCCCATCGGGTCCGCCGCAGCTGCGGCAGGCTCTGCGGCAGCGGCGGGAGCGGCTGCTGCCACGGGAGCAGCGGCTGCCATCGGATCGGCAGCAGGTGCAGCTTCTTGCGGTGCTTCACCGGTTACGGCCGCGACGAGCTCCGGAACGTCCCGGGCCGGCTTCCAGCCGTCGAACCCTTCCTTCCAGACGTACGCTTCCCAATCGATGGTGCCCTCGGTGAGGAGCCCGCCGATCTGCGCCGGGGCGAACGGACCTTGCTGGTCGCCATCCACCACGACGTGCCACACGGCCTCTCCGCCGTAGTCGTAGAGCTGCGTAGCTTCGTCTTGGGGTGCTTCGAGCTGATCGCCGCGAACGACGATGACGTTTGAGCACTTTTTGCAGCGGATCTTGAAGACCTTGCCGGCGACTTTTTCGTCGGCGATCGAGTACTTAGCGGAGCAGTTGTCGCAAACGATCTTCATGGAACGGGTGACTCTCGCGTTGGGGGAAAAAGATGGGGCCGAGACTGGCCTTGAGCGGCAGATTCCCGAATCGGTACGGGATGATAGTCGCGTCGCTTGCACGCGATCAACCAACTGCCGATGTATCTCATGGACACGTCACAAGGCCCTCCCTTGGGTGAAAAACCCGAGGGGTGATGCTTGGCCTGGGTCGTCGCGACGACCTTCGACTTGCCCGCGGGTCAGGCGTCCGTTCTCAGCGGATCTGCGGCGGGCAGATGCTGAGTGGTTTCAATGGGTTCGGAGATTGCGAACGCGCGCGCCAGGTTGGACGCTTGCGTGCGGAGTTGCTGGTCTCGCAAAAAGGTCCGTGGACTTCACCGGCTCGGGGTGGGGTCCGGACTCGTGCGCGCATGGCGTTAGTTGATCGTTTCCAGCGTCGCCCCGTCCTTGCCGCAAAACGTCACCTCGGCGTCGTAGGTCGTGCCGCATTCCGGGCAGATCTTTCGCACTGCAGGCGCCTGCGTTTGGCGCGCGATGAACATCGAATAGGGGATGAGTTCTTCGCCATCGTGGGTGCAGGTCTCGGCGGTCGGCTCGTAGCCGCGTCGGCACGCGGGACAGATCATTCCCTGCGCACGCGTCTTTGGATCCCGTGGGTCCACGAGCCGGGCCCCATCCTTTGGGCAGAAGCCGTTGCCGGCATCGTCGTCGTAGCCGCAAACCGGACACACGCGGCGCGGAGGAACTGCGGTGGCGCCGACCGGGGCGGGAGGCTTCTTGGGACGCTCTTCCGCTTGCTCTTCGACGACGGTCGGGGAGGAGCGACGTCGCGCAAGAATCACGATCAGGAGCAGAAGAACGCCAACGCTGACCCCGACGCCGACCCACAAGAGGGTGGAATCCGATTCGGTGGTTCGTGCGGAAACGCCGGACGCGTTTTCCGCTTCTGCGTTGGCCACGTCATCGCCTCGTTGGGCGGGCTGGCGAATACGCCCCGCGGTGAGGTGGGTGAGATCTTCGGTGCGGACCTCGACGGTTTCGGTCGCACGCATTGCCCCTTGGGTGGCGACGATTCGAAAGAGCCCCTCCGCCTCCGCGGCGGTCGCGCCGGCCTCAAAGCAGCGGCCATCAAACGTCGCGGTGGTTCCTGGCGGCGAGCGAAGGCTCAGTTCGATCGCCCCATCGTTTCGGGCGCATCCCGCGGCGTCGACGACCTGCGCGCGAAAGCAGACGCGGCTGCCGGGTTCGACGGTCGACTCTCCGGGACGAATGCGAATTCGGGCCGCCGGTCCAACCGAATCACAACGTGGCTGTGGCTCTTCGGGCGGCGCTGTTTCTTCGGGGGGCGGTGCCGCACTCGCGCGGGTGAGCGTTCGCGATGCACGCCGGGTTGCCTGGCAGGCGGAGTCGCGCAGGCGCCAGTTCCAGGTGGTCTCTTCCTGGTAGCGCAGTGAGTCGGCGCCGCTGGCCGTGAAGACGTAGCGCCCGTTTTCGGGCTGCGCGTCACCGTCGCGCGTGCGGCAGATCGTTGTCCAACGTCCGCCCTGAAAGGTGGACGAGATGCGCCGAATCCCAGGCTTGTCACTCCAGCAGCGATTGGTTGCGCCGCGAACCGCACCGCTCAACTGAAGTTGATCGCCACTTTGGCGAATCTGAACTGTGCCGCCGGGCTGGCTGAGGGACGCCGGCGGACGCGGACCGCAATCGTTGCCCCAGCTTCGAACCTCGTGGCGAATCTGGAGAGGACCCGCCTGCCATTCGCCCTCGTATTGCGCATGAGCGGACGCTGCGCCGAAGACGAGCGCACCGATCGAGAGCGCGAGAAGAGCGGTTCTCACGCCCGGAAGCATAAACAAGTCGCCCGCATCTCAAAATTGTCGGGGAGCCTCAACGGAAACGGGGGAGGCCCCTGTGGACGCTCCCCCGTTCCTTCTTCCGCGACCGCTGCTTTCCGCAGCGCCTTCTGAATCTCGCTCAGCCGGCGGCTTTGAGCTTCTTCACCGCTTCGGTGAGCTGCGGTACGACCTCGAAGAGGTCCGCGCGGAGGTAGTAGTCCGCGATTTCCGCGATCGGCGCCGTGCCGTCGGTCGGATCGGCCTTGTTGATCGCCACGATGACCTTGCTGCCCTTCATTCCCGCGAGGTGCTGAATGGCGCCCGAGATCGCGATGGCAAAGTAGAGCTTCGGAGCGACGACGCGGCCGGTCTGACCAACCTGAAGCTCCGGCGCAGCGTAGCCTGCATCGACGGCCGCGCGGGACGCACCCATCGCGGCACCGAGTGCGTCGACGAGGGGCTCGATGAACTTCTGAAAGTTCTCCGAGCTCGCGACGCCGCGACCGCCAGAAACGACGACGTCCGCCGCGCCGAGGTCCGGGCGCTCGCTCTGCACCGTCTCGAGGCCAACAACCTCGATCTGGTCTGCGATGTCGCCCGCTTCTACCGCCGCGTCTTCCACCGGGCTTGCGCCGCCGGCTTCCTCGGCGGCCTCAAACTCGGACTGACGAACGGTGACGACGTGAATGTCGCTGGTGATCTTCAGGGTTCCGAAGACGTTTCCGGCGAACATCGGTCGCGTGTAGAGGAGCCCGCCGCCTTCGATGGCGACGCCCGCGATGTCCGACGCGACACCTGCGTCGATCTTGGCGGCGACCCGCGGAAGGAGATCCTTTCCGAAGGTGCTCGCGCACGCGAC
>JBCDAA010000373.1:0-8933 GCA_039186435.1 Myxococcota bacterium | reverse complement strand
GGTCGCCGCCGTCCTCGGGGATCGCCTGGCCCGCGTTGACGAGAAGGTTCACCAGGACCTGGCCTAGTTCGCTTCGATTTCCGAGGACCGGACCGACCGGGTGAAGATCGACGACCACGCGGCAGCGATGGCGAAGACGAGGTCGAGAGAGGGTGATCGCGGAGCGCGCGACCTCCTCCAAAGAGACGGCCTCGGGTTCCGCGGGATGTTCGTTTCGCGCAAAGGAGCAGAGGTTTTGGGCGAGGGATGTGATGCGCGTCATCCCGTCGCGGCACTCGTTAAGGATGTTCGAGGAATCGTGAAGGAGCTCCTCGATGGCGGAGAGCGCCTGGCGAGATTCCCCGTCGAGGTTCGGGCCGAGCCGTGCGCGAAGCACTGCGATCAGACGCTGTCCCTCACGAGCCGCTCCGCGGAGGACACGCAGGTTGGCGACGACAAAGGCCGCAGGATTGTTGATCTCGTGCGCGACGCCCGCGGCGAGGCGCCCCACTGTTGCGAGGCGCTCCGTATGCTGCGCGTCGAGGTCGCGGGGGTCGGAGGGCACATGTTGGAATACGGGCGACTGCCGCGCGCTCTTGAATGCGAAGGGTGAAAGTTTGGCGCTCTCGCGGCGCTAGTCCGCAACGCGTGCGCGCAAACGCTGTAGCCGAGTTCGGGTAGCGTCGTCGGTGGATCGCGCGAGCTCTCGATCGATCGTCTCGACCGCATCCGCGCCGTAGAGTCGAACGACTTCGTCGGCAGCCTCGTCCGCGACGGAGTCTCCGGCCGCAAGGCGAACGAGATCGCGTTTCATCCGCGGGTCGTTCGTGGAGCGGGGATCGATCCGAAGGGCGAGCTGGTATCGCTCGAGCGCGGCGGAGTGCCAGCGCCGGGCGACGAAACTCTGTGCAAGCACTAAGTGCGGGCGCGGATCGTCCCGGTGGCCGCGCACGTACCGTTTGACCGCGCGTTCACTTCCCGAGGTCAGCGGCCGGTCCCGGAGAACCCTCCGTCGCGCTTGGGTGAGGAGGTTCACGCGCCGACGCATCTCCCAAGGACTTCGCGTGTCCTCGGGTTCCGCCTCAACGGGTTCCGCTTCTTCGGGTCCGGTTTCCTCGGGAGCTACCGCTTCGGTCTCCCCTTCCGCTTCGGTCCCGAGTTCCTCGTTCGGCTCCTCCTCCTGTTCGGCCGGGTCCTCCTCGCCGTAGACGGCCGCTTCCAGCGCCGCGGTGTCGAACGCGGGAGTTCCGACGGCTTGTTCGGCGGGGACCACTTGGCCCGGCGAAGGCGTGGGCTCGGGTTCCGCCGGCGCGGGCTGTGCCGTGGTCACCGGAGTCTCGTCGACGTCCGCAGGTGCGTTCTCTTCGGCGCCCATCGTGGCCGCAACCGCGACCAGCCCAGCGACCCCTCCCACGACGCCGACGAAGAGAAGCAGCGCGCCGAGCGTGCCCCAGATGCTCCCGCGCTGGGTTCGTTTGCTGTGCGGAACGGCGGCGACAGTGGGGGCCTCTCCGGACACGGTTGCGTCGCGGAGTTCGCCCGAACGCAAAAACGGACTTGGCAGCGCCTTGGCTGCGTTTCGCATCGCTTTCGCGTCCGCAAAACGCCCGTCGGGCTCCTTCGCGAGAGCACGCTCGAAGAGCTCGCGAAGTTCGGGCGTCTCCCGGGCGGCGGCATCGCGATCTTCAAAGTAGGGAATCGGCGCGGTGAGGTGCTGCCGAACGATCTCGGGGAGCGTGCCTTCGAAAGGGCGCCGACCGACGAGCATTTCGTAGAGGACGATCCCGAGGGAGTAGAGGTCGCTTCGCGCGTCGGCGCTTCCGCCGGTCGCCTGCTCCGGCGACATGTACGCGGGGGTACCGAAGGCGATGCCCGAGCGCGTGAGAACGTCGACCGTGGTCTCGGCGCTGTCGGTCGAGGTTAGTTTGACGAAGCCAAAGTCGAGGAGTTTCGGAAAGGAATCGTCGTTCGGGAGGTCCAGCAGAAAGATGTTGTCGGGCTTGAGATCCCGGTGGACGAACCCGAGGTCGTGCGCGAACGCGAGGGCGTCGAGAATACGCATGACGATTCGTCTCGCTCGCTCGGGAGCCAGCGGGCCGTCCTCGGTGATCACTTCGCGGAGGGAGCGGCCGTCGAGGAGCTCCATGACGATGTAGGGACGGTCGCGGCTAAAGCTGAAATCCGTGATCGTGACGATGTGCGGGTGCTTGAGCGCCGCCAAGGCCTTGGCCTCGCGCACGAAGCGCGGCCGCATCATGGAGTGCTCGCTGAAGCGCTCCTGAAGCATCTTGATGGCGACCTCGCTGCCGAGCTTGAGGTGGGTGGCGCGAAAGACCCAGCCGACGCCTCCCTCCCCAAGGTGATCGTCGAGGCGGTAGCGCTCCTCGAGCACTTCCCCGATCGAAGGCGCCTTGGCGACGCTCGGATCGGAGGGCTCAGCGGACGCCATGGGGCGAGAGTAGCAAAGGGAAGGTGCTGCTAGCGATAGCCAGCCGCCTGAAGTCCAAAGAGATGTGCGTAGCGGCCATTTTTGGCCATCAGCGCCTCGTGCGTTCCGTCTTCCACGATCGCGCCATCGTGCAGAACCACAATGTGGTCGGCCATCCGGACCGTTGAAAAGCGATGGCTGATCAAGATCGCCATGCGATCGTTTGCCAGATCGCTGAGGCGTTGAAACATCGTCGCTTCCGCTTCGGCGTCCATCGCGGCCGTTGGTTCGTCGAGAACGAGAATGTCGGCGCTCTCTCGCATAAACGCACGAGATAACGCGACCTTTTGCCACTGCCCACCGCTCAGTTCCTGGCCGCCCCGAAACCACCGACCGAGCTGGGTTTCGTACCCATCGGGGAGGGCTTCGAGAACTTTGTCTGCCATTCCCAACGTTGCCGCTTCGCGCCAGCGATCGCGATCGTCGATCGCTGCAGGATCGCCGACGCCAACGTTTTCACCAGCGGGAAGCTGATAGCGCACGAAGTCCTGAAAGATGACGCCAATGCGGCTGCGCAACGTCGGGAGATCCCACTCCTTGAGGTTGCGCCCGTCGAGCAAGATCTCCCCCGCCGTCGGATCGTAGAGGCGCGTCAGAAGTTTGATCAGCGTCGTCTTGCCGGCGCCGTTTTCCCCGACGAGCGCGAGCTTTCGTCCGGGAGGAAGGTGCAGGGTAAGTCCTGACACGGCGTCGGCGTCTGCGCCGGGATAGCGAAACGAAACGTTCTCAAAACGAATGCCGTCGCCCGGACGAGGTCCCTCGAACGCGATGCCGTCTTCTTCCGCCGTCGCGTGCTCCAGAAACTCGTAGAGGTTCGAGAGGTAGAGGTTGTCCTCGTACATCTGCCCGAGCGAGGAGAGCAGGGCGGCGAGCGAACTCTGTCCTTGCTTGAACACGAGGAGGTACATCGTCATCTCGCCAAGGCTGATCGTTCCGGCGACGGCCTTGAGGGCGATCCACGCATACGCGCCGTAGAAGGCGAGACGGCTTAGTAGGCCGAGGACGTAGCCCCAGGCGTTGCGTTGGAGCGCGAGCTTTCGATCTTCGGCATAGACCGTTTCAAAGATTTGCCGGTAGCGATCCAGAAAGACGTCGTTGAGCCCGTAGAGCTTGACCTCCTTGGCGTGATCCTCCCGGGCGAGAAGCGATTCGAGGTAGGCCTGCATGCGCGTCTCCGGTGCGCGCCACCGAAAGAGGCGAAAGACGCTTTGGGAAAAACGCGCCTCGACGACGAAGGAGGGAATCGCGGCGAGGATGAGAATCCCGACGGCGATGGGCGAGAGACTCAGCAGGATCGCTCCGTAGGAGGTGAGCGTGACCGCATGCTGCCCCAGCTGAAACGTGCGCATCACGAGACTCAGCGGCCGAGACGACGCTTCGCGCCGGGCCCGGGTCATGCGGTCGTAGAACTCGCTGTCCTCGAAGGCGGTAAGCGGCAACGACGCGGCCTTCGACAGGATCATTTCGTTGACGCGAAAGCCGAGCTGCGCGCGAAGAAGCTGACGGCAGGTTTCGATGCCACGCTGTGCGGCTGCAACTACGGCGATAAGTCCGAGTTCCGCAGCGACCCATTGAACCACGGGCTCCGTGGAGGCGCCGCTTTGGTTGGCCGCGACGACCGCGTCGACGATTTCTTTTCCGACCCACGCGATTGCCGCCGGGAGCGCGCCGGCCACAAGGCTCAACGCCCCGAGGAGGAGGGTGAGGGAAGGGCTCGTCTTCCACACGAGAGACGCCGCGCGCTTCGTCGAGCGGAGCGTGTCGGCTGCCGCCTGAAAGCGTGTGCTGTTTCGATCCACCGAAAATCTGTAGGGCTGACGGGCCGCCTTACCAGGACTTGACAGCCCCCTTGACTTCACCTCCGAGTGGGCGCAGCGTGGTCGCCGAGTCGGGTTGAAGGTGGTGCTGCCTTCAGCGTGCGTTCGGAGAGACAACCGAACGCGAAGAGGGAAGCCGGTGCAATGCCGGCGCGGACCCGCCACGGTAGGTGGTCCAAGGCTCTCACTCTCCTGCGGCTACGCAGGATCGCCACTGGGATTTCCTGGGAAGGTGAGTGAGGGACAAGGCCACGAGCCCGGAAACCTGCCCGACATCGTTTCTCGAACCCGCCTCGGGGATGGCGGCCGGAGGATGTCGGGCAGGAGAAATCCGTTCGCATTTTCGGCAGTCGTGCCCACTGCCCAATGCGTTTCTTCCTCCTCACCACCACTCTCTTCGCGTTCGCCGCGCGTGCGCAGGCGCCCTTTGGCGCAGTGGCGGAGGTCGAAGCACCACTCGCGGCCACCAATCCCCTCGACCCCACCGCTTCCGGAAGCGAAGCCGAGAGACGCGACGACACCTCGGTGGCGGACCTCCTCGTGGAGGTGCCTGGAACCCACGTAGCGAGGACGGGAGGTCCGGGCTCCTTCACCTCGGTCGCCCTTCGCGGCGCTTCCCTCGGTCATACGACCTTTCTGATCGGTGATCTGCCGCTGACCGGTCCGGACACCGGCCCCCTGGATCTTGCGCTCTGGCCCGCGGAAGCGTTCGCCGGCCTCGAGGTGTACCGCGGCGGCGCGCCGACTTGGCTCGGCGCAGGCGGCATTGGCGGCGTGGTTCGGCTCCTGCCCCGAGCGGACCGAACGAACTCCCTCGGCGCGAGCTTAACCACCGGGAGCTTTGGGAGCTGGGCGGCGTCCGTCAACGCCGCCGTTGGGTCGGACGACGTTCGGCTGGTGTCGAGCGTAGGCGCCGACGGAAGTAGGGGCGACTATCCCTTTCGCTTCGACAACGCGACCCTCCTGGACCCCTCGGACGACGAGGATCGCCGACGACGAAACGCCGACACGCAGGGCGCCCACGGTCTTGTTCACCTGACGGCCGATCATGGGGATGGGACCTTCAACGCCGTCATCGCCGGCGTGTCTCGAAACGGTGGCATGCCTGGTCCAGGCGCATCGGGGGCGCTCGATGCGCGCCTTCGTCGCACGCGTCTTCTCGGAACGGTGGGCTACGTCTACCGCCTTCCGAACGCGCGGCTTCAGCTGGCCGCGGGGGGCGGCGTCGAGCGTCGCAACTTTCTCGATCGCTTTGGCGAGATCGGGCTCGGCTTTCAGTCCACCGACGACTGGATCGAAAACGTGATGCTGCGCGCCGCGGCAGAGATCGACCTCGCGCCCTGGCTTCAAAGCACCACGGTGGTGGTGGCTCGCTGGGACGGAGTGCAGCCGAACAATACGCTGGGCCGAGAGGCGGGGGATTCCTCGCGCTGGATGACGACGGCCGCCACCGAGCTTCGCTTGCACGGTCGACTCGGCGACTGGCGCGCGGAGCTTCGACCTTCCTTTCGCGTCGAACACGCCGACACCCGCGCGCAGGGACTGCGTCACAATCAGCCGGAGCAGTACAACCGGACGCGCACGCTTCCAACGGGACGCGTCGGCGCGGTGCTTTCGCCAGCGGCTCCCATCGCCCTTGTCGGGTCCCTCGCCACCGGCGCGCGCTTTCCTGCGGTGTGGGAGCTCTTCGGCGATCGGGCGACCGTCGAAGCGAATCCGGATCTTCGACCCGAGCGTGGCCGAAGCGCCGATGCTGGCTTTGTGCTTCGTGGTCGGCGCGGGCCGCTTCGTGCGCATCTCGAGGCGCGCTATTTTCATCTCGACCTCGATCAGTTGATCCGGCCGCGCCGCGCGACGCAGGAAACGGTGAAGTTCGAGAACGCCAACAGCGCGACCGTGCAGGGACTCGAGCTTGGCAGTGGCGGCACCCTTGGCGCCCACCTGCGCTGGGGCGCGGCGCTGACGTGGATGAAGAGTCGTCACCGCGGCGGTGAGCTGAACTGGCGACCGCGGCTGCGCGCGCAGTTTCGGCCGGAGGTTCACAGCGGACCGGTCGGTGCATTCCGAGACCTCTCGCTCTTCGCGTCCGTGGTTCACCGCGGCGCGTTTTTCAACGACCCCGCCAACCTCGTGCGCGTCGAAGGAACGACGTGGGTGGGCGCCGGGATCCGTGCGGACTTTCCCCAGGGTCTCTCCTTTCAGTTTCAGGCGCGCGATCTCTTCGATCAGCGCGGCCAGGATTACGTCGGCTTTCCGCTTCCGGGGCGCCGCGTTTCGTTTTTGGTTCGGTACAGGATGGAGCTCTAGATGCGAACGATGTTGTGCTTGGCGATTTTGTGTGCGGCTTGTGGCGACGACGATGGCGGCGGTGGAACCGACGCTGGCGTGGACTCGGGGGAGACCCCGGATTCCGCAATGGTCGATTCGGGGGTCGAGGATGCCCCCGCGGACGTCTCGCCGGATGTCCCGGTCGACAGCGGACCGCCTCCGGAGTGCCCGACCGGCATGGCGCTCCTCGACGCGCTTGAAGGCGACGCTCCTGCGTTCGCAGTGGTCGGTTCGGACTTTACGAGTACCTCCATCGCGGTGCTCGACGAGGGCGGCGGCGTTGTGGCGAGTGGCTGGATCGACTCGGGCGTCACCGACCCCGGATTGGTCGCGGCCCTCGGTGGCGACGTCGTCTTGCCTGGGCCCGTCGGCGGCACGGTCGGACTTCTCGACCGTCTCGGCGCGGACGTCGCGACCCGTCTTTGCTTTGACGGGAGCCTGATTGGGCAGCTTCGCCTCGGACCCTCCGAAGGGTTCAGCACCAACCCCCACGACTGGATCGCGGTGGACGCCAACCGCGCGTGGGCGACCCGCTACGAACGCAACCCCGACATGGACGCGGACGACCTCGCGGCTGGAAACGACCTCTTTGGGTTCGATCCGCGCACGATGACCGCGAACGGCGAGCGAATTCCGCTCGGGTCCTTTGACGCGATGGTCTCGGGCCTCGACGGCGAAGGCAGCGCAGCAGACGTCGAGGTTTCCGCGCGCCCGGACCTGCTCGTGCAGGTGGATGGCCACGTGGTGGTCGGCCTCGACCGGTTGCCCGTCAACCTCTTCGGCGATGTGCGCGGACACGGCGAAGGAACCATCGTGATCGTGGCGGACGACGGTACCGTGACGAGCCATACGCTGACGGATCTCGCGAACTGCGGCCGGGTGCAGGTTGTTCCAGGGACCACCGACGAAGTGGTCGTCGCGTGCAACGGCTACTCCAACCTCGGCTTTGGCGAGCCGACCGGAGAACGCGCGACCGCAGGGATCATTCGTCTCCGCATTGCCGATGGCGCGGCGACGGAGATCGCGGGCTGGCGTGCGGCCGACGACGACGCGTCGATCATGGCGGTGAACGGAGTCGTGAGCCTTGGGGAAAACCGCGTCGTCGCCGTGGCTGCCGGCAACTTCGGTGACACGCCCGACCGTCTCTTCGAGGTGGACCTGCAGACTGGCGACCAGGCGATGCTGGCGGAGGCAGGCGGAAGCTTTGTGCTCGGCCAGGGCGCGTATAACGGTACGCTCGTGCTTCTTGTGCCCGACGCCACCACCGGTTCGGAATCGATTCGTCGCTTTACGGTCATGGACTCCACGATCGAAGAGGGCGCTTCGGTGGTCGTTGACCCGACGACGCTCCCTCCGCGAGCGATTCGCGCGCTCTAGTCCATGGTGCGGCTGACCCTCATCCTCACGGTAGCGCTGCTCGCAACAGTGGCGCTCTCGTTGACGGTGGGGGTCGGCAGCCTTCAGGACCTTTCGCTTCAGGGAACGCTTCTCGAACTGCGGGGCGCGCGTCTCGCTGCGGCACTCCTGGCAGGTGCAGCCCTCGCGGCGGGGGGCGTCGTGGTCCAGGGGCTCTTTCGAAACCCCTTGGCGAGCCCTTCGGTGCTCGGAACGACCGCCGGCGCGACCGTCGGCGGGCAGCTCGCGCTGATCGTTGCCGCCCTGACGGCACTTCCCATTCCACCCGATCTGATCATTCCGCTCGGATGCCTCTTCGGGGCGCTCGGATCGCTCGCGTTCCTGCTCTTTGTGCTCCGGGTGAGCGACGATTTGCTCGCGCTCCTCCTTGCGGGCTTCGTTCTCTCGTCGCTCTTCCTCAGCGCGGGCAGTTTCCTCACCAGCCTCGCCCAGGACAGCTGGTCGCTGGGTCGCGCGGTGGTGACGTTCACCCTCGGCGGGGTAAGCGGCGTCGGCCTGCGCCAGATCGCCCTGGTCGCTCCGCTGATCCTTGTGTCGATCGCTGCGTGCTGGGTGTGGGGGCGTCCTCTCGATCTTCTCCTGTCCGGTGAGGAGGAAGCTCAATCCCTCGGCGTCGATGTTCCGCGAGTTCGCTGGTGGGTTGCGGTTTGGGTGAGCGCGCTGGTCGCTGGCGCAACATCGCTCGGTGGAAGCATCGCGTTCGTCGGCCTGGTGGTTCCGCATGCCGTTCGACCCTTTGCCGGCGTTCAACACCGTCGCCTCTTGCCGGTTGCGGCCCTCGCGGGCGCCACCTTCGTGGCCATGGCCGACGTGCTGACGCGAGTGATCCCTTCCGTCGGCGAGATTCCTCTTGGCGTGGTGACAGGGTTAATCGGCGCGCCGGTGTTCCTCGTTCTTCTTCTACG
>JBCDAA010000372.1:0-8949 GCA_039186435.1 Myxococcota bacterium | reverse complement strand
CCGGACATCGCGTCGTCCGTTCCCGACCAGGAAGCGCGCTCCGAGATTTTCGTGGAACTCGTACGCCTCGCGTTCGCCTGCGACATGACCCGAACCGTGACCCTCGCGGGAAGCGGGCAGCTGACCGGCGCGGGAATGCGCCATCGTCTGTGGCAATCGGTCGGCGGTCTTCACGGCGAAGTCCAGCATTCCGCGGGGGACCAGAGCTTGCTCGACGCGGCGAATCGATCCTTCGTGGAGATCTACGCGTCGCTCTTGGCCGGGCTCAAAGGAACCAGCGAAGGGGAGGGCACCCTTCTCGATCACGCCGCGGGCGTCTTCCTCATGGAGGGCGGCAAAGGCCTCGGCCCGCGCTCGCGTTCCGGGGACGGCGGCGGCGACAGCAACCACTCCTGCGATAACATGATCATGATGGTCGGCGGTCGCGCTGGCGGTCTGGTCCCCAAAGGCCACATCGATCTCACCGGAGACGACCGCCACCCCGCCGAGGTACTCAACGCCGCCATGCGCGCGATGGGATCGAGCGCGACCCTCGGCGAAGTCACCCGCGTCGTGGACGAGCTCTTCTAGGTCGCGCGCGACTAAGGCATGGGCGGACAGCCCAACCCGATCAGCGGCGTCGCCACAAAGAGATACGGGTAGGGCACCTCAACCTCGCGCGCGATTTCCTCGCCCTCTTCGAGAGGAATGACGATCGGCATGGGACCGACCGGCGGCGTTCCGCAGCAGCTCGAGCACTCGCACTGCGCGTATCGGCGCGTGGTTACCTGCGGCGCGAAGCGAAGCAATACGAGGGCACCCTCCGCGTCGCGCGCGAGAACGCCGGAGGTTCCAGGCGGCTGCGGCGTATGGCCCCCGCCCACGTACCCAACGACGACGCCCCGCGATTCGTCTGCGCCCTCGATCGGCAGGGTCTCTCGGTTGAGGACCTCAAGCCGCTCGGCATCGAGGACGTCGCGGAGGGCGGACTGATACGCCTCGTTGTTTTCGGTTGTCGCGCAGGCTCGCTCGGCCGCGATCGCTTCGTCGTCCAAGTTTGGCGTACAGGCGTCACCCGCGTCGTTCGAAGAACGCGGGTGGGAGGTCGGCGCGCAGCGTTCCTCGAACGCGTCGACGGGTTCCTCGGAGCCGGCGCTACGAATCTCGGGGGTAAGGCGAGCGCATCCGGCGACCATGCAAAGCAGGATGAAGGAGTGAAGGTGCATGGAGCCTCAACGGCGCTCGGAGCGCTCCGCTTACACTCAGAGTTTCCCGCGGAGCATCGAGCGCACGACCTGCTTGCCGTAGCCCCCGACGGTGCGGCGCAGACACTTGAAGTCGAGCGTGCTGATAACCGTGTCCGCGAGACCAAAGGGCAGCATCGTCGGAATGGGGCCGCGGCTGTACTCGAGCATCCATGCGCTCTCGGGGATTCGGTACCCCTTCACCTGATCGGCGCCGAGGTACGCTTTCGATCCCGGCGCGTAGGTGCGGCGTTCGGTTTCGCCCTCGAGGTAGCACCACATCTCACCGCTGAAGACCCAGTCGTAGACCTCGGTGGCGTAGCGTCCGGAATGTCCCTCGGTGCCGATGGGGCTGCCGAAGAATATCAGGTACTCACTGAGCGACCCGTGCAAAAAGGTGAGCTGCCCCATCGCGCCGCCGGCGTTGTTGAGGATCCAGTTTCGCGGGCTGGCGTCGACGTGCTTGGGGTAGTGCTCAACCAAGGCCTCGGTGATCGCGTCCATCGCTGGCTCGGGAGCCATGCCCACCCCCGCCTGCACGCATTCCTGGAGAACCTCGGGATCAAAGACGTACGCCATGACGCGGACATAAAAGCAGACGCCTTAAAGAGCAACGCCGCCCGGGGGTGGCCGGGCGGCGTGATTCGAGGCCGAGGTTCCTCCCCAGAAAGCTCGTTGGCGCTCCCTCCCCGGTGCGCCGTGCCTCGTTGACATCCTACGGGCCTCCGCCGGGAATCTCCCCCCTCCGCCCGAAATTACCCTTGGACCTCAAAAAGAAGGGTGAGCGGCGCTTGCGTCTCCGGAAATACCCGCTTTACTTACCGGTAGGTAAGTATGGGTGCAGAACCTCGGCTTCGAGAGACGATCCTTGCGAACGCGGCGGCCCTTTTCGCCGATCGCGGCTACAGCGCGACCTCCGTTCGAGAGGTGGCCGAGGCCTGCAAGTGCACGAAGCCGGCGCTCTACTACCACTTCGCCAGCAAGGAAGCGCTCTACCTCGCGTGTCTTGCCCACGAAACGGAGAAGCTCCTTTCCCTCGAGCGTCAGCTTCTCTGCGACGCGACGTTGAAGGAGCAACTAACGCACGGGCTCGGTCTCTTTTTCGACCACGTGCAGAACGATCCGACAGGCATGCGTTTGTTGATGCGAGCGGAGCTTCGTCCCGAGCCCAATCAACCCGCCTTTGACTTCGAAGCGATGCGGGCCCATCACCTCGGTCAGATTCAAGAACTCCTCGCGGCTGGCGTTGCTCGAGGCGAGCTCCGACGCGACCTCGATCTCGACGACGCCGCTTACGCCCTCAAAGGCATGGTGGATCAGCGAATGCAGATGTGGCTCCACGGCGTTGCGCTCCCCGCGGATCTTCCGGCGCGAATTGTCAGTCTCTATTTCTACGGAGCGGCGGTCCGATGAAGCGATTGTTGCTGATCCTCTTGGTAGCGTGTTCCTCGGCATCTGCGGAGAACCCGGACGAAACCGCGAACGAAGAGAATCCGGCCCAGGAAACTCCGGAGCCGCCGGCGGCGCGCGCAACCCGCGTAGAAACCGCGGTGGTGGCGACGTCCGCGACGGATCTCAACCTGCGTCTTCCTGGTGAGGTGGAAGGCTCTCGGGATGCTCTTCTTGCGGCGTCGCTGGGCGGCTACGTGGAAGCGGTTCGCGTCGAAGAGGGCGATGAGGTTCGCAGCGGGCAGCTGATCGCGCGCGTGGACGGAGCGACCCACGGCGCGCGCCTCGCACAGACGCGAGTTGAACTCGACGCCGCGGAGCGTGAACTCGAACGCGCCCAGCAGCTCGGTGACGCGATCGCCGAGAGCCAGCGTGACGCCGCGCAGAGTCGCTTCGATGCTGCGCGGGCGGCCCAACGAACGGCGCAGGTTCAGGCGGGCCGGGCGAGCATTCGCGCGCCTTTCGCGGGAACCATCGCGACGGTGAACGCGGAGCGCGGTGAGGTCATGCCGCCGGGGGCGCCCGTCGTGCGTTTGGTTCAACTCAACCCGGTCCACATCTCGCTGTCGGTGTCGGACCGCGATGTCGTCGCGCTTCAGGCTGGAATGGAGGCGCGAGTGTTCGTGAACGCGGGAGGAGGCGCCCGAACAGGCACCGTCCTGCGCATCAGTCCGGCCGCGGATCTTCAAACTCGCGCGTTCGAAGCGATTGTCGAAGTGCAAAACGACGAACGTGATCTGCTACCCGGGATGATCGCGCAGGTGGAGATCGCGGCGGAAGGAAGCGGCCAGCAAGTCGTTCTTCCCCAATATGTGCTCGTCACGCGACTGACCGGAAACGGCGTTTTTGTGGCAGACGGCGGCGCCGCACGCTGGAAACCGGTCGAGGTCGGCTCCGTGGTTCGCGATCAGGCCGTGATCACCAGCGGTGTCGACGCAGGCGACGAGGTGATTGTGACCGGCCATCGCGAGCTCGCCGAAGGCGACGCACTCCTAGTCGCCCGGAGCGGACGCTGCTGCACGGCTGGCCGCGTCGTGTTTGAGGGCGCGCCGTGATCGCGCGAATCGTTGGCCGCCGGCCGCTGATCTACCTCTCGGTGGTGGTGATCGTCCTCTTTGGGTTGTCCACCTACATCGGTCTCCCCCGGGAAGCGAACCCGGACGTTCAGATCCCGGTAATTACGGTCACGACCCCCTACATCGGTGTCGCCCCCGAGGACGTCGAGTCTCTCGTTACGATCCCCCTCGAAAACGAGCTCGCGGGCATCAAAGACCTCAAGCGGATGACGAGCACCTCCTACGAGGGCCTCAGCATGATCATGCTGGAGCTTGAGCCGGAGGTCGTGATTCAGGATGCGCTGCAGCGCGTTCGCGATCGCGTGTCCCGAGCGCGAGCGGAACTTCCGGACGACGCCGAAGAAACGGACATCGCCGAGATCAACTTCGGCGAGTTTCCGATTCTCCTCGTGACCCTTGGCGGTCCGATCGATGAGACGAGCCTGAAACGCCTCGGCGAAGATCTCGAGGACGAGATTCGGCGGATTGGCGGCGTCCTCAAGGCGGAGCTGAGCGGCGGTCGAGAGCGCGAAATCCAAGTGCAGATCGATCCGGATCGAATCGCGCACTACGGCCTTTCTCTCAACGACATCGTCGGGGCGATCGCGGACGAAAACGTCAACGTACCCGGCGGCGACGTGCGTGCCGGCGATGCGAATGTGCTTTTGCGCGTGCCGGGCGAGGTCACCGAACCCCGCGAGCTCGAGGCGGTCGCGATCAAGCGGGTTGGCGATCGTCCGGTGTTCGTTCGGGACGTCGGCCGCGTCGTCGACGGCTTCGCGGATCGCGAGACCTATGCCCGCATGAATGGCGAATCCGCGGTCACCATCGCGGTCTCAAAGCGCTCCGGCGCCAACATCGTCGAGGTCGTCGAAGCCGTGAAGGCGCTGGTGGGCGAGCACCAGGAGCACTGGCCCGACGGCGTGACCGCGCGCTTTACCGGGGACCAGTCGAAGATGGTCTACGACATGGTGAGCGAGCTGGAAAACGGCATCATCACCGGTCTTCTTCTCGTGATCGGCGTGCTCCTCTTCTTCATGGGAGTTCGCAACAGCTTCTTCGTCGCGCTCGCGATTCCCTTTTCGATGCTTCTCGCCTTCATCGTGGTGAGCAGCTTGGGCATGACCCTCAACATGATCGTGCTCTTCAGCTTGATCATGGCGCTCGGGATGCTCGTCGATAACGCGATCGTGATCGTTGAGAACATCTACCGACACGTGGAGGAAGGCGAAGACCTTCTCCAGGCGTCGATCCGCGGAACGAAGGAAGTCGCCGGTGCGGTGGCCGCGTCGACGGCCACGACGGTCGCCGCGTTCTTTCCGCTTCTCTTTTGGACCGGCGTGATGGGTCAGTTCATGGGCTATCTGCCCAAGACGATCGTCATCGTGCTCGTGTGTTCCCTGGTCGTCGCCGTCGGCATTCTGCCGGTGTTCACCTCGAAGCTGATGCGCCGCGCAAAGACCGCGCGGAAGGTCACGGAAGACGAAAACCTCGGCGCGATCATGCGCGGCTACCGCGGCGCGCTCGAATGGGCGATTCGGCACCGCTACCTCACGGCAGTCGCGGTTCTGGTCGGTTTCGTGGGCACCTTTATGGCCTACGGCGTCTTCAACCATGGGCAGGAGTTCTTTCCGGAGACGGAGCCGAATCGCGCGTTTGTGAGTCTTCGTGCGCCCCTCGGCACCGACCTCGAGACGACGGACCGCCTGGTTCGCCAGGTGGAGCACCTTCTCGCGGCCGAGGAGAACATCGACGTCTTCGTGGCGGAGGTTGGCGTTGCGGGCAGCCAGGATCCAGTGGCCGGCGCTCAGGCCGCCGCGAACCATGCGCGCATTACGGTCGACTTTCTTCCCGACCAAAACACCGCGCGTCCCGGCGAACGGGTTCGCGTGGAGGCAACGACGGCGACCATCGATCGCCTGCGCGAGTTTGTCGCCGAGATCCCCGGCGCCGAGATTCGCATCGAAAAAGAAAACATGGGCCCGCCGGTCGGCAAGCCCATCGACGTGCGCGTCTCGGGGGATGACTTTCATCGCCTTGGGGAGCTCGCCGCGCGCGTTCGCCGAGAGATTCGCCAGGAGATCGACGGAGCGACGGACCTCACCGACGACTACCGCGTCGGCCGCCCCGAGATGCGCCTTCGCATCGACCGCGGCGCCGCCAAACGCGTCGGCGCGAGCACGCAGGCGGTCGCCGGCGTTGTACGCGCCGCGGTTGCCGGTCAAAAGGCGGGCACGCTACGGGACGGAGAAGACGAGTACGACATCATGGTCGAGCTTGCGCCCGAACACCGCGACAACCTTCAGGCGGTGCTTGGGCTTCGCATCGACGGGCGTGAGGACACGAGTCCCGACACGTTTCCGGTGCCGCTTTCGACGGTTGCGCACTACGAGCTCGCCGGTGGCTCAGGGGCCATTCGACACCTCGATCAGGATCGCGTCGTCAGTGTCACAGGAGGCGTCGCGGAGGGTTTTCAGCCGAACGCCGTGCAGGCGGATGTGCTGGAGTACATCGCCGACGCGGAGATGCCGCCGGGCTATCACCTCGATCTCGGCGGCTCGAACGACGAGCAGAAGGAGACCGAGGAGTTCATGCAGCGCGCCTTCCTGATCGCGGTGGCGCTAATCCTCGGCGTGCTGGTGTACGAGTTCAACGCGCTCCTGACGCCGGCGATCGTGCTGACGTCCGTGATGCTCTCGCTGATGGGCGTCTTCGCCGGCCTGATGGTCACGGGCATGCCCTTCGGGGTGATGATGACGGGTCTCGGGATCATCTCCCTAGCAGGCATCGTCGTTAACAACGCCATCGTGCTCCTCGACTACGTCGAACAGTTAAAGGGAGAAGGGCGCGCGACGGAGGATGCGCTGATCCGCGCGGGGATGACTCGCTTTCGTCCCGTGATTCTCACCGCGATTACCACCGTTCTCGGTCTTGTTCCCATGGCGATCGGCGTCTCGATCGATTTCGCGAAGTTCAAGCTCATCGTGGGCAGCCAGAGCGCTGCCTGGTGGGGACCGATGGCCGTTGCGATCATCTTTGGACTCGCGGTGGCGACGGTGCTGACGCTCGTGGTCGTGCCCACGCTCTACGCAATTGCCGAAGACATGCGCGGGGGATGGTCGAAGATCGTTCGCAAAGTCCGAAAGCGCGGCCCCTACCGCACGCCGGACGAGCCTTCGCCCGCGGAGTAGCGTTCAGGGCGCCGGTGGTGCGAGCGCAACCACGCTGTAGGCCACCGCGATCTTGGTCCCGACGTTGCGGTAGGCGTGCTTCTGATCGCCGCGAAAGACGAGTACATCGCCCGGACCGAGGCGCCAGGTTTCGCCGCCCGCGCTGAGCTGAAGGGTCCCGCGTTCACAGCAGAGGTACTCGCGCGTTCCGGCGGTATGCGGAATCCCGGTCATTCCTCCGCGCGGCGAAAGTTCGAGTCGCTCCATCTGAAGCCCCGGCATCGGGTCCGGAAGGAGATCGCGAATCCGGGTCTGTCCACGCTTTCGCTCTTTCACCTCACCGGCTTTGTAGAGGCGTGCAGCCGCGCGCGGTGGTCCCACGAGTTCCTCCAGAGACACCTGCAGCGTGGCCGAGACTTTCAGCAACACCGCGAGCGTCGGGTTCGCCGCGCCGCTTTCCAGGTTGGCCCACGTCGGTCTCGGCACCCCGGAGAGCTTGGCCAGCTGCGCCTGGCTCAGCCCGCGTGCCTCGCGAAGTTGCCGTACGTTGCGCGCGAGATTTTCAGACGAACGGGTCACGTCGGTCATGGACAGTAGGATAGCAGGCCTGCTCCTTTACGAGAGGCGCCACGTTTCGCTCCGTCAGAGCAGTCCGGCTGCTGCCTGATCTAGCGTTTCATCGAGCGCCGCGAGCAATGCGCGATTGCCGTCGTGGGTGAACGTCGCGAGCGCATCGCGATAGCGCGTCGTGGACGAGAGAAACGCAGTGAGCGTCGCCGTATCCACCGCATCCGCGGTCGCTCCGTAGCCCTCGTGCGCAAGGTAGCGGGCGTTGAAGACCTGCTCGAACTGCCCCGCGAGGGGAACTGCGAGGAGTGGCTTGCTCAGGGCGATGCACTCCCCCATGAGCGTGAATCCGGCGCTCGCGACCACCGCGCGGCTCGTTCGCAGGTCTTCGACGAAGGTCGTCTCCGAGAATGGGCGGAATCGCAGGTTGCCCTCCACCTCGTCTTCGATGAGCTCGCGCCGCATGCCGTAGATTCGGCACTCGCGCCCCGACTGACGAAGCGCATCGAGGAGATCCGAGTTCTCCTGCGTGGTCTGATACACGAGAAGGTGTTCGCCCTCGACGGGCTTCGCGGACGTGATGATGTTGCGCAAGATCGGAGGGAAGAGCTTCGTTCGTTTCTTTCGAATCGGCGGACGCATGAAGGTCGCAACCAGGTACTGATCGCAGAAGGGGAGCTTCGCTTTCACGAACGCTTTGACGACCTCGAAGTCCGCGCGATCGTCACTAATGACTTCGGCTGGTACCTCGCAGCGGGACATCACCTGCTGGTTGTCGATCGACACGATGGGCAGGTCGTGCGCTTTGGCATAGAGGTACGAAAAGCTCTCGAAGTCGCTGATCACAGCCTGCGGCTGAAAGTCCTCGATGAGGTCGAAGTAGCGATCGATCTGACCGGGCAGATTCTTGAGGCCCTCGCGCACGTTCGACCAGAGGGTCTTGCCACGCCGAACGCGGTTCTCCTCGGTGACGATGTGCAGCCCGTGAATCGTGTGCACTTCAGGAAAGTGCGCCCTGAGGAACGTAGCCGCTCGGTTCGAGGCGATGATTTCAACCTCGTGTCCTTCGTTCTGGATGAGGTGTTCAAGGACCACCCGCGAGCGAATCGCGTGGCCCATGCCTTCTCCAGTCACGCCGTAGAGGATCTTCATGCGCGCTTCCTTCTGTGCTTGGGCCAAGCGGTGCTCCCCGCGCCCCGAAAACAGGGCCGGCGCGCCAGGAAATAGCCGACGGACATTCTATCATCCAAACCGTCGCTTCGGTGTCTGCCCCGAGTCAGTTTGGCGTTGGAGGTAGTCATGGACAACAACGCAAGAGTACTCGTTACGGGGGGAAGCCAGGGGCTTGGCCGAGCGCTGGTACACGCCTTCGCTGCCGAAGGCGCGTCCGTAGTCGCCGTGGCGCGGGGTCAAGAGGCGCTCGATGCCGCCGTTGCGACCCACGAAAACGTGCACGCACTGGTCGCAGATGTAGGGGCGCCGGAT
>JBCDAA010000371.1:0-8961 GCA_039186435.1 Myxococcota bacterium | reverse complement strand
GCGCCTCGAGGATCCGCTCGATCGCGTCGCGTCCTTCCCGAAAGCCGAGGCGTGCGCGGACGTAGGCGTCGGAGTTCGTCAGCACGATCATCGCTGCGTTGTCTTCGGGCCGAAGGAGAAACTGCGCGCTTCCGCCGAGACCGGCGCCGCTGTGACCGACGTACTGCCGGCCGTTGACGGTGTCGTAGCGCATTACGAGTCCCTGCCGGTTGCTCAGCTCGGGAATCTGCAGGCGAACCATCTCCTGCACGGTCTCTTCATTGAAGATGCGCGCGCCCTCGAGCTCGCCCCCGCCGAGGATGGCCTGCGCGAAGCGGCTTAGGTCGTAGATGCTGCTCCGCAAACCCCCAGCGGGGTAGTGCGCAAAGGTGCTCTGCTCGAGGGGCGACTGACCGCGGCGCGGGTTGTAGCTGTAGGGGATCGCGAGCTTGGCGGGGTCGACGTCGGCGAGGAACCAGCCGGTTTCCTGCAAGCCGAGCGGTTCAAAGATCTGGGTGCGAGTGAGGTCGCGAAAATCGCGCTCCCAACCGATCTCCGCGAGGTGCCCCGCGAGCGCGAAGGCGGCGTTGCAGTAGGAGCTGCGGGAACCGGGCGCGGCGCCGAAGTTGGTCTCCGCGACGTAGTACTCGCCGCCCGGCCTCGTGTACTCGCGGGCAAACTCGGCGAGGCTGATCTCCGGATCCCCTTCGAAGGTGGTTTGGCCGAGCATGAACCAGTTGTCTTCGAGGCCGGACGAGTGCGTCAGCAGCTGGCGCAAGGTGACGGGGGTGTCGACGTGCTCCGGATGCACCAGCGAAAAGCCAAAGCTCACGTCGATGGGCGCGTCGAGATCCACGCGGCCGTCCTCGACGAGGCGGAGCACCGGCACCGCCGTGAAGAGCTTGGAAACGCTGGCGACCGGGTAGAGGGTGTGCGCGGTGGGTCGCTCCTTCGCGTCGATGTTCGCGAAGCCGTAGTAGCCCTCCCAAACGAGCTCGCCGTCGACGATCAGGCCCGCCGCGAGGCTGGGCACGCCACCTACGTCCATCTGCTCCTCGATAAGGAGGTCGAGTTCGCTTTGGGTCTCGACTCCGCAGGAGCCGACCAGGAGCATCACGAGGGCCCAGCGCATCGGCGTTAGCATAGCAAAGCTGCATACGAGCGGGCTCCCGCCTCGGTTGCATTCGGCGGCGGCCCATGGCTTTATCCCCTCGATGCGCGCCCTGATTCTCCTCGCTTTTCTCGCTCTCGCCTGCGGCAAAGACACGCCGGTGCCCGAGTATCCCTTTCCGGAAGGCGAGCCCCTCGAGGACACGGACCTCGCTCAGTATTTCGGCGAGGGTGATTCCGAGGAGGACGACGAAGAGTGGGACGACGGGCTCTCGGACGAGGATCTTCAGATGGACGGAGACGCGACTCCGCCGGAGGAACCTGCACCCGAGGCGGAGACCGCCGACGCGATGACGCCTGCGGCGACGGAGTAAGTCCGCCGCGAAATCTGCGTCAGCATTCACGTCGAAATCCGCGTCGAAGTCCGCGGCGAAATCCGCGTCGAAAGTTCTGGGCTTCGCTCTCGAGCGCCGCCATAACTCTCCTATGAACTCGCGGGGCAGGTTATGCGCGCGGACACGGTAGTCATCGGTGCGGGAGCGGCGGGCGCGACGATCGCGGCGCGCATGACCGAGGATGGTCGCCATGAAGTGCTGCTCCTCGAAGCTGGCCCGGACTACCCGGAAGAGATTCCGAGCGACCTTCGAAACGGCACGCGCAACTCGATGAAAGCACACGACTGGGGCTTTCATCATTTGCCGACGCGCGAGCAACCGCCCTTTGTCTTTCCGCGCGGAAAGGTCGTCGGCGGTTCGACGGCGGTGAACACCTGCATTGCCCTTCGCGGCGAACCCTACGACTACAACGAGTGGGAGCTCGACGACTGGCGCTGGGAGCGTTGCGAACCGGCGTTTCGACGTCTCGAGCGCGACCTCGACTACGGGGACCGCGACTACCACGGCGCGGACGGTCCGATTCCGATTCGCCGTCATCCGCACGACGAGCTCACCCCTTGGCAGGCTGCGTTTCTCGAGGCGTGTGAGACCCTCGGCTTTGCGCGCTGCGACGATTCGAACGAGCCCGGCACCACCGGCTACGGTCCGCACGCCATGAACAAAGTCGATGGCCAGCGCATGAGTGCGGCCCTCGGTTACCTCGACGCGAAAACGCGCGCCCGCTCCAATCTGCGAATCGTTGCGGGGGTTCTCGTACGGCGAATCCTCTTTGATGGGAAGCGGGTTCGGGGTGTCGAGATCGAGCGAAACGGCGCGGTCGAAACTGTTGCGACCGAGCGTGTCGTGCTTTCGGCGGGTTCGATCGGAACCCCGGGCGTGCTGCTGCGAAGCGGCGTCGGGTCCGCCGAGGACGTCGCGCGGATCGGTGTGGCGCTCGTCGCTGAGAACCCCTGGGTCAACAAGCACCTTCTCGATCACCCGGGCTGCGCGATCTTTCTTTTGCCGCAGCCGGGCGTCGCCGAGGACACGCACCTGATTCAAAACGTGCTCCGCTACAAGAGCCGCCGAAACCGGCAGCGCAACGACATGATCCTTCAGCCGGGATCCTTCGTTCCGCTTCCGGTGGGCGACACGATGCTCGTCAGCTTGATGGCGGCGATCGGCAAACCGCGCGGGGCAGGGTGGCTGCGCTACGAATCGGCCGACCCGCATGCGAAGCCACGCATCCACTCAGAGTTTCTTCGGGACCCGGACGACCTCGACATGGCGATGGAGGCGATGGAGCTCGCGTGGCTCCTCGCAACCTCGACGCCGATGCGCTCGATGGCGCGCTGTCTGATGCCGACCGAGCGTGGACTGGTGAGTCGCGAGGCGATGCGCAGCTGGATCTACAAGCAAACGGGAAGCGGTTATCACCCCTGCGGCACCGTTCCGATGGGCTCCAGCGCAGCGAAGGGCGCCACTGATTCGCGTGGGCGGGTCTTTGGCGTCGAGGGCCTGATCGTTGCGGACGCGAGCCTCTACCCGACGGTTCCCTCCTGCAATATCAACGTGCCGACGCTGATGCTCGGCGAGCGTTTTGGGGAGTGGCTGCGGGACGGCGATCTGTGAGCGTCGACGTGCTCATCACGGGCGCGGCAGGCTTCGTGGGGCGCGCGCTACTCGATCGACTGCGGTCCCAAGGGCGCAACGTTGCCGGGTGCGACCTTCGCGGGGACGAACACCGTCTCGATGTGACTCGCGATGCCGATGTTCTCGCGCTCCTCGAGCGACTGCGTCCGAAGCGGGTGGTGCACGCCGCGGCCCTCGTCGACGACCGGGTGCCCCGCGCGCAGATGGTTGCGGTGAACGTCGGCGGGACGGAAGCGATGACGCGTGCGGCCGCGCAGGTCGGTGTGAAGCGTTTCGTTCACGTCTCGTCGATTGCGGCGCTTGGCTATGCGCCGCGTTCCCCGGCGGACGAGCACTCGCCGCTGCAGCCCGGGACCGGCGGCGCGTACTTTGATTCCAAGGCGATTTCGGAGCGCAACGTGCGAGCGCTTCGCGGCGCGATGGAGGTTGTCGTCGTGCGGCCTGGGGACGTCTTCGGTCCGGGAAGCGAACCCTGGGTCACGCGTCCGGTGGCGATGATGCGCACGGGGCAGCCCGTGCTCATCGGGGACGGACGGGGCCTGATCGCCCACACCTGGATCGACAACCTCGTGGACGGATTGGAGCTCGCCCTCGATCATCCTGGCGCGGCCGGTCAGGTGTTGACCATCACGGACGGAGTGCACGACACGACCTACCGCGACTACTTCGCGCGCCTGGCCCGAGCCGCGAACGTTGCGCTACCGCCCTGGTCGTTGCCGGTGGGACTCGCCCTGAAGGCGGCGCGCCTTGGTGAAGTCGCGGGGCGTTTTCTCGGTCGACCACCTTCTCTCACCGAAGGCGCGATTCGCTATGTGACGCGGCGCTCGACCTACAGCATCGAGGCCGCGACGCGCCTCGGCTGGTCTCCGCAAATCGGATTGACCGACGCGATGGACCAGCTGCGCAGGGCGCTTGCGTGATCATCGACTGCCACGCGCATCTCGAGCCGCGCATGCTCGACGTGCCGAAGGCGCTCGAAAAGATGGACGGCGCGGGCGTCGACAAGGTCGTGCTGATCCCGGCGATGAATGACCTCCTCCCGCATACGCCGGAGCTCTTGCTCACGGTGGTGCGGCGTCTGATGCGGTCCCGGCGCACGCGGGGGCTCGCGGAACGAATCCATCGCGCGACGATGACCAAGGACGGCAACGTACGGATTCGCGGCGAGACCGTTCGCATCTATCCGCAGCCGGACAATCAGGCGGTCGCGGACGTTCTCCTTTCGCATCCCGAGCGCTTTCTTGGTTGGGTTTTCCTGAACCCCAGCGTCGATGAAAACGTGCTCGAGACCCTCGAGTACTGGCGTTCGATCCCAGGTTTTGTCGGAGTGAAGCTTCATCCGCATTGGCACGACTACGAGACCGCGATTCTCGATCCGGTCCTGCGGCGCTGTGAGGAGCTGCGCCTGCCCTTGTTGATTCATCTTGGCTTTGGGACACGGGGCGACTTTCGAACGATGGCGGCGCGTTTTCCAAAGCTCACCATGATCGCCGCGCACGCGGGGATTCCGTGGTTCGGGGATCTGTGGCGTTTCAAGAACGCGTACCCGAACGTGCACGTGGATCTTTCGAGTCCGTATCTCGACGAGAAGCTCGTGCGCGATACGGTCGCGGCGATGGGCCCCGAGCGCTGCCTTTACGGAACGGACGCGCCCTACGGTTTTGCGACCGACGATGGCTACGACTACGGCGAGATTCGGCGCTGGATCGACCGGCTGCCGATCACCGGGCGGAAGAAAGACGCGCTCCTTGGATCGCAGTTCGAAGCGTTCCTCCGCTGAGCGGCGGCGGCAGAACACGACTTCCGCCGGCCGAATCCGCTCAGTTGGAGCTAAAAGCCGCTCAGTTGGGGCAAAAGCAGCCAACCTGATTTTATTGACATCTGCATCAAGTCGCTGAAATCGTTGACAAATGCCGATGTGGAGGTCGTGTTTATTTGGAAAATTTCGATAAAAATGGATTATGTTATTGATGAAGAAATGCACCTTTGATAGAAGCCTGGTGATGGGAGGCCGAATGCAAAAACGCTGGGTATGTCTTTGGGTGAGCTTGATCTGTTTTGGGTGCGGGGACGACGACGGCGGCGCAGGCGTGGATGCGGCTGTTGGGGACGCCGGACCTTCGTGCGTCATGAATCAGACCCTTTGCGGTGACGAATGCGCATTCCTCGATCTCGACCCCGCGAACTGTGGGGCGTGCGGGAACGCGTGCGCAGCAGGGGAGTTTTGCGTATCTGGCAGCTGCCAGAGCCCATGCGGAACGGGCACGACGGACTGCGGAGGCAGCTGCGTCGACACGGACATCGATCCGGCGAACTGCGGCGGCTGCGGAACCGCGTGCGCAGCCGGTGAGGTCTGCTCCGCAGGTGTGTGCGGCCTCTCGTGCGGTGGCGGCGCGACGGAGTGTGACGGGATGTGTGTCGACACGGACGTCGACCCCGCGAACTGTGGCGGGTGCGGGACGGCGTGCGCTGATGGCGAAGTCTGCTCCGCAGGAACGTGCGTTCTCGAATGCGTCGGCGGCGCGACGGAGTGTGACGGGATGTGCGTCGACACGGACATCGATCCCGCGAACTGCGGCGGCTGCGGAACGGCGTGCGCAGATGGCGAAGTTTGCTCCGCAGGAACGTGCGGTCTCGAATGTGTGGGCGGGGCGACAGAGTGCGACGGGATGTGCGTCGACACGGACATCGATCCCGCGAACTGCGGCGGATGCGGCACGGCATGCGAGGACGGCGAGGTCTGCTCCGGAGGCACGTGCGGTCTCGAATGCGTAGGCGGCGCGACGGAGTGCGACGGGATGTGCGTCGACACGGATGTCGATCCTGTGAACTGCGGCGGCTGCGGCACCGCGTGCGGCGCTGAAGAAATCTGCGTGGCAGGCACCTGTGACCTCGAGTGCGTCGGTGGCACCACCGAGTGCGGAGACGCATGCGTCGACACCGACACCGACCCCGCGAACTGCGGCGGGTGCGGCACCGCGTGTGGCGATCGAGAGGCGTGCTTTGATGGAGGGTGCTTGCCTCTCGCCGCCCTTCGAAGCTGCGCCGAGATCTTTGATGCGGGGCTGTCGACTGGCGATGGCGTCTACCAGCTTGATCCAACCCGGTCAGGGACGCCGTTCAACGCCTACTGCGACATGACAACGGACGGTGGTGGCTGGACGCTCACCTACAAGGTTCGAAGCAATATCGACAGCAACGCGAACCCTTGGTGGGACATGGTCGTTCCAGGCTCGGGCACCGTGTTTCCGACCGACCTCTCCGTTCCCGGAACGTCTACGGAGGGCGCCGACCTCGCAACGCGCGCCGCGTTCACGACGAACACGATGGCGACCGAGTGGCGAGCGATGACGAGGAGGGATGGCACCGGTGCGGTCGAGTTCGACGTCGCCTCCTCCTACACAGACACCAGCGGGCAGGCGCTTCGCTGCTTTGCAACAGGGACATGTTCCGAAATCACCCAGACCTGCAGCGCAAACGCCAGCGATGGTCGCGTTCTCGTCAACAACCTGGGCGGACCGATCGCGGCCGGTGGAACAGGTCACATTTGCGACGTCGGATGGACCGGATGCACCTTCTGTGTCGATTGGAGTTCGATACGCGCCGACAGCAGCGCGGGAGGCTCGTCCGCCAACCGAACGCAGTACGTCGGAGACACCGCTATCTCTCTCCCGGACACAACGACCTACTACTTCGTCCGCTAGGTTCATCGTTGCCAAGCGAAGGGCGTACGCGTTCGCGCGTGCGCCCTTTCGATTTGGACGACGGAAGAAGAAAAACCTGCGTGACCCGGGTGGCCGCCGAGTCTGAAAGCGTTCGGTAGCTGCGCTCTTGAACGACGCTGGCGAGGCAGCGCCCGATGGGACTTGGGGACGAAGCGCCGACGACCTCGCCGCTCGGCATGACGACAAAGCGTACGGTTGCCCTTCCTCGCGGTATGACCTCGCCGCGCAGCCGCGGTCGCTCGATGCATCGATGCTCCATGAGGGTCAACGCGCGACGGAGCGGGCGGCGAACTTCTCGCTCGGGGCGTGCGCCGACAACATCCGTTCGGCCGAGACGAAGGCGCGGTAGGCGCCGCCTCCGAAAACAGCCGAGCATATGACCGCCGCAAGGCGCTCGAACCGAGAGTGTGCGTGTTCTTCCGAGGGCGATGGTGCCCCGGCTGCTGCCACCTCCACCGCGTCCGATGCCGCGAAGCCCTTGGTCGTCACCGGGCTCACCGCCCGCGGCCCACCAGGCATCCCCGGCGCTTCCAGGAACTCCCCCTTCGCGAAAGGGCGAAGCAGGTGTCGTGAACATGGCCGCCCGCAGGACCTGGGCAGCGCCGTTCTGAGTCGCAGCGCCGTTCTGAGTCGCAGCGCCGTTCTGAGTCGCAGCGCCGCCGCGCCCTTGTCGTCGCGAGGTCCGCGGTTCCGTTCGTCTTCGCTGCCGCTGCGAAGTTCGTGCATGCGGTTGCGTGGGCCGCGCGTCTACGGGTGGTCCCGCCGCGCTGCCCGACGAATCGATGACGAAGGGCACACACTCCACGACGGGCTGCACGGAAGGTTGCGCTGGGGGTTCGGTCGGCAGAAGCTCACGAGCCGTCGTCGGTTGCACGAGCGTAGGCGCGGCTGCCAGCGCGACGACCGGTAGGGCGAGCAGCGTCGTCCAAAACCGCGGGCGCACTCTCGGACACGAAGGCTCGCGACCCACCCGCCGCGTGACGATTCGGACCCCGTCAAAGCAGGTTTGCGCGGGCTGTCCTCGCCGCAAGAGGGTCTCGCCAAGGAACGACGCATCGCGCGGCCCATGGACCTGCTCAAGAAGCGTGTCGCCCCAGAAAACACTGATCTCCCAGACCTCCCGCACGCCGGATGGACACGGGCGCGCGCCAAAGGTTCCGAAGTGACGGCGAGGTCCGAAGACGGCGGAAACCGATCGCTGCCCAGAGCCGTGCAAGGCCCCGCTTGCGAAGGGTGCTCCTCTCGCGCAACCTCCCGCCATGGCGGAGGCCGATCGCGAGAAGTGGGATGCGAAGTACCGGACCGGAGACTACGGGCAGGGGGACCCGGCCTGGTTAAAGCACTTTGCGGAGGATCTTCCGCAGGGCGGACGTGCGCTCGACATCGCGTCGGGGTCAGGTCGCATTTCGGTATGGCTGGCTCGTCACGGCTTCGATGTTCTTTCGGTCGACATCTCTCCCGTTGGTCTCGCCCTCGCGCGCGAAACCGCGGCCGACGAAGGCGTGAGCATCAAGACGCGAGCCATGGATCTCGAGCGCGAGCCCTTCCCCGAAGGGCCCTTCGATGTGATCGCTTGCTTTCACTACCGTCAGCGCGCGCTCTTTCCGGTCATCGCTGCGCAGGTTGCCCCCAAGGGTGTCGTCGTCGCGGAACTCGCCACAGTGAAGAACCTCGAAAAGCAGGCAAAGCCTTCTCGGCGCTGGCTCTCGAACCCCAACGAGCTTCTCGGCGACTGCCGCGATCTCGAGGTCGTCTACTACCGCGAGAGCTGGGTTGGCGACCGCCATCTCGCGCGCCTGATCGCCCGCCGGCCCGCATGACGCGGACCGCGTGAGGAACGAACGCGCGACGAGCTACCGCTGAAAGAGCACTCGAAAGGGGCGCCACAGCTGGCCAACAAAGCCGCTCGGAAACGTATCCACGCCCTCGAAACCAAGCGCGCGATCGGCGTCGTCGTCCGGCCAGTGCGCCGTTCCGAACACCCAATCCCAAACGCTGAGAGTGAGGCCGAAGTTGATGCCGGTGCGCGTTGGGATCACTCGCGCGTGATGCCAAAGGTGCATCTGCGGGGAGTTGAGGAGATAGCGCAGCGGCCCGAGTGGCAGCCGGAGGTTCGCGTG
>JBCDAA010000370.1:0-8979 GCA_039186435.1 Myxococcota bacterium | reverse complement strand
CTGCCGTGCACGTCGGAGGGAGAGCGCATCGTGGGGGACTGCTCTTCTTGCATCTCAGTGCGATCTCGAGACATGCGACTACGCCGGGTTCGACCTCGTTCCCTCGAGGTCTCCATCGACGCGGCGGTCGCCGGGGGCGTGCGTTCCTCAAGGGTTGTGGCTTCCCCGGCCTCCTCAGTTTCTTCGGCAGTGTCTTCCCCAGCAGCAGTGCCTTCCCCAGCAGCAGTGCCTTCCCCAGCGGCAGTGCCTTCCCCAGCGGCAGTGCCTTCCCCAGCGGCAGTGCCTTCCCCAGCGGCAGTGCCTTCCCCAACGGCAGTGTCTTCCCCGACCTCGGTTTCCTCGACCGCTTCGCTCTCTGCGCTTTCGACGGGCGCTTCCTCGCGGGCGGCTTCGTTTTCCTCCGTAGAGTTCCCGGAGTCTTCCGTGGCAGCGTCCTCCCCGTCCGAGCCTAGCGCGAACCACAGCGCGGCTCCTCCGAGTGCAAGGGCTCCGGCGAGCGCGCCCGCGACCCAGCGCGAACGCGACGGGCGCCGCACGAGCTTCGACACTTCCCCGGAGGGGGGCGAAGGCGCAGGTTCCTGCCGAACGAGCGCGACCTCCATGAGCTCCCTCGCGCGCGCGGCCCCACCCGGAAAGAGCTCGTCCATCCAGAGCGCAACATCGGCCGGCCCAAAGGCGTCCTGACTGCTCGCGAGGAACTTCGTGAGGTCCTTACCGAGGTGTCGCGCCGTCGGGTAGCGCGCCTCGACGTCGCGACTCAGTGCACGAAGCACGATCTGATCAAGCGCCGCCGGAATGCCGGAACGGATGGATGAGGGAGGAGGAATCCGCCCCTCCAGCACCGCGTACATCGTCTGTGATTGCGTCTTCTTTCGAAAGAGCCGGCGAAGCGTGAGCTGTTCCCAGAGCACGACCCCGAGCGCCCAGACGTCCGCGCGGCGGTCGGTTTCCGCATCTCCGTCGATCTGCTCCGGCGCCATGTAGGAGAACTTGCCCTTCACCTCGCCGGTCGCCGTTTGGTGCAGCTTGTCGGCGGCGCTTGCGATGCCGAAATCAACGACCTTGATCGTCCCGTCGTAGGTCACGAAGAGGTTCTGCGGCGAGACGTCACGATGCACTACGCCGAGGAGCGACCCGTGGATGTCGCGCAGCTCGTGCGCCGCGTGAAGCCCCTCCGATGCGTCCGCGATGATTCGCGCGGCAAAGCTGCATTGTCGCGGGGAGCGAAGATGCGCCGTGCTCTTCGTCATGCGCCCGAGGACCCGCGAGAGCGGTTCCCCCACGAGGTACTCCATCGCGATGAAGTACTCGTCGTTTGCTTCGCCGAAATCGAAGACGCTGCACACGTTCGCGTGCGTGATCCGCGACGCGATCCGGGCCTCGTCCAAGAACATGTCGATGTAGTTTCGCTTGGAGGCTAGGTGCGGATGAATCCGCTTGAGGGCCACCAGCTTTTCGAAGCCACCGGTCGCGCGAGACCGCGCAAGGTAGACCGTCGCCATCCCTCCGGACGCCAGCTCGTAGATGAGCTGGTACTTTCCGATCTCCTTGATGGAACGAGGCTCAATCGGAGCCGGGGTGTCCTCGACCGAGATCTCTTCGGCGGAGATTTCCTTCGCGGAGAGGGGCATCACGGACGCCCTAGCGGCACCGACAACACCCCTGGCGGCACGTTGCCCTCAAACGCCTCTTCCGAATCGGGCCGCAGCACGATGCCCAGCACGACGGCGCCAACCGCCAGCGCCGCAACGATGCCGACCACGGCTCCGATCAGCGCGCGATTGCGTCCTGCCGACTGCTCGACGACCACGACGCGTTCGGGGTTCACGATCGCCAGCTCCGCACGGGCGGTTTCCCCCGGCGAAACGTTGACCTCTTGTCGTGCGACGCGCGCCGATCCTCGCTGCACCGCGACCACGTGCATGCCGGGATCGGCTTCGATGAGGCCGGCGGGCTCGACAACCCTCTCGTCGACGGTGACGACGTCGCCGTCTTCGGCTCCGTGGATCTCGAGGCGGATGCTGCCGATCTGCGCGCTGACCCGCGCGAGCTCTGTCTCTGCGGCTTCGCGCGAACCCTCGTGTTCTTCGGTCGCGCGCTCGAGAAACTCCCGGTAGCTGTCGCGTGCGTCACGAAAGCGACCAAGCTGTGCCTGTGCGGCCGCGAGGTTGAACACGATGATCGGATCGGGGTAGCGCGCGTAGGCGCGGCGGAACGCGGCTTCGGCTTCGGCCCAGTTCTCTGCCCGGGCGTGTTCGACCCCCTGCCGGAACTCTGCGCGCGCCTGCTCCACCTCTTGCGCGAGCGCAACGTGGGAACTCAACACGACTCCCACCAACAGGACCCACGAGTGAACTCTCACGGCGGACCAACGGTACCACGGGAGGACAGAGTCGCGGATGGGGCGCGATCTGAACATGCTCTCGCGTTGCTCCAGCCGTCTCCGCGAACGCACGGCGAAGCCTGACACGCGCTGCGGAGGGACTGTGCTACGACCCTGCCGTGACCCGATTGCTACTCACGATGTTAGCCCTCACCGGCTGCGCAGGTTTGCAGCTCACCAAGATCGACGCAGCGTTTCAGCGACCGAGCAACGTTGCCGTCTTCTTCACCGTGGACACCCGCGGGGGGGAGCCAGTGCCGGGTCTCGCAGCGACCGATTTTGCGATCTACGAGGATGGCGCGCTGGTGAGTGCGAGCGAAAGTCAGCAGACGATCGTGAACCCGGAGGTCGCCGCGGAGCACTACACCTTGTTGCTCGTCGACATGAGTGGTTCCGTGACGGAGAGCGATCAGGTGCCGCGCATCGTCGAGGCCGCGCAGAGCTTTTCATCGTCGCTTGAGGGCTACCAGAAGGTCGCCGTTTATGCGTTTGATGGTTCCGAGGAAATCCATCCGATTCAGCCCTTCCGGTCGACGGCCAACGGAATCGCGCGCCTTGCGTCCTTTCGTCCGCGGGATCCGTCGACCAACCTTCACGGCGCGGTCGCCGCGGCGTCCGATGTGCTCGACGAAGCGCTGAACAACGCCTCGACGCCCCTTCGCTTTGGGACGCTCGTCGTCTTCACCGACGGAACCGATCGCGCTGCGCGTGTCCCCGAAGACGACATGCTTCAGCGCCTCGACGACTCTGGCTTTGAGGCGTTTGCGATCGGTGTCGGTACGGAGATCGACGAAACCTCGCTCGGTCGTCTCGCCTCGAGCGGCTACGTTTTGATCGACGACACCTCCGCGCTGACCGCGGCCTTTCAGACGATCTCAGCGCGTATTGTTGGCTACACCCAGCGCTTCTATTTACTCAGCTACTGCAGCCCCGCGCGCGCGGGTGTGCACGAGGTGACCGTCGAAGCGATGACCCCGAATGGATCGGGATCGTTGACCTACGAGTTTGACGCCGAAGGCTTCGGACCGAACTGCGACCCGAACCGCCCGCCGCCCTTTTCGACGGAGCGAATCACGCTGCCAAGGCGTCGCGGTGCCGGCCGTTTGGACGTGACCATCTCGGCGTCGGCGACCGTCGAGTAGAGAGCAAAAAGGGTCTCCCCAAACTCTCTTTGGCGGGTCTGCGGCGTTCGCGCCACTCTAGAACCATGCGCGTACTCGCTTCCTTTGCGCGGTTACTTCCCTTTGCAGCGCTCGTTCCGGCTGCGGCGTTCGCTCAGCCGAGCTTCTTGAACTTTGAGTCCGGCCAGGTTCGGCCCCTGGCGCTCTCGGACGATGGCGAGCGTCTCTTCGTCGTCAACACGCCCGACAACCGCCTCGAAATCGTTGACCTCACGGGCGACGTTCCCGCGATCGCCGCGAGCGTGGGCGTTGGCCTCGAACCCGTTGCGGTCGCCGTTGAGTCGCCGGGACGCGTGTGGGTGGTCAATCACCTCTCCGACAGCGTTTCGATCGTCGACGTCGAAGCGAGCCCGCCGCGTGTCCTTCGAACTCTTTGGGTGGGCGACGAACCGCGCGACATCGTCTTTGCGGGCACGGACCGCCGCGCCTTCATCACCACGGCGCACCGGGGTCAGAACACGGACGATCCCCGCGGCGCCTACAACGCGCCAGGCGTCGGACGCGCAGACGTTTGGGTCTTCGATACGGAGAACCTCGGCGGTACCCACGGCACCGCCCTCTCCATCCTCACGCTCTTCGGGGACGTCCCGCGCGCACTCACGGTCTCACCGGATGGATCGCGCGTCTACGTCGCGACCTTTCTCTCCGGAAACCGCACGACTGCTGTTGCCGAAGGCGCGGTCTGCAACGGCGGTAGCGAAGAGGGCCCGTGCAACGTCGAAGGCACCGAGTACCCCGGCGGCTTGCCGGCCCCGAACGTGAACCACGAAGGAACGGGCGCGCCGGAGGTCGGTCTCATCGTCCGCCAGAATGCGGCGGGCGGACCCTGGCTCGACGAACTCGGCCGCGACTGGAGTGCGGCGGTGCGCTTCGAGCTTCCGGACAACGATGTCTTTGCCCTCGACGCCAACGCCAATCCACCCGCGCTCGTCGAAAGCTTCGACGGAGTCGGCACCGCGCTTTTTGCGATGGCTGTGCACCCGACATCCGGTGAGGTCTACGTGGCGAATACCGAGGCGCGCAACGAAGTTCGCTTCGAAGGACCTGGCGAGTTTGTTCGTTCGCTCGGCCTTCGCGACGGGCAGCCCTCGACCGTTCGCGGTCACCTTCACGAAGCGCGCGTCACCCGCATCGGCGACTCGGTCACGCCGGTGCACCTCAATCCCCACATCGACTACGAGGGCACGCCGAGTAGCGACGTTCGCTGGCGCACCCTCTCGACGCCGACGGCGCTCGCGTTCTCTGCCGACGGCGCAACGCTCTACGTCGCGGCCATGGGTTCGTCGGCGATCGGCATCATCGACGCGAGTCGCCTCAACGGCGGAACCCTCGAAACGGGTCTCGAGCGCATGATCCACCTTCGCGATCCCTGGCCCGGCGGCCCCACCGGTCTCGTGGTCGACGACGCGCGAAACCGTCTCTACGTGCTCACCCGTTTCGACAACACCGTCGTCACCATCGATCTCAGTGATCGTTCGTTCCTCGGGCGCCTTCGCATGCCGACGCCCGAAGATGAGGCCACCGTGGTGGGTCGGCCGATCCTCTACGACGCGCTCGCGACCTCCAGCAACGGCGAATCGGCCTGCGGTAGCTGTCATGTCTTTGGCGACCTCGATGGCCTCGCCTGGGATCTCGGCAACCCTGACGGCAACGTGATGTCGAACCCGAACCCGCGCGGACCGGTCGGCTCGGGCGCGGACTTTCATCCGATGAAAGGACCGATGACGACGCAGAGCCTCCGGGGCCTTGCCGATCACGGACCGATGCACTGGCGCGGCGATCGCACCGGCGGCACCGTCGGTGGCGACCCGATGGATGAGATCGCAGCCTTTGTCGCGTTCAACGAAGCCTTCGACGGACTGCTCGGGCGCGACGAAGGAGAGCTTTCCGAAGCGGAGATGCGTCGCTTCGCCGAGTTTGCGGTGCGCATCATGTATCCGCCGAACCCGATCCGGCGGCTCGACAACTCGCTCCGGGAAGACGAGCAACGCGGAAGCGACCTCTACGGGCACACCGACTCGGGCGCGCCGCGCTTTGACGGGGTGGCAACCTGCGACGGGTGCCATACCCTGGATCGAAGCGGCGGGTTCTTCGGCTCGGATGGGCGCACGACCTTCGAGAACGAACCGCAGGAGTTCAAGGTCGCGCACCTGCGCAACCTCTACCAAAAGGTCGGGATGTTCGGGATGCCTTCGGTGCCCTTCATCGACAACTCGACGCCCTTCGGCAGCATGGGGCCGCAGATCCGGGGTTTTGGCTACCTTCACGACGGCAGCATCGACACCGTGGACCGCTTCTTTCACGCGACGGTCTTTTCGATGTCGACGCGGCAGCGGGATGACATCGTCGCGTTCATGATGGCCTTCGACGCGACGCTGCCGCCGATCGTGGGACAGCAGGCGAGCCTCGGTTCGGAAGCGGACGCCGACGCCGAGGCGCGCGTGGCGCTCCTCCAGGCCCGCGCGAACGCCACGATGGTGTGGCCCGGCGGAACGATGACGCGCGAGTGCGACCTCATTGCACGCGGCGTGATCGGCGGCGAAGACCGTGGCTATCTCCTCGAAGACGACGGTCTCTTTCACAGCGACCGAAGCGCCGACGCCGCGCTCTCCCTCGACGACCTTCGCGCGGCGCTCGCCGACGGAGACGTGCTGACCTTTACCTGCGCGCCGCCAGGAAGCGGACCGCGCATGGCCTACGACCGCGACGAAGATGGCGCGCGCGACCGTGACGAGATCGATGACGGAACCGATCCCGCGGACCGTCCTCCGATCACGATTCCGCGCATTGAAGTGCCACCGCCAGGGCCTGGTGACGATGCGGGGGTCCTTCCGGACGGAGGACTCGACGCGGGAGTCCGCGACGTTGGCACTGGCACGGACAGCGGTCCAGGCGGGGTGAGCGGCGGCGGCTGCGCGGTGGCCTCGACCTCAAGCGCGTCAGGACTCTGGCTGCTCTTGTTCCTCTGGCGTCGCCGTTCGTAGCGCGCGAATCGCGACCGCGCGGGCCCTTGCTTCTTCGGCTTCGGCTTCTTCGGCTTCGGCGCCCTCGCCGAGGATGTGGGCGAGAAGCTCGAGGGCCATTGCCCGAAACGAAAGGAGCCCTGCGTCTCCGGCGTGTCGCGCCGCAAGCCGGGCCTGCTCTGCGGCGCCGCTTCGCGCGAGTTTCCAGTCGCAGTACGCGAGGCCGTGAGCACGCCGAAACGCCGAAAACGCGGTGGTCTCCGGAATCGCCGCGTAGAGATCGCGCGCCCGAGACAGATCCTGCGCGTCGCGAATGACGCCGTACGCCTGCTGATCGAGAAGGCGCGCGCGGTAGTCGTCCGCGTCGACTTCCTCGAGCAGACGCGCTGCGCGCTCAAGCGCCTGCGTCGACCCTTCCGGGTCGTTTCGATCGCGCGCAAGGCGTGCGTCGAGGAGTGCGGCTTCTAGGTGCACCTCCGGATCGCTGGCGCGATTTGCGGCCAGACGTCGGCGCTCGTCGGCGGCTTCTCCGTTGCCGGCCGCGAGCTCCACCGACGCGATGCCTAGGTGAATCCACGCGGCGAGAGACGACTCGATCACCGGTGGCCGATCCCAAAGAAGAAGCTGCGAGCGCCTAAGCGAAAGCGGAAGGTCGCTAAAGCGCGAGTGGTACTGCCCCATCCAGCGTGCGGTCGCCGCGAGCGATTCCGGCGCGCGAAAGAATCGAAGCAGCCAGCGACCGTACTGTCCGCCGGGCGCGTTTCCCCGCGTACGAAGGCGGCGAATGCCCTTTTCGATCGAGCCCGGATCCTCCGGAAGATCGACCTGCGAACCGGCCCGCCGAATCAACGCATCGACCAGCGCCGCCCAGCTTCCATGCGCCTCTACCAAGAGGTCGAGCCAGCGCGACCAGCTGCAGCCGTGGGGCGGAACGCTCTCCATGGCCCGAGTATGTCCGAAATCGTGTCCTGTCGCGGAACGCGCGGCGTAGGCAGGTTCGGGGCATGACAAACACCACTTCCTTTCGCGTCGTGACCTGGAATGTCCTGGCCGACGCGTACGTCAAAACCGACCGCTATCCCGATTCCCCCCGGGAGGCTCTCGACCCGGGCCATCGTCGCCCGCTGATCCTCTCGCGCCTCGCCGAGATCGACGCGGATCTCATCGCACTCCAAGAGGTGGAGCCCTCGCTCCATCAGGACCTCGCAGCGCAGATGAGCGGTCACGCGGCGTTCTATGCGCAGCGACAAGGCCGGCCGGAGGGGAGCTCTCTCTTCGTGCGCCGCAGTCGCTTCGACGTGCGTGAGACGCGAACCCTTCACTACGCGACGGGCGACCAGCTGGCGCTCCTCGCCGACCTCGGCTCCCTGACCTTTGTGAGCACCCACCTCGCATGGGAACCGCGAAACACGCCGCGCGACGCCCATCGAGGCCGCGCGCAACTTCTCGAACTGATCGACGGTGCTTTCCTCCGTCGCAGCCCCGCGATCCTTGGCGGGGATCTCAACGCGCTTTCCGAAAGCGTGGTGATCCAAGCGGCCGAAGAACGCGGCTACGTGCTGAGCGCGCGAAGCCAGCGCCCCTGGGACACCGCGAACATCAATGGGCGCTGCCGTAAGCTCGACTACCTGCTCATTCCCCGCGACGCGTTTCTGCCTTCCCCCGGAACGCTACCGAAACTCTCGCGCGCAACCCCGCTGCCCTCGATGACCGAACCCTCGGATCACCTTCCGCTGGTGGTCGACTACCGGAGCGCTTGACGCACGCGTCGCTGCGCCGCCGGTACGACCTCTTCCTCGAACCACGGGTGCTGACGAGTCCAGCGGCTTCGCGGCGAAGGGTGAGGCAGCGCAAGCAGACCCTTGCGAAGGTCTTTCTTCCACTGCCGCACCTGTTCCGTCACGGTGCCTTCGCGCGCAAGGTAGTGCTGCTGCGCGTATTGCCCGAGCAAGAGCGTGAGCTTGAGCTGCCGAAGGCTTGCGAGGAGCGGTTTGTGCCAGGCGGGTGCGCATTCGAGGCGAGGCGGCAGGTCGCCGCTCTTCCCCGATCCAGGGAAACAAAAGCCCATCGGGATAAGGGCAAACTGCTGGCGGTCGTAGAACGCTTCGTCGCTCACGCCGAGCCATTTGCGAAGACGCTTTCCGCTCACGTCGTCCCAGGGAACGCCGCTCTCGTGCACCTTGCGCCCGGGCGCTTGCCCAATGATTACAATGCGCGCGCGGGAGCCTACTTGCACCACCGGGCGCGGATCGATGTCCGGTGCGCAGATCGTGCAGTCCGCGATGTCGTCGAGAAGAACCTTCAGGGAGCGCCGAGCCACCGCGTGATCATAGTCGCTCGGGCACCAACGTGTGGCGGACGATCATCACCTCTGGCGCTGCGCCTTCGGTCTCGACCAGGTAGGTCAGTCGTACGAGTACCGTGCCATCGTCGAGAAGTTCGACAGGTGGGT
>JBCDAA010000369.1:0-9016 GCA_039186435.1 Myxococcota bacterium | reverse complement strand
TGCACCGCTGCAGTTTCGGCGCCGGTGGTCTCCTCGGCGGTGACCGTTTGAGACTCGTCGTCTGTTCCCGAGCACGCGATCGCCGCCGCAAGCCCAACCCAAAGATAGCGCTGTGTCATCCGTCCTCCCGCGGCGAGCGTAACGCGTTCCTGTCGCCGAGTTGCGGCTGATAAAATTCCACTGAGAAACGACTACACCGCGCGAGCCCGGCTGCTATGACCGAAAAATGCTGACGATTCACGTTCAGGATGGCGAGAGCTACGAACCTGCGCTCACATCGCTTTCTCGGCGCGGAGATGCGGACCTGGAACGCGTCGAGTCGGTTGTGCGCGAGATCATCGGCAAGGTGCGGGATGAAGGCGACGCGGCCGTGCGCGGGTTCACCGAGCGTTTTGAGTCGCGTGTTCAAGACGCGATCTTGATCCCGGACGACGTTTGGCGCGCCGAAGCGAAGAAGGTCCCGAGCGACGTGCGCGATGCGCTCGCGGAGGCGGCCGATCGGATTCGCCGCTACCACGAGCATCAGCGCGATCCCGGGTTTCGCTACGAAGAAGACGGCATCATGCTTGGGCAGCGCGTTCGTCCGGTCTCCGCGGCCGGTGTGTATGCGCCGGGCGGTAAGGCGCGGTACCCGAGCACCGTCCTGATGACCGCGGTCGTGGCATCGGTCGCTGGGGTGAAGCGCATTGTGCTCGCGACGCCGCGGCCCACGCCGGAGATCCTCTGCGCCGCTGAGCTCGCAGGCGTCACCGAAGTCGTCGATGCGGGCGGCGCGCAGGCGATCGCGGCCTTGGCGTACGGAACCGAGAGCGTCGCCCGCGTCGACAAGATCGTCGGCCCCGGAAATATCTACGTCGCGTGCGCAAAGCGACTCGTCTTCGGAGTGGTGGACATCGACTCCATCGCGGGCCCGAGTGAGATTTTGGTGGTGGCCGACGACGACGCGGATCCTGCGGTCGTGGCGGCTGACCTCCTGTCCCAGGCGGAGCACGACGAGGATGCCTACCCGCTGGCCGTGGTGTTTAGTGAAGCGTTCGCGGCCCGGGTGAACGAAGAGGTCACGACGCAGCTCGCCGCGCTGCCAAAGCGCGACATTGCGACCGCATCCGTTCGCGACAACGGCCATTGTTTCGTCGTGCGTGACCGCGCGGAAGCCGCCCGCGTTGCCGACGCGCTGGCTGCCGAGCACTTGAACCTTTCGGTGGTCGACCCAGAGGCGATGTTCGCGAAGATCGGCGCTGCCGGCGCCGTGTTCCTCGGCAACTACACCCCGGAAGCCGCCGGGGACTACGCTGCAGGGCCGAGCCACGTTTTGCCAACCGGCGGCGCCGTTCGTTTTGCGTCACCGCTCGGCGTCTACGACTTCGTGGTGCGCAGCAGTCTCATCGCGTACTCGCGCGACGCCATCCGGCGCCAAGCGGATCTCCTCGAGCGCCTTGCCCGTCTCGAAGGACTGGAAGCGCACGCGCGCGCCGTTGCCGCCCGCCGCGAAGGCGAGTGAGGCGAACCGTACGTCGTCCGATTCGGCTTTGGAAGTTCCGCGTAGCAAACCCCGTAGGGTTCACGGATGTCATGCTGGGTCCGAACTCTTTCCGTGAGTCTGGTCGTGATGCTGGTCGGGGTTGCCCCGGTCGACGCGCAAGTCGTTCGTTCGCTTGCGGAGGTTGAAAACGCCTCAGAGATCGAGGCGCTAATTCGGCTGGAACTCTCGGATGTTCTGCGACGAGATGAGGTTCGCTCCGATGTCGCGAGCGCTCTCGGCGGAGTGTTTGTCCACGTGCGAGATCAAGCGTTTCTCGTTGTGGATGAGTCCTGCCCGGGGTGTCAGCACCTTGGCTTTCTCCTCGTGAACTTCAGTGAGGCGCCTGCTTGGGGGCTCGACGTACGCGTTACCTTCGAACTCAATCACGAGGTCATCGAAGAGTCGGTCCAGGTGCCCGTAGCGCCGGCTCGTTCCGCAACGCGAGTTCGTTTTCGAATTCCCTTCCAGATGTCCCGTCAGGTACGCGTGCGACGGGGCGACCGGGCTCCGACCCCGGGTACGGTTGCGACGCGTCATGATGTACTCGTCCGGGGCCGCCGCCTCAGCCCTTCGTTTGTGCGCGAGCTGAGGGACGCAACCCTTCGGGTGACTCGGCGCGGGCTGACGAACGAGCCCGGTTCGATGGGGAACACAAATGCTCTCGAGTACGCCCTCGAGCACGTTGGACCCGAGCAGGGGCAAGCCCTCGCCGAAGCCATGGTGTCTGCAGGCGCAACGTCTGCGCTGCGAAACTATGTCGCCGAGCACGCTGCCCACGTGGCCGCGGCGGGGTTCGTCGCGGCGCTTCCCGAGACGGATGTACGAAGGTTTGTGGAACGGAGCGAGAGTATCTCGCCGGAACTGCTTCTCGCGGTGCCGCTGCGTACAGCGACCTGGCTCGCAGAGGAGATCGTTCGTCGAGGTCATCCGCTGGAGCCGATTCTCGTGGCGGTCTCACGGACCACGGAGCTCGAACGTTTCCGCATGCTGACTCGCGCGCTTCCCGAGACCGCACGGCTGGAAGCGCTGAGGCATGGCTGGGAGGCTCTGACGCCGGACGAACTCTTTCCGGCGCGCCTTCGCTACCTTCGTGGCCTCGTCCAAGACGATTCGGATCGCGCTCTCGTGGGACGCCTAGTGTCAGCGAAGATTCGCGGCGGTTCGTCGGTCGTTTCGGGGCTCTCCCTTGATGAGCTTCGTCCCGTGGTTGCAGACCGCTTCGGCCCGCATGATTTCGTCTTCGAGTTTGCGTCCTTGCGGCTTTTGCCGGAGCTCATTGCGACCTACCGCGAGAGTCATGACAACGATGACGCCGTTTGGTACGCAGCCATGCGTACCGTCGAACGCGCGCGATTTCGTATCCTCGCCCACGCTGCCGGTCGAGATCCGGAAGAACGCGAACGGATGGCACGCATCGGCTGGTTGAGGCTGCGGCCCGACGCATTGCTTGCTGTGCACGTCGAACTTCTGCGAACACTTACGCCGGATCCCGCGGTCGCAGGTTCGGCGATGGCGTCGCGACTCGGTGGCGGACTGGAGATTGTGCCTCTCATCGAACTGCTCAACGAGGAAGAACTCGCGGTCTTTGTCGGGCAGGCGTCGGGCAACGTGCAAGGCTTTGGGACGCTTCTGAACGCTGTGCCGGACTCCACCTTTGAGGGGCTGGTCGTCGCGATCGAGGAGGGGGGACCCGAAGCGCAGGCGCCCCTCTGGTACGCGGCGATGTCCGCGACAAACGAGGCAAGGCTCACGAGGATGATTCGTGTTGTCCCGGCGCGTCGAGAAGAGGCGCTTCGGATCGGGTGGGACGCGCTTCAACCCGGGGCGTGGGTACCGGCTCAGCTCGACTTTCTTCGGAGCCTTGAGCAGTCGGAGAGCGAGACACGGGTCGCGGCGGAACGGGTGTTTCACCGCGCGCTTGAAGGCCATCTGCCCGATCAGGCAGCGCCGGAACTTGAGAGGCTTCGCGCGGCGAGTCCGGAGGTTTTGCGCGAGGTGTATTCCGAGGAGCTTCGACGCTTTCCGGTGTTTCGCACGGAAGCGCTCGTTGCCGGCGACGTGGACCTCTACGCCTACTACCACGACACGCTACCGAACTTTGCGGGATGCGTGGGCGTCCTGACGGTCGAGGGGGCCACTGCCTGCGCCGACGCCGTGACGGAGAACCCGGCGTTCGAGTCCCTCGCGCTGGCAGGTGGTCTCTCCGAGTTTCTTGTGGCTGAGGTCGAGCAACTCTTGTTGATGGAGGGCGACCCGACCGAGCGCGCCGCGTTGGCGGAACGGTATGAGCCGTGGGGCGTCGACACGACCGTGGTCGCGGCGGGCCTCTGCCGTGAGAGCGATGACGCGTTGAACTTGTTTCGACCGAAGTATCTGGCCGCGGTGGAGTCGCTTGACCCCCACGCGTCCTGCCTTGCGACGAGCCCCACCGTGGTGATCTTGTGGGTTCTCCTCGGTGCCGGGGTGGTCGCGCTTCTTGCGCTGGTTTTCGTGATGCGTCGGTGGAGGCGAAGGCGGCTTGAGCGAATCATGGCCCTCGTACCCGAGGGTTGAGCCGCGATGCCTCGAAATCGCTACTTGCATCCGCAGGTAGTGGGGGGATTTGTGGCGGTCGGGGGTAGATTGGGCTGATGCTCGGCCGTCCTTCCTCTCTTCTGGCGCTTGTGCTCCTCGTGGGTGCCTGTGGCGGGGACCGCCGAACGCGCTTTCGCGTGGATGCCGGAGCGGATGCGGCTGCGCCAGGTGTGGACGCAGCCGTGCGAGACACTGGCGTAGGGACCGACGCGGGCAGCGACGCGGCGCTTCCTCGAGACGCGGCGCTTCCTCGAGACGCGGCGCTTCCCCGAGATGCGGCGCTTCCCCGAGACGCAGCGCTTCCTCGAGACGCAGCGCCTCCTCGAGACGCAGGCTCGGACGCGGGCGGACCGCTCGATCCGGGTCTTTCGCTTCCGGACCCAAGTGGCGAGTCGTGTTCGTTCCCGGGAAGTCTGTCGGAGTGCGCGGGTTCGGCGGTCTGCCGCTACTTCACGTCGACGGAAGGGCGCTGCGAAAGCTGTAGCCCCTGCGGCAACCTCAACGCCCGATGCGGTTCGAGCTCCGAGTGCGACATCCTCTTCATGTGCTTCCGCGGTCGTTGCACCAACTTTTGCACTCTCGGCACCTTCGAGTGTGGACCCGTAGACAACTGCATCGACATTGGGCATCCAACACGCGGCGTCTGCCTTCCTTAGAGAGGCGCGCGCAGAACGAACGCGTTCGGCGTTAGCTCGGTGACGGTGCGCACAGGTGGCGCGCGACGCACTCATGCCGCGATGCGTCAAAGATCCCTGAAATCGTAGACGGAAACTGGGTTTTGCGACTCTGTGCACGCTTCTTGCTCAAACGCTGAGCGAGACTCGGAGGGACGCTTGCTGCTTCGTGGTGGAGGCGGCGAACGGTTCCTACTGCTGCGCGCCTCGGCGCGCCAAGGGAGAGGTGCGTCGTGCGAAGGATGCTTGGACTCTTTGTGCTGATGGCGACGGTGGGCTGCGAAACACAGCCGACGGTTATTCGCGTTCAGCGTGCAATTGAAAAGGATGTCTTAGAAAACAGCGAGTGGTACTTCCTGCAAACGGTCATCGATACGCCCTACAGCGCGCCCTACACGTTCGTCGGCGAGCAGGGGTCGACCGAAAAGATCATCTGGGAGATTCAAGAGCACCTCCTGATCGCGCGACGTTCGTATTCGCACATCGCCGGCTCCGAGCCTGAGGGGATCGCCGGGGACACCGAAACCGGCGCGGTGGTCGCGATGTACGAGATCGAAAAGCACTTCGACATTCGTCGCGAGTACAACCCGGTGACGGGCGAGGAACAGAACGTTCTGATCGAAGACGACCGCGACCGTCTCTGGCATCAGCGCGACTTCATGCGTGTCGACTGGTCTACGAACCTCGTGACGAACAACGACTTCCTCGTTGCGGCCAAGCTCTTCGACGGGATTCGCACCGAGGCGGTGTCGTATTTTATCGAGCCAAACACAGATCATCCGCATGAAGCGAAGTTCGTTCGGGAGACGCCTGAAGGGCCCGTTCACTACATCGACATCGTGAACAAGATGTTCGTGGAGCCGACGACTGCGTTTCTCGAGGGGTTTGGTGAGATTCCGACCTGTTTCCTTCTCAGTCAGGGTCATCTCGACTGTGCGCCGGGAGAGATCACGGTACGCAACAGCTTTCTGCGCGTTGATCCCTCGCGCGACTACGAACCGATGGAGTACACGGGCGACCGGCAGGATCGCTTCGGCTATTTTGTGACGGAGCGCGCGGGTTACGACGAGCGCTACGGTGTCGTGGAGCCGTCGCGCTTTCGCTTCGCGGATCGACACAACCTCTGGCGGGCGAGTCATCGCCGAACCGAGAGCGGCGAGCTCATCGATTGCCGCAGCGACATGGAGTGCGGTGGCGGCGGAAGTGTTTGTGACATTGCACTCGCGTTCGCGGAGCGTAGCCAGGACGACGACGGTCAGTGGGTGGGCGCGTGCACCATCCCGTACCGGGAGCGCGAGGTGCGACCGATCGCGTATCACCTCTCGTCGAACTTCCCGGAGGATCTGATTCCGGACGCTGAGGATGTCGGTCGTCATTGGAACCGCGCGTTCGTCGAGACCGTTGCTTCGCTTCGCGAAAACGAGTGTCTCTCCGCGGGCGGAAGCGACTGCGGGGCGGAGCGTCTGCGCGGGGATCACCAGCAGATGTTTGTGATTTGCCACAATCCCGTGCAGGCGGACGACCACGACGCGTGCGGTGTCGAGGGAACCGTCGCGGAGATCGGCGACCTCCGCTACTCGATGCTCGGATGGGTCAACGAGCCGCACTCTTCGAGTCCCCTCGGTTACGGGCCTTCATCGGCGGACCCGGAAACGGGCGAGATCATCATGGGCAACGCGTTCATCTACGGCGCCGGCCTTGAAACGTTGCAGGCGTTCGCGCGCGACATCCTTGCCCTCCTCAACGGAGACGTTCGCGAGGAGGACATCACGAGTGGCGAGGTCGTCGACGCGTGGGTGCGTGAGAACCGCGAGCTTCGATCGCTGACCTCGGGACGGCCGGCCGATGATCACGTCACGAGCATCGACGGGTTCAACGTCGATCGAAGCGCCGACGCGATGGATTTTGCGTGGGTGCGAAACTTCCGCGGCGCGCCGGACGCGCTTCCCTCCTCGCCGGCGGACTTTATCGCTCGCTTCGAGCACTCGCGGCAGCAGCTGCTCCGCGCAGGGGCGTTTGGCGATGGAGCAGAACGCGGCCAGGCACGGCTCCAGTCGTTGGTCGGGACGGATATCGAGCGCCTTCTCACCGGTCCGGAAATGCGCCTCGCGGCGGGGATCGATCCGAACTTCGACACGGACAGCCCGGGCATCATCGAGCAGGCCTCGCCGCTGCAGGGGATGAGTCCGCGGCGTTTGAACGTCGTTGAGCGTGCGCAGGCTGCGATGCACACGCAGGGGCACTGTCTTCTTCACGCGGACTTTGCGGACGAGGGGCTTCTCGGGCTCGCGCGCGCTGTGCAGCGTGCCGTGGAGGCGGGAGACGGAACGATGGAGTGGTACGGACGCACCTACCAGCTTCGTGAGGAAGACGGCACGATCGACTACGAAGCGGTGCTTCAGATGGTGCGGCATCCGATCTTTCACGGCGTTACCGCCCACGAGATCGGCCACACGATTGGGCTCCGTCACAACTTTAGCGGCAGCCACGACGCGCTGAACTACCACCCGCGCTACTGGGAGCTTCGCGACGACGGGGACATGCGACCGCGCGCGTGGGATCCGCTGAGCGAAGCTGAAATAGACGGCCGCATTCGGGAGTACGAGTACTCAACGGTGATGGACTACGGAAACAACTTCGTCGTCACGGACGCGCAAGGGATCGGCCACTACGACATGGCGGCTGTAAAGATGGGGTACGGCGACCTCGTCGAGGTCTTTGCGGACCCCGTTCCCGACAGCGAAGAGCTCGCGTGGTACGCGTTCTTCAACGCGAACTGGCCAGTGCCCCTCCGCATCAGCGCGTTCACTGGCGGGGAGGTGTCCGCGTACAACTACACGGATATTCCTGGGCTTGTCGGAGGCCTCGGCGCGCTCGAAGCGCGGGTGGATGTTCCGTATGGTTCCCTCGAGGCGCATCCAGCGCTCGCCCGCCAAGGTGTCGACGAGTTGATGGTCGATGGGGAAGGGCGCATGGCCGTGCCCTTCGAGTTCTGCAGCGATGAGCAGGCCGACCTCGGTCCGGATTGCTATCGCTACGACGCCGGAGCGGACCCTTACGAGACCGTCACGTCGGTGATCGACAACTACTGGAACTACTACATCTTCAACGCGTTCCGGCGCGGGCGAATCGGGTTTGGAACCGAGTCGTATTCGCAGCGAATCTGGTCGCGGTACCTGCGAAAGCTGAAGTACGCGAACCAGATCTACTCCCTGAATCGGGCGGTCTTTGAGGACATCTTCGGCGACAATCCTTCCCTCGACTCGTTCTGGACGCGGCAGGATGGCTTCGGTCCCTACACCGCTGCAGTGGGATCGAGCCTCGAACTTCTGACGCGCATTGTGACGACGCCGGAACCCGGCGTGTACAACGAGACGCCGCGCGGAGATGGCAGCGTTGCGTTCCTTCCGGGGGGAGGGATCTTCGGCGACCTCGCCGTGGACGATTTCGAAGGGCGCGCGCTCGAGACGACGTGGAACTTCGACGACGGCTACTTCTGGTTCGACCAGCTGGAACGTGCCGGGTTCTACTACGACAAGATTCTCGCGTTGCAGACGCTCGTGGATCCAGAGAGCAACTTTCTCGGGCGTGACACCGCGGCGGACGTTCGTCGCTATCAAATCAACTTCTACAGTTCCTTCGGACCCGCGGTCACTGGCTTCTTCCGGGGTCTGATGGGCGAGGATTGGGACGCGATCGGTCCACGGCAGGTGGAGCGCGATCTCTCGTTCCCGGACCCCTTGAACCTTGCGGGGGAGCCAATGCGCGGGGTTCCGATTGATCCCAATGCGAGCTTTTCCATTCAGCTCAACGCGGCCACGTACGCGATGGCGCAGATTCCTGACACCTTCGACCGCACGTTCTTCCAGCGCACGCGCGTGTGGGTGATCGGTGGGCCGGAGGCCATCACTCCCGATCCTTCGATCTCGACCGTTGAGTTTACGGATCCGGCGACCGGCCTTGTGTACGTCGCCGCGTCGTATCCGAGTGAGGACGGAATCGAGACCGGACCTGCTGCGCAGATGATCCAGCATGCGCAAGCCCTTGCCGACAACGGCGCAACCGGCGAGCTCGCCCGCTACATCGACAACCTCAATGTCGTGCGGCGCCTCAGCTGGCTCTACGACTTCGGGAGCTGATTCGTCAGCTTCCGTTGAACTCCAAAACGAAACCAGACCATCCCACGCGGGCCCGCTTCGGCGGGCCCGCACTTATTTTTTGGGGAGGTCTATGCCTAGACCTCCCC
>JBCDAA010000368.1:0-9017 GCA_039186435.1 Myxococcota bacterium | reverse complement strand
CGCCCAGCCCCAATAGGCCGCGACGCAAGGTCCGATGATCGGAGCTGCGCCCGCGATGGAGGTGAAGTGGTGCCCAAAGAGAACATGCCGGGAGGTGGGCACGTAGTCGCGGCCGTCGCGCTTGGTGTGCGCTGGCGTCGCGAGGTCCGCGCGGTCGTCGAACAAACGCTCTCCAAGCCACCGGGCGTAGAAGCGATAGCCGAGCGCGAACACGACGAGGACCACCACCGCGGCAACCGCAGCCATCGCACGAGTCTACTGCGATACGGTTGGTGCAGGCGGCGGAAAGAAACGTTCGAGAATGTCGGGTCGGTAGGGCGCGGCAGCGGGCGCGAGAAGCTCCGCGCGACCGAGGGGCCCCGCGCTCCGGTACCGAAAACGCTCGTGCGCTGCCGGGTCGACGTCGAACGCGCCTTCCGAATCGATCACCACCGGAAAGGAATCGTGGCGGTCGCGAAACGTGCGAAGCGTGACCGCGCGTCCCTGCTGAAGATCGTGAACCTGTGTAACGGGCCCGTCCCGTTCGACGAGAAAGCGGCCGCTCGGATTAAAGGCGAGCTGGTCAGCGCCACAGGGACCGAGGTCGCGCACCCGGGTGGTAAGGAGCTCACGAAGCAGCAGTCGACCCTCGTAGCACTCCGCGGCGCTTGCGGCGTCCGGACTCAGCGAAAACGCGGAGGAGTGCTCGTGGGCTGTCCGAATCACGCCGCTCGCGTCCGCAACGCGGAGCTCCCGCAGCGACTGGACGATGAGTTCGTCGCCGACAAAGCGCATCCGATCGACATCGGCGAGAGGCTGAAGATCGACGCGTTGGGATCCGTCGAGGGATCCGAGGAAGATGCCTTCGTTCCCGGAGATGGCGACGCGTGTTCCGTCGTCGTTGAAGGTGATGCGGGCGATGCCGGTGCGAGTGAGTTCGAGAACGCGGCGGCCTCTCGCCTCGTGGACGGATACCTTGAGCTCTTCGCCCTCGCCGCGTCGAACGGCCGCCCAGACTGGAGCTGCTCCCGAGGTTGTTGGGGCATGCACGTCGACTACCGGTCCGTCGCGCCGGGTCCCTCGCACCCGCCGAACGAGGCGTCCGCGCTGGGTGTCGAACACGAAGAGGTCCGATCCGCGGCTGAGAACAGCCGTTTGACCGTCGTGGGTGAGAGCCGCGTGAACTTCGCAAGTGCCGTAGCCACAGGGGCCGCCGCGAAGCCGGAGACGGCGCCTTCGCTCCAGCGTTTCGGCGTCGACGATCCAAAGCTCTACGCCGTCGTGAAAGAGCAGCACGCGATGGTCGCCGCTCGCGGCGAGGAGCGACCCTCGCACTCTCGTGCGCTCTCCATCGCGGAGGGAACACGCATCGCCTTGCTGCAGTAGGATTCCATCGCTCGTGGGCCACAGAAAGCGGCCCCCGCCGCGACATCCCGTGCTCGTCGCGCCCTGTGCGTCCCACCGTTCGACGCCCCCGCGGCCCCAGGTGATCAGGGTGGTTCCGGTGGGTGCCCATCGCGCCTGCCACACGCTGTGTTCTCCGCTCCCGCCGCGCACGCGCCAGCGAACTGCGCCATCGCGAACAAACGCGACGTCGGTTCCGAACAAGAGGGCGACGCCATCCTGCGGATGCGGGATGAGCTGTCGAATCGGGCCGCCCACGTCGACCGGAGCTGCGGGCTCTCGGTCCCTCCAGCTGTGGACCGCGGTCTCGACCCCCGCGTAGAGGACGCCATTGCCAAAGACGAAGTTCGATGCTCCTTCCGGACGCGACGCGCTCCCCTGAGGGGCGCCTTGCTCGTTGAAGAACGAGAGCTCGTTTTCGCCGATGGACACAAGCTCGGCGCCGCTGGCGCTCCAAAGCAGTTCCCGTGCATTGGTGCTGAGCGTACGCAGGGGACGCCCGGTTTCCGGATCGTAGAGTCCCGCGCTCTCTGGGGACGCGATCGCCAGCGCGCCTCCGCGGGGATGCCACGCCGGCTCCACGAGGGAGGGCCATCGAACGACCTCGCGGCCGTCGAGCGTGAGGAGCACCGCTTCGCGCTCACCGAAATCAAAGACGACGATACGGTTTCCGCGGGGAGCAAACGACAGGTAGCCCGGAGAGCGAAGCGAAACCTCGTGGTTCGACGCCTCCTCCGCGAGAACCACCACGTCTCGCACCATCGCTTGCGTGTCGAGGTAGCCGGCAGTTCGGTCGTCGGGGTGCATCGCGAAGCCGGACGGAGGAAAGGTCGCGGTCGGGAGCTCGCTCTGGGTCCACTCGCCCGAGCGAAGGTCGATGCGCCACAGGCCGCCGAGTCCGCGAAAGCCCGAGCTCGAGGCGATCCACATTCCGGTGTTGCCACGCTCGGCAAAGAGAAAACGCGCACCGTCACGAATGAAGACGCGGCGGCTATGACGAATCACGCCGGTTTCGACATCGATCAGCGCGAAGGTTCCACCGCCGTCGATCGTCCCGAGGAGCGAACCGTCGGGCGTAAACGCGGCGGCTTCGATTCCGCGACGGTGCGCGCCCTGAAAGACGATCGCGGCCGGAGCGTCGATCGCCGGAGGCGGCTCCGTGACCGGTGGCACGTGCGAAGGCGGTGGTGGAGCCTTCGTGGGGGGCGGAGGCGCGGAGGTCGTCACCGCCGGTGGGGGCGTTGAGCCTGCGCAGGCCGCGAGGAGTCCCAAACAAAGCGCCGTTCGCATGCGGCAGAGCCTAACGTTGGTTCCCGGGATTCAGCCAGCGCTTGACCTCGCCGAGGGGTCGACCGACGCTGAAGGCCATGGGGGAGGTCGACCGAGAGGCGTTTCGGGCCGCCATGGCGCGCGCGGTCGATGGCTGCGATCCGCACGCGGGGCTGCACGGGCCAACCTCGACCTCCTGGCGTGTCTCCCGCGAGTCGGTGCTCTTTCTTGGGGGAGGGTGTGCCGCGCTCCTCCAGCTTGCCCACCCCTACGTGGCGCATGCCGTTGCCGAGCATTCCCGAACGCAAGCGGATCCCATCGGCCGCTTCACCCGAACGTTCCAGCACGTGTACGCGATGGTCTTCGGCACCCTCGGTGCAGCCTCGTCGTCGGCGCGGGGTGTTCGCCGAATTCATGAGCGGGTGCTCGGGGAGCTCGACGAGCGCGTCGGAGCGTTTCCAAAAGGGCATCGCTACGCCGCCAACGACGCCGGCGCGTTGCTTTGGGTGCACGCCACCCTCGTGCACACCGCGATCCGGGTGTATGAGCTTGTCGTCACTCCCCTGAGCAACCTCGAAAAGGCGACGTACTGGCTCGAATCCAAGCGTTTCGCCCGGATGTTCGGGGTTCCGGATGCGGTTCTGCCGCCCACGTGGCCGGCGTTTCTTCGCTACTGGGAGCGCACGCTGGACTCGCGCACCATCGCGGTCGGTACCCACGCGCGCGCGATCGGCAGCTTTCTGATGACGCCGCCCAACCCGCCGACGACGCCCTTTGTGCTCTGGTATCGGCGGATGACGGCGGGCCTTTTGCCGCCTCGTCTTCAGGTGGCCTTCGAGCTCCCGTTTTCGCCTCGCGATCAGCTTCTCTTTCGCGCGTCTCTGGCGACTCTGCGGGCGGTCTACCCGCGTCTGCCCCGTCGCCTTCGGGATGTTCCGGCGTACAACGAAGCGATGGCGCGACTCGCCGGACGGGAGCGCCCCGATCGCGTCGGACGAGCTCTCGAGCGCATGGTGCTTCGAACGCTGACACCGGCGTAACCACGTGAATGCGCTATGCTCCCGCGGTGGATTTGCGGCGTTGCGCGCGAGAAGAGCTGCTCGACACTCGAATGTGCGACCTCCCCCTCTCCCTTGACGGCAGCTGGGTCCAGCCGCTGGTCGAGCGCGCGCTCGGTGAGCTTCGCGATCGCGACCTTCGCGTGCGCCCTCATTTCTGGCTCGCCGACGAATGGTTTTCGCCCGAGAACGTTCCCGGCGTAGCGCTTCCTTTTTACCTCGCGCACCGCCGCCTCATGCGCCTCGAGCGCGACATGATGCTCGAGGTGGAGGGAGGCACGCGGAGTGAGTGCCTTCAGTTGATTCGCCACGAGCTCGGCCACGCGATGCAGCACGCGTATCAACTGCATCGCCGTCGTCGCTGGCAGCAGCTTTTTGGAAAAGCGTCCGAGCCGTACCCCGAGTTCTACAAACCGCGCGCCTCAAGTCGGCGCTTCGTGGTGCACCTCGATGGCTGGTACGCGCAGGCGCATCCCGTCGAGGATTTTGCGGAGACGTTTGCGGTGTGGCTTGGTACGTCGCCCGGAAAGTGGCGTAGCGCCTATCGCAACTGGCCCGCGCTCGAGAAACTTGAGTATGTCGACGAGCTGATGGCGGAGGTTGCCGGTTGCGCCCCCAAGGTTCGCAGCAAGGCGCGTCCCTATCGGCTCCGCTCTCTCAAACATACGCTTCGCGAGCACTACGATCGTCGCCGAGAGCACTACGCGGTGGGCTATTCCGATCAGTTTGATCGCGATCTTTTGCGGGTGTTCGCTCGGGGTGGAAAGGGCGAAAGCGCGGTCCGATTCCTTCGCCGCCATCGCCGAGAGCTGCGCGAACAGGTTTCAAAGCACACGGGCGAGCACGCGTTCACGGTCGACCAGGTCTACAAACAGATGATCGGGCGCTGCCGTGAGCTCGAACTGCGTTGCGGGAACTCCACGTCGACCACGAAGCTCGACATGGCGCTGATCTTAGCCACCCACACGCTTTACACGCTTCACCGACGCGGCGACTGGCATCCTGTATGATAGACGCCGTGTTGGGGGAGACACGGTGAAGAAGCGGAAGTTGCGCGTTCTGCAGCTCGTCCACGAGACGCTCGTTCCGCCGCCGAGCATCGAGGGAATGGACGAGGCCGCGTTCCTCGAAGTGAAGACCGAGTGGGACGTGAAATGTGCTCTCGAGGAACTCGGCCACACGATTCTGCCGGTGGGCGTTCGCGATGAGCTCGGGCCGCTTCGCTCCGCGATTCGAGAGTGGAAGCCACACATCGTATTCAACCTCCTCGAGGAGTTTCACGATCGCGTGGTGCTCGATGCCCATGTGGCGGGCTACCTCGAGCTCGAGCGCATGCCCTACACCGGATGCAGCGCCCGAGGTCTCGTGCTCGCGCGCGACAAAGCGCTCAGCAAGAAGGTTCTCCACTACCACCGGATTCGCGTGCCGCGCTTTGCCGTGTTTCCGCGCGGTCGAAAGGTGCGTCCGACCCGGGCGCTCCGGGCGCTCGAGTTTCCGGTGATCGTGAAGTCCCTCATCGCGGAGGGCTCCGAGGGCATCGCGCAGGCCTCGGTGGTTTCGAATGACGAGGCGCTTCGTGAGCGGGTGGCGTTCGTTCATCGCACCGTCGGAACCGACGCGGTGGCGGAGCAGTACATCGACGGGCGCGAGCTCTACGTTGGTGTGCTCGGCAATCACCAGCTCACCGTGCTCCCAACCTGGGAGATCTTTCTCGACGGCCTTCCGAAGGACGCGCCCAGGATCGCAACGCGTAAGATTAAGTGGGACGTGAAGTACCAGAAGAAGCACAACATCGACATCGGTCCGGCGCGGGAGCTCCCGGAGGAAGTGGTTGCGCGAATTCCGAAGCTTGCGCGCCGCATCGTTCGCCTCCTCAATCTCGATGGCTACGTGCGTATCGATTTTCGGCTCACGCCGAGCGGCGAGCTCTACTTTCTCGAGGCGAATCCGAACCCGGACATCGCGTGGGGAGAGGAGTTTGCGAGCGCGGCGGAAGCCGGCGGCTTTAAGTACGAGCCACTCATTCAAAAGCTGCTGAACCTAGGCCTGCGTCGGGCGCGTCCGTAGCTACTCTCGGAGGAGCTGCTGAATCAGCGAGCGAAGGCGCGTTATTTCCGGCCCGCTCACCCCGGCGCTGATGTGCCGAACCTTGCCTGCACGGTCGACCACCACGAGCGTTGGAATTCCGCGAACGCCGTAGCGCTGCATGGTCGCGGTCGCATCGCTGGCAACCGTGTAATCCACGCGATGTTGGCTCAGAAAGCGACGCACCAGACCGCTGCCTTCGCCGGAGAGCCCGACGACGGTCAGTCCCTGGGCGTGATGGGCGCGGTGAAGGTCGTCGAGGACCGGCATGACCGCGCGACACGGACCGCACCACGTCGCCCAAAAGTCGAGGACGACGACGCGGCCGTGGAGGCTCTCGAGATGCACGGGATCACCGCCCGAGATCCGCTGCCCGATGATCTCCGGTGCGATGTCTCCAACGGCGGGGGGCGCGCCTCGCGACTGGGTGGGAGCGGCGTCGGCGCCAAGGGCGGGAGTAAGGAGAAACGCGACAACCACGACAAGGGGGCGCACGACTTCCATTGTAGAGGCTCCGCTCGAGCGCTGCACGCGCTGCTGGCGTTTCGCGCCGGGGCGGGCCACTCTCGGGCCGCATGCTCTACCGCCTCGTACGGCCGCTCTTTTATCGCTTTGCACCGGAGACTGCGCACCACATCGCCATGACTGGGCTTCGCACGCTGCACCGGATGCCGCCCCTCACGAACCTCCTTCGGCGACGCTGTCTTCCGCGGTCCGAAGCGCTCGAAGTTCGCGCCCTCGGGCTGACCTTTCCGACGCCGATCGGGCTTGCCGCGGGATTCGACAAGGACGCGGTCGCGTTCGAAGCGCTCGGCGGCTTGGGCTTTGGTCACGTCGAGGTCGGAACCCTCACCGGCGAAGGGCAGCCCGGAAATCCGCGCCCGCGTCTTTTTCGTCTCGAAGGAGACCGCGCGCTCGTGAACCGGATGGGATTCAACAACCACGGTTCGGCAGCCGCGGTAGAACGGCTTCGCAGTCCGCGCCAAACGTGCCTGGGCGTCAACATCGGAAAGACCAAGCGCGTTGCGGAGGAAGACGCCGTCGCCGACTACGTTCGCTCGACGGAGCGGCTCGGCGCGTTCGCGGACTACTTCGTGGTCAACGTCTCGTCACCGAATACGCCCGGGCTGCGCGACCTGCAGGCGATCGAAAAGCTGCGGCCGCTTTTGGAGGCCGTGCGCACGACCCTCGACGAGGTCGCTCCGGGGAAGGTCCCGCTCCTGGTGAAGATCGCGCCGGACCTCGCCAACGACGACATCGACGCCGTCGCCGCGCTCGCGCTAGAGCTGAACCTCGACGGGATCATTGCCACGAACACCACCATCGATCGCGCGGGGCTGCGGGCCTCCCCTGCGCGAATCGAAGCGGTGGGTCGGGGCGGGCTCAGCGGGGCGCCGCTCAAGCAGCGATCGACCGCGGTGATTCGTCGCCTCTACCGGCTGGTCGGAAAGAAGATGGTTCTGATCGGCGTTGGCGGCATCGAAACCGTCGATGACGCGTGGGCGCGCATCTGCGCGGGGGCGACGCTCCTGCAGCTCTACACGGCGTTCATCTACGAAGGACCCGGGCTCCCGCGAACGCTTGCCCTCGGGCTCAAAGCCAAAGCACGCGAGGCGGGGTTTGCGCGAGTGCAGGACGCGGTCGGCTCCGCCCAATGATTCGCGCGCTTCTCGCTGGCGCATTCGTGCTCGTGGCGGCTTCGTCGCTGCGCGCGGACAGCTCGCGAGAGGTTTATGTCGGCGTCTACCTGCACGACGTGACCCGGCTGATCCTGAAGGACGGCATGGTGGATGTCGACTTCGACCTCTGGGCCAAATGGCGCGGGGAGTTCGACCACGAACAGCTGCAGGTCGCGAACGCAGCGACCCTCGAACGCCACTTTCTCGGTGAGGAGAGCGATCGCGACTGGCACACCGCGCGCTGGCGGGTTCGCGGAACGCTTCGCGGCGAGTTTCCGATGACCCGCTTTCCCTACGACGAGCAAATCGTCGCGGTGGAGCTCGAGCTTCCAACCCAGCTTGGTCGCCTCGTTCCGGACGCTGCGGGAAGCGGCATGGAGTCGCGCTTTAGTCTGACCGACTGGCTTTACGATCCAGAGTTTGAGGCTCGAAGCGAGGAGCGGGAGGTCTCCTCCGACCTCGGTTTGCTCGAGCGGGAAGGGCTGCCCTCGACAGTGCGCAAGGTCGCCTACCGGGTGCGTCTTCGGCGCCCGATCGTGACCGTCGCGCTCAAGCTCTTTCTTCCGCTGGCGATCATCGCGCTGGTAGCGCTCGTTGCGCTCTTTCTTCCGGGAAGCGCCATCGAGCCCCGCAGCGGCATTGGGGTCACCGCGCTGCTGAGCTGTTTCGCGTTTCAGTTCACGATCTCCGATACGCTTCCCTCGGTCGCCTACCTAACGCTCGCGGATACGCTCTTCTTGATCGCGTATGTGCTCAGCACCTGCGCCTTGATCGTCACGATCGCATCGCATTCGCTCACTCGCACGGATCGCGCGGCGCAGTCGGCTCGCCTCGATCGTACGATGCGCGTGCTTCTTCCAACCGTGGCCGCGATCGCCGTGGCCGTCGCGATTCCCGGCGACCTTCCTCCCCGCGAACCGGAAATCGATCCCCTGCCGGACCTCGGAACCGCGACGTCGTCGCGGGACGAGCTGCACATCGGCACCAACATCCTTTCGAATATCACGGGGACGCCCGTTTTCGCCGGCGGGTACTGGCAGCTTCTCGAAGCGCCGCCGGACGAGCACCCGCAGCCGGTGTTCGTGCAGCGCCGGCCCGGCATCGACAACGAGATGGTCCGCTTTCTGGCGGACGGTCGTCTCGAGGTGACCTGGAAGCTTCGCGAGGGACTTAAGTGGTCCGACGGAACGCCGCTGGTCGCGCGCGATCTCACCTTGCCGTGGGATGCCTACGACCTCGCGCATGTGGTGGGCTACGAAGCGCCCGACGACCGCACCCTCGTGGTCACCTGGGACGGTCGTCTCGCGATGGCGCTCGAAACGCCGGTCGCGTGGCCGAGCCATGTTCTCGACGATGCGTTTCAGAACGCGGAGGAAGGGGAGGGCTACGGCGCGGTGCGCGAGCTGCGGCGAACAACCCCAACGCCGTCGCTCGGGCCCTACGTCGTGACCGAATACGTGCCGAACGAGCGCGTTGTCGCCGAGGCCAATCCCGAGTTTCTGGGCGAGCCGCCAGCGATCCGCCGCGTGGTCGTTCATAAGAT
>JBCDAA010000367.1:0-9019 GCA_039186435.1 Myxococcota bacterium | reverse complement strand
GCGCCGGTTCGAATCGCGGTTGCCGTTTCCTCGAGGTAGCGCGCGACCGACTCCCGGAGCGCTTCCGCGGCTGACTGCGGTGGGCTCGACGTTGGCGCGACCGGGGAAGGCGCCGCCTGAATCGTCGGCTGCTGCGCGAGCTTCGCTTCTGCCGCCCGCGTCTTGTCGAGTTCCTTACGCACGACCGAGCGCGAACCGTCGTGACCGAGACTCCCGTCCGCCTTCGAGAGCATCAAGCTGCAGACCTGATCGTGCAGACCGCGAAGCTCGTGGGGGAGCGTGTCGAAGCTGAGCTCGGTGTCCACCTTCGCCTTGATGCGGTCGAGCGCATCAATGGTGGGATTTTCGAAGGAAACCCCCTCTTCCCGAAGACGCTTTCGAAAGAGAGCCTGCGCGATCCGCGAGACCTGCTCCTCACCGGCGTCGATGCCGAGGTACCCCTGGATGCCCGCCTTGAGCCCACCGAAATACGTCGACACATAGCAGTCGAGCATCCCGTCTCGCGCGGCACGAACATCGATCGCGGATTCGGCGAGACGACTCTTGATGCGCTTGGCGTACTTCTCTTGGATCGCGGTGAGATCCTGGGGGGGTTGTTTCGCGGTGGTCATGATTCGGTCCTCACAGGTCGTATTCGGCAAGCGCGCTAAGAAGCTCGTTTTCTTCAAGGTCGAAGCGCAGGACATCACGGGTCGGGGCCGTTCCCGATCCGTCCGCGATGGGTTCAAGCCGGAGGGTGAGAAGCGCGCCGCAGCTGTTGCAGTGAACGCGCCCCGCCTCGCCAACGTGCTCCGCGCGAACGATGTCTTCCGCGCCGCACTCGCAGCGGAAATGAACGACGCCTCCTTGGGAGGAGAGCACATCGACGTCCACGCGGCGCCCGGCACACCCGCCACGCGCGCGGTGAATGGTTGGATCCTCGCTCGCCCCCGCAAGGTGGAGGTGTCCGACAACCTCGAGGTTGCCGCGGTAGCCAATGCCCATCGCCTGACGCGCGGACGGAGCGACGAACAGGTCGCCGGGACGCGCCAGCCGAACGAGACGTGCCGCGGTCGCGACGGTCATCCCGGCAAAGATTCCAAGCCCGGCACCAACGACCGGTCCTTGCTCGATGGCGAAGTGCGCATTGGGGTGGGTCTCCCGCTGCGCGAGCACCCAGCGAAACGCGGACTCCGTGCGGGGAAAGCAAACGACGATGTCCTCGCCGATTTGCTGGCCGAGCTCGGCGCCGAGTGTTTCGGCCGTGCGAATCTCCGCAAAGGAAATCCCTCCGACGACCACGATCGTCCCGTCCGAGAGTTCTTCGTCATCGACCCCGGAAAACGCGCGAAGCCGCTCCGCGATCTCCTCGCACGACTGAAGGCGCTCCTTTTCGTCGGGGCGCACCATCGCCTCAAGCAGCGCCTTGAACGCCGGCGGATCGTCTTCGAGATCGAGCTCGATGGTCTTCGCGTGCATCGTGCGATACGCGATCTCAAGCGGCGCACCGCTGATCGGCGTTCGCCCGGTACGGAGTTCGTAGAGCATCACGCCGAGCGCGTAGATGTCCGCAGCCGGCGTGACCTCGAGCGACGAAAAGCGTTCCGGCGACATGTACTCCGGCGTCCCGAGAATGTGATCCATCCCGGTGAGGCGCGGTGCGTTCCCTTCGTGAAAGTACGCGAGCCCGAAGTCCGCGACTTTGACCGTGTTGCCTTCGAGGAGAACGTTGGCGGGCTTGATGTCGCGATGAACAACGCCGATCGCGTGCGCGGCCGAGAGCGCCGTCGCGATCTCCACTCCGATCCGCGCCACTTCCTCTAGCGGAAGAGGCCCCTTTTGATCGAGAAGATGACGAACCGACTTTCCGGACACCCACTCCAGCACCAGGACCGGATGTTCGTCTTCCACCAGCTCGAAACTCGAGACGATGTGGGGATGCGCAAGACGCGCAAGAGCGTCGGCCTCCCGGCGTAGACGCTCCTGCTCACGCTCTTCCGTCGCGATTTCGGGTGCAAGTGCCTTCAGCGCCACCGGGCGGTCAAGCACGAGATCGACGCCTCGAAACACGCGGCCCATGCCACCCACACCGACAAGTTCATCGACGCGGTAGCGCTGCCCAACAACATCTCCGAGGGTGACCGGTGACACTGCGGGTGGAACGCGTGGGCAACGCGAATGTTACGTCGCCCAACGAATTCTTTCCCCGCGCTTGGTCAGCTCATCGGGCGCGGCTGCGTCAGGCTAAACCAGTTGCCCGAGTTGTCGCGAAACACCGCTTCGACGCCGTAGGGACGCTCCTGCGGTTCCTGCAGAAACTCCACGCCCTTGGCTTTCAAATCTTCGTAGGTCCCCTTGCAGTCGTCCGTACGAAAGACGCCCGCGCCCAGGGCTCCCTTTTGGAGGAGCCCCTTTAGCTGATCCACCACTTCCTCCGACATCACCGGACTCGGCGCGAGGGGCATCAACACGACCTGAAGATCCTGCTGTTCCTTCGGCGCAACCGTCAGCCAGCGAAACCCATCCATCGTTGCGTCCATGCGCACTTCGAAGCCGAGTTTCTTCGTGTAGAACGCAAGCGCTTCGTCCTGGTCGGTGACGTAGATCGTGGTGTGCGACATCTGGGTAATCATCGAAAGCCTCCTTGGGATCCGGTGATACCAGGGGCGCGTCAAAGGCCGCTTCTCGATTCTTGCGGTTTTGCCCAGGTGCTTCCGAGAGGCGCAAAGTGGGCCAAAAAGCAGCTCGGTATCGCCGGCAGCCGCTCGAGTTCGGCGCTCGAAAAGATGCGTCGTCGGTGTTGGCTCGGAGGATGACCGACGTGACGGAGAAAGGCGCTGCTGAAGGAACCGACGCTCTGATACCCCACCGCGAAACAGGTCTCCGTCACGCTCTCTCCCTGCAGAAGAAGCGACTGCGCTCGCTCCATGCGCCGCGCGAGTCTGTACTGATGGGGCGTCACGCCGAACGCGTCGCGGAAGACGCGCACGAAATGAAAACGCGAGAGACCCGCCGCGCGCGCAATTCCCTCGAGATCGAGCGCCGCGGGATCCTCATGCATCAACGTCCGCGCGCGCTCGAGGTTTCGCTGGAGGGAGTGCCCACAGCGCTGCGCGAGATGAAGCTGCTCGAAGGCCCAGCGCCAGTCCATGCCGGGAGGCTTGCACGCAGCGGGTCGTCTGAGAAGCGCCCGCAGCCCTGGCGCGATCCTCGCTTCGCCTTATTGATAGCGGGTGGAACCACTGAAACTGGAAGTCTGGTCCGACATCGCGTGTCCCTGGTGCTACGTCGGAAAGCGGCGCCTTGAGGGTGCCCTCGAACGTTTCGCGCCTGGGGCAGAGATTCGCTGGCGATCGTTCGAACTCAACCCCGCGAGCCCGCGCGAGGTCGATCTTTCGGTGTCGTACGCAGAGCGCCTCGCGTCGAAGTACCGCGTTCCGAAGGCGCAGGCCGATCTGATGATCGCGCGCATGACCGAAACCGCGGCCGCCGACGGACTGCCCTTTCGCTTCGACATCATTCGTCCCGGCAACACCTTCGACGCGCATCGTTTGATTCACCTCGCAAAGGATCGCGGTCTTCAGGGTGAGATGAAGGAGAGCTTTCTTCGGGCGTACCTCTGCGAGGGGGAACGTATCGGCGATCCCGAAACCCTCGCGCGCATCGCCAAGGACGTCGGCCTCGACGACGACGACATCCAGTCGGTACTCGGCACCGACGCGTACGCCAAGGATGTGCGCGCTGACGAAGAGGAGGCCGGCCGCATCGGAATTCAGGGCGTGCCCTTCTTTCTCGTCGACCGCCGCTTTGGGGTCTCGGGCGCACAGCCGGTTGACACGCTCCTTTCAGTCCTCGAGCGTGCCGCGCGCGAACGAACGCCGGAGATCATCGAAGGCGCATTCTGCGGTCCGGACGGCTGCTAACGGCTAGCGCGTTCGGTTCTTGACGCGCACCACGAAGCGAAGCCCCGACCAGGTTTCGTCGATCGCACAGACCTTGTTGTCGACGAGGCCGGTCCCAAGGCCGTGCGCGCGCACTACCGCGTCACCAAGATCCGTCGCAACGCCCGAAGACTTCTTCGGCCAAGCCACCCAAAGACCTCCGGCTTGTTCGAGGCGCTCCTGAGCCTTCGGAAAACGCTCCGCTAGCACGGACTGTCGCTTGGCAAAGAGCACCACGACATCGAAGGGCTTGGTTCCGCGAAGGGAGGTCTTCAGCTCGACCTCCGGCAGGCCGGGAACCGCAAACCCCTTGGGCGCGCCAAGAAGCGCGACGCGATGTCCTTCCTTGATGCCGAGCTTTTTCGCGAGCGATGTTTTCGAATAGCCCGCCATTAGGAAAATTCGATCGCCGGATCTGCGACGCGTCCGTGACGCAGGGTGAGCATGTCGAGCACGTAGTTTTGGTAGAGCTTCCAGGGGCGCTTGGTGCCCTGCTTGGGAAGATGCTCGATCGCGCGCAGGACGTAGCCGGAGTTGAAGTCGATGAGCGGCTGCTCCCCCACGCCCGGATCACGACGAGGGACGCACGCGGCGTGACCATGGCGATCCATATGGTTGAGAAGCCGGCACACGTACTCGCAGGTCAGGTCGACTTTCAAAGTCCACGAAGCGTTCGTGTAGCCGATGCACATCGCGAGGTTCGGCACGCCACTGAACATCATGCCGCGGTACATCATCATGTCGGCCGGCCGAAGGGGCTCACCGTCAAGGTCGAGCTCCATGCCGCCGAGAAACTGGAGCTGCAAACCCGTCGCGGTGACCACGAGTTCGGCGTCGAGATGCTCGCCACCGCGAAGCTGAATCCCGGTTTCCGTGAAGGCTTCGACGTGATCGGTAACGACGCGAACACTCTCGCTCTTGATAGCGTCAAAGAGATCGGCGTCGGGAACCAAACAGACCCGCTGGTCCCACGGCTCGTACGAGGGGGTGAAGTGCGTGAGGTCGACGTCCTCGCCGAGAAGCTCGCGTGTGTGTTTGCGAAACCAGCGCTTGGTGCGTTCCGGAAAGCGGCGCGCGTAGTTGTAGGTCGCCATCGCAAAGAGAATGTTCTTCCAGCGCGCCGCGCGATACGCGGTCATCGCGGGGAAGCGCCGGCGAAGCCAGTTGGCGACGCGATCCTTGGCGGGAGCCGACGCGATGTAGGTGGGGGAGCGCTGGAGCATTGTCACCTGCGCCGCCTTCTTCGCGAGCTCGGGCACCAGCGTGACCGCCGTCGCGCCACTGCCGATCACGATCACGCGCTTGTCCGCGTAGTCGATGTCCTCGGTCCAAAGCTGCGGATGCACAACGCGGCCCTCGAAGCGATCGAGCCCCGGAAAGTCGGGCGTGTAGCCGGCCTCGTAGCGGTAGTAGCCCGCGCACATCAACAGAAAGCGGCAACGAATCTCCACGCGCTCGCCGTTGACGGTGGTGCGAACGGTCCACTTGTTGTCGCGGGTCGACCAAGACGCATGGTCGACCTTCGTGTTGTAGCGAATGTGCTCGTCGATTCCGTACTCGCGCACGGTTTCGTGCAGATAGTCGAGAATCGCGGGACCATCGGCGATCGCTTTCGGATTCGTCCACGGGCGAAAGGAAAACCCGAGGGTGTACATGTCGGAGTCGGAGCGAATGCCGGGGTAGCGAAAGAGGTCCCAAGTACCGCCGAGGGCAGGACGCGCTTCGAGAATGGCGTAGCTCTTGGCGGGGCAGTTCGTCTGAAGGTGGTAGGCCGCGCCGATTCCGGAAATCCCGGCTCCGACAATTAGAACGTCAAACTCTTCCATGTGGCGTCTCCCGCGGTACCCGCGCCTATTTCGTAACGCGGGACGCTGGGCCGCGCAGCCCGGCGAGTGGTAGGACTGTCGATGATGCAGAAATACGTGATTGGAGCACTGCTCATCGCGCTTGGGTGTGGGGATGATAGCGCAGCCGTCGACGCCAGCGTGGATACGGGGCGCAGTCCCGACGCGGGTACGGAAGACAGTGGCGCGGTCGACGCGGGCTCTGATAGCGCGATGCCGGATGTCGGGATCGACGCGGGATTCGATGCAGGCCCGATCGGAAGCGCCGGCTGCGTGGACGGCGCCAGCTTGCCTGAAGGCGAGAACGGAATGGACGTCGAGGGACGCGCACGCCGCTTCATGGTTCGGCTCCCCGAAGGATACAGCCGCGACCGCGCATGGCCGCTGGTGTTTGCGCTTCATGGAAACGGCGGCAACCCGGGGTACTGGGACGGGACGAGCGGCGATCGAAACATTCGCGAGGTTCTACGAAACGACGCGGTGCTGATCATTCCGGAAGCGATCGACAACGCGTGGCGCAACTACGACCTCGAGCGCGAAGCGTGGGGTCCGCTGATGGAAGAGGAGCTCGTGTTCTTTGACGAGCTCATCACCCTCGCGACGGATGAACTCTGCATCGACGAAGACGAGATCTTTGCGATGGGCTTTAGCGGTGGCGGATCGTTCTCCGGGGTGCTCGGCTGTCGACGCACGGACATTCGCGCGATCGCGGCGGGTGGCTCGGTGATCTATTTCGACGAGGCGGACTGCGTTCACACACCGGCGGCGTGGATCACCATCGGAACCGAGGAGCTCCAACCCGGTCGCGAGGCCTACCGCGATTTCTTCCGCGATCGCGCAGGCTGCGATGCGTCCTCGATGCCCACCGATCCCGATCCCTGCATCGCATACGACGGCTGCGGGGAGAGCACGCCGGTGCACTATTGCCAGCATCCCGGCGGCCACCGCTGGCCCGACTTCGGCAGCCAGGCCATGTGGGATTTCCTCTCGACGTTCGTCGACTAGGGCGCGTTTTAGTAGTCGTCGTAGTTGTCGCCTTCGAAGAGGCTCCGCGCGTCGGAGTTGATCTGGCGGATGAACTCCTGTTCCATCTCCTCGTCGGAAAGCGAGGTGGAAGCCGCGGCGGTGTATCCCTTTCCCTCTTCGTGGTTGAAGTCGTACACGACGATCAGCACCTCGCCCTGCTCATACGCGCGGGTGACCGTGCAGTGGTACTCGGTCACATCCGGAATGACGTCGTTGAGTCCGGCGATGAAGCCCTTGGCTCGCTCCGTTTCCTCCTGGGGAAGGGCAGGCCCAGCTTCAAAGCAAAAACGCAGCGCGCCGTGGCCCTCGAGATGAAAGAGCGTGACCTCGCGCCCATCCTTTCGGGCGGTAACGAGCTGCTTCCCGGTTACGGGCCCGTTCTCGCCGACCACCGCCTTCGTCGATGGATCGTAGGTGAGGGCCTGCACACCCAGCTCCTCGATCGAGACCTGTTCATGACTTTCGTTGAGTACCCGGTAGAGCTTCCACATGGTTTCCCTCGCGAAACGTAGATAGGGCGCCAGTCTATGGTGCACCGCTCTACAGAGACAACACGTCCTGGTCTCACCATCGGTGCTTGAAGACAGCAATGTCGCGCGTGAGCGCTCGCGTGTGCCCAAGTGAGTCACGACGAAAGCACGGCGTGTGAAGTTCACGCAGCGGACCTACCGGCATGCGCGTTGCACTACAGACCCCGCATGCGCTTGACTTACCTTCTTCTCTTCTCTCTCGCGTGCACCGTTGGCACAGGAGACAACTTCGTCGCGATGGGGGATCGCGCGCTCGGAATTGAAGCTGCCCAGATCGACTCGGATCGGATGGTTGGCGAAGCCGAGGCGGTCGCGGTCCAACGCGTGGACGGAGGTGTTGAATTCAACTTCGTCGTGGACGGCGACGAGGCGACCTTGTGGGTGGACAACCCCCTCGAAGATCGGGTGGGAATCCTCTCGATCGCCGAGATCGAGATTCCCGTTCGGTTGTGGACCCTTCCGGGAGACGAGGACGCGCTGACCCTTCGATTCGAGTCTCAGTCGGGAAATGAGGTTGCGACCGGCGATCTGCAGCTGCGCCTCGTCGATGCACCCGAACGACACGATGAGTGCTAGGACGACGCTCCGAGCGCTGGTTCTCGTATTCGTCGCGCAGGGGGCATCGGCTCAAGCGCCTGTCGAAGAGAGAGCACTGGCTCCGGAATCAGCGGCACCTCTCGCGGAGAGAGCATCGGCTCTCTCGGAGGGCGCGGTGACTCGCGAACCTGCGTCGGAGCTGGGTACACCGCATCCACGAACGGGTGTTCTGCTTTCGCGCAATTCCGGAGTAGTCGTGCGCGCGCCCGTCTCTCGAGCAACGGCGCGGACCACGCACCCCTGGAGACTTCGAGTTGCGGGCGGTGTTGTGGTGACGCCACGCGGCGCAAACGGGTTTGGCGCCTACGGCGACGACGACCTCCTGGTCTACGCGGGACTCGGCGCGTTCATTGAGGTGCAACGCTGGCTCACCGACCGGTGGCGCCTTGGGGCGCAGCTCGGCGGCGCGGTGGTGTTCGGGGACGGCGCCGTGCGAGGGGTACACGGCCCAGAGCTGAGTGCAGGGGTGGTCGCGATGATGCTCTCGCGTTCGAGGTTTCGAGTCGGAGGCGGCCTGGGGTTCGAAGCCGTCTTCGCCCGCGAGATCGACGTCGCCGCGAACGACCACTTCTTCTGGGTTGGCTGGCGTGCGGTCGCCCCTGTCGAAATCAGCTGGGCGCATCGCGGGTCTGGGAACTCGCCAAGCATCCGAGCAGCCGCGAGCGCAACCTGGCTCCCCGACCGCGGCATCTTTCCCGGCGTCATCCTCACCGCCGGCTACGAGTTCGGCCTCTAGCCCCGGCAACCCGGCATCACCGCACCCCGCCCAGGCAAGTCAATAAAATAGCCCACCTACTTTCTCAGCCATAGCTCCCCACGGCGATGGAGCGACATGCGCCGCGCGAGAAGCCCCAGCCTCGGAGGCTGGCCCCAGAGGCCAAGTCAATAAAATAGCCCACCTACTTTCTCAGCCAAGGCCAAGTCAATAAAATAGCCCACCTACTTTCTCAGTCCTCCTCCGCAGGCCGATCCATTTCTCGCGCGCCCTCAAAAGGGATCGCGACGCAGCACGTGGCTGGACAAAGGCCCCTCCCGCTTCGAGCGGCGGAGGCCAAGTCAATAAAATAGCCCACCTATTTTCTCAGTCCTCCGCAGGCCGATC
>JBCDAA010000366.1:0-9050 GCA_039186435.1 Myxococcota bacterium | reverse complement strand
TTGGATCGCGAGGCGCTGGAGAACACCGGCGTCGTCATCGGGTCGCCGGAAGAGAACATGCTGCTCTCGACCTGGGACGACGTCTACGTTCGCTACGAGGAGGGGGCGCGGGTTCAGCCCGGACGCGAGTACACCATCTTTCGGGAGATCGACGAGGAGGAGCGCTCGCCGGACGAGCGAGGTCGCCTGGTTCGTATCTTCGGAACGGTGCGCCTTCGCAGCTACGATCCCGAGCGCGGCGTGGGGCGCGCCACGATCACCGAAGCGCTGGATCCGATCGAACGCGGTTATCGCATCGCTCCGATCCCGCGCCGATTTGAGATGGTGCCGCCACGACAGAACGCCCGCGACGTCGAAGGGCGAGTCGTCGCGACGCTTCGTCCGCAGCGTTTGATCGCAGACCAGCAGGTCGTCTTTCTCAACGTCGGCGAGGAAGATGGCGTCGAGGTTGGCAATCGGTTCTTCGTCATTCGCGAAGGAGACGAGTGGCGACAGAACGTGCTTTCCAGTCGGCTCGACTACGGTCAGGTCTACGACGATGCGCCCGAGCCCGACGAGGACGAATATCCGCCCGAGGTCATTGCCGAAGGACGCGTGGTCGACGTGCGAGAGGGAACCTGCACCGTGGTGATCACAGCGTCGACGCACGAGGTTGGCGTGGGTGATCTTGCGGAAATGCGGCAATCGTTCTGATCTGACGCAGATTGATTCTCCGTCCGCCTTTGAGCGAAACTAGGGCGTGGACGAAGCGCAGCCCTGCGGAGATGCCCTCGAAGCAGCTCGAGCGGACTTGTCTGCGCTCCGTGACGAAATGGAGCGCGAGCGGGCAAAGCTGCGAACGCTTCAGGACATCGGCGTTCTCCTCGGTTCGACCCTCGATCTCAACGAGCTCCTCACCATGGTGCTCGGTCGCATCAGCGAGGTGATGGAGGCCGATCGCTCGACCCTCTATCTCCTCGATGAGGATACCGGCGAGCTTTGGTCGAAGGTCGCGCAGGGCGAGCATACCGTCGAGATTCGACTGAACCTCGGGGAAGGGCTTGCCGGGAGCGTCGCCAAGACGGGCAAGAGCCTCAACCTCAAGGACGCCTACCAGGACGTTCGTTTTGACTCCGAGTGGGACCGGCGGACCGGTTACCGCACGCGCTCGGTGCTCTGCGTTCCGATGCGAAATCAGCACGGGCGGATCATCGGGGTGGTGCAGGTACTCAACCGCAAGAACGGCTATTTTAAGCAGGAAGACGAGGCGCTCCTCAGCGCGCTCGGCGCCCAGGCGGCCGTCTCGATCGAAAACTCGAAGCTCTTTCTCTCCGTGGTGGGAAAGAATATCGAGCTCCTGGAAACCCAGGAACAACTGCAAAAGAAGATCCGCGAGCTCGACGTTCTTTTTGAAATCGCGACGGTGTCCGCGAGCGCGATGGAGCTCGACGAGCTGCTTCAAGGGGTGCTCGCGCGAACGATGCGCGCGGTGGACGCGGAGGCGGCTTCGATCCTTCTGACCGACGACGCGACGGGGGATCTTCATTTTCGTGCGGCCGTGGGCGGTCAGCCGGAAAAGGTGCAGCGCCTTCAGATCAAGGCGGGCCAAGGGATCTGTGGCTGGGTCGCCCGCAACAACAAACCGCAGGTCGTCAATCGCGTCGCCGAGGACGAGCGGCACTCGCGCAACATCAGCGAGCAGGTGGGCTATCACCCGCGAAGCGTGCTCTGCGTACCGCTGCGGTGGGCCGAAGGGGACGACCGCCTCGGCACCGGCGCGGTCGAGCTCCTCAACAAGTCCAAGGGGCAAGCGGACTTCACCGACGACGACCTCAAGCTCGCGACGGTGATCGCGGGGCACATCTCAACGGCCATCCAGCAAGCGAGAGCGCGCGACCGGCGCGAGCGTGAGGAGCGTCTTTCGGCGCTCGGGCAGTTTCTTTCGGGCGTCCTCCACGACCTGAAATCGCCGATGACGGTGATCAAGGGCTACACGCGGCTGATGGCGAAGGAGGGCGACACCGAAGCGCGCGCCGCCCTGGTGGAAACGGTGCTCCGCCAGGTCGACATCCTCGACGCGATGACCCGGGAGACGCTCGCGTTCGCGCGCGGGGATACCAAGCTCTGGGTCCGAAAGGTGTACCTCTATCGCTACTTCGAGGATCTGGCGCATCAGCTTCGGCAGGCGCTCGGGGATCGGATCACGGTGGAGCTCGAGCTTCGCAACCGTGGGGTGGCGCATTTCGACGCCCCGAAGATTCAGCGCGCGGTTCACAACCTCGGGCGAAACGCCGCCGAGGCGATCGCGGGGCCCGACCGAAGTGGGTCGGGGACCTTTCGCATCGTCGTCGACAAGGACCCGGCAGAGGGAACGCTCCTCTTGTCCTTTGAGGACGACGGGCCAGGCGTTGCCGACGCGGTGCGCGAGCGCCTCTTCGAGTCGTTCACCACCCACGGCAAAGAAGGCGGAACCGGTCTCGGTCTCGCCATCGTGAAACAGATCGTCCAGGACCATCGCGGCACCATCGACGTCGAGAGCGCGCCAGGGCGTACGGTCTTTCGGGTGATGCTTCCGCAGCCGGAAGACACAAGCATCTCGTCGCCCGGAGATCTTCCGGCGGTCGCGGCGAGCTGAATATTTCGCCGCTCCTTGCGACAACTGAGTCGCAAGTAAAGAAAAAGGGAGGCCGCCGGATGGCAGCCTCCCTTTCGGGGTGGATTGGGAGGGTTACTCCGCGGGACGAACCGTGACGCGCACGATTTCGGACACCGCCGGGTACGACCACACGCCGTCGGGCATGAGTCGCACGAGGCCGTTGCCCTCGGCCTCACCGGTGTTGGGGTCCGACTGACGGGGCGCCTGGTTGCTGCCGCCCGCGCCCGTCTGGTTCTGCTCGGTGCCGGCGTCCCACGCTTCGAGGGTCGCGGCGATGTCGGCTGCGATGTCCTCGTCGCTGCGGGGGTTGCCCTCGTCGTCGAGAAGCGCGACGCCTTCGGGCCCGAAGGCCAAGAAGAGGTCGTTCGAGGGAACGAGCATCGTCGCGAAGCTGAAGTAGCGGTTCTCCGCGTTCGGGGTGACCGTGAACGCGAAACCACCCCCCGGCATTTCGGGACCGGCGCCCTCGACGCCCGCGGTCATGACCTCGGGGTCTGCGTTGAGCGCGGTGGCGAGGGTATCCGTGGCACCATCTTCAGCGAGGCTTTCAAGACCCGCCGAGGCCGGCATGCCGACCTGGAAGAGCGAGGTGTCGCTCGTGTGAAGCGCCCACGCGACGGGGGTGAGAATCGGGAAGCCTTCGTCCTCGCCGGTGGTCACGACAAAGACGTCGAACTCGCCCTCGGTCGCACCGTTCTCGATGGTGACTTCGACGAAGCCGTCGAGGTCGGCGAGCGCGTTGAAGGCGCCGTTGTAGCGACGAACCATGTTCATCGGGTCGTCCGCGCCGGAGTCGCCGCCACCACGCTGGGGCTGGTCAGGACCGACGCCCGGGATCTGATCGATCTCGGTGCCGGCGTCCCAGATGGCGAGACGGCTGCGAATCTCCGCCTGCACGTCGGCGGCGGATCGCGGGTTGTCGGCGTCGTCGAGAAGACGAATGCCGCTCTGCGGAAGCGCGAAGAACGCGTCGTTGGTCGCGATCACCATGGTCGCGAAGCTGAGGATCGGCGCGTCCGAGGTCGGGGTCACGCTGAAGGAGACCGAGTCGCCGCCCATGACCGGGCCGCTACCGAAGGTGCCCGCTTCGACGCCGTCCACCGAGTTGAGCTCGTTGGCCCACAGCATCGGGTCGCCGTCTTCAGCGAGAAGCTCCGTACCCGGAGACGCTTCCTCGCCCATCACGAAGATGGACGCGCTGTTGTCGTGAAGCGCGTACACGCCGGGCGAGAAGGGCGAAAGGAACGTGCCGGTGGTCGGCGCGACGTTGGTCAGGGTGACCGTGTACTCGCCGGCGGCTTCTGCAACCTCAACGCCGATGAGCGACGCGGGGGTGGGAAGGGCGTGAACGGTGCTGTCAAAGGCACGAACAACACCCTCGGCTGCACCGACGTCGGGACCGCTCTGGCGCGGCGCCTGGTTGACGCCCTGGCCGGGCGCTTCGTTGGCTTCCGAACCGACGTCCCAAAGGTCGACCTGGTCCGTGATGTCCTGCTCCGCGAGGGGCTCACCCGCGTCGTTGAAGAGCGGGATGCCCGCTTCGCCAGGGGCGAGGAAGAGGTCGTTCGACTGCACGAACATCGTCGCGAAGTTCAGGTTCTGACCCGCGGTTGCCGTGAACTCGATCTCGTAGGCGCCGCCGGGAAAGGCCGGGCCAGGATCGGTTTCCCCGTCGGGGGTGTTGAAGACCACCGCGCCGTCGACCGCAGCGCCAAGGTCCGCGGCTGCGCCGTCCTCCGCGATTGCGACGAGGCCTTCGCCGCGGTCTGCGGCGTCGACCGTGAAGAGGGGCGCGCCATCGGTGTGCGCGACCGCGACGCCGGGGGAGATCGGGCCGGGAACCGGTCCGTCGCCGGAGACGTTTTCAATGCGGAGGACGAACGTGGTCGCCTCGGGTCCGGCGTCATCGCCAGGTCCGGAGTCCTCGCCGGGGCCGCTGTCTTCGTTGCCGCCGCCCGAATCGACGCCGGAGTCTGTGCCTACGCCGGTATCAGGATCGCCGCCGCCGCCGTCGTCATCGCCGCATCCTGAGAGCGCGACGAGAACGCCTAAAGCCAAAGTAAATCGAGTGTGTGTTCGCATGAATTGAAACCCTCCGGTTCGGGTCAGTTACGCGGTGGAGTCCCCGTTGTTACGTTTCGATGCTTGCAATTGTTCGCACATCACGTGTGGCTCAGGTTGATGGTCGCTGAGGTAGGATGGCGGCATGGAGCTTGAGACCCTGCGTTACGAAGTGACCGGACGGGTGGCGCGAATCACCCTCGCGCGCCCGTCCCGAGGCAATGGAATTACCCTGCGCATGCCGCGGGAGCTGGCCTTCTGCGTCGAACAGGCCGACCTCAACCCGAACGTCCACGCGATGGTGTTGAGCGGGGAAGGAAAGGGCTTCTGCGGCGGCTACGACCTGGTCGCGTCCGCCGAAGGCGCGGGGCAAGACGACGTGGGCGGTCCCTCGGGAGGGCCGACTGACCCAGCTGTGGTCGCCGCCAACCACCAGCCGGATGCGGTGTGGGATCCGATGGTGGACTTTCAAATGATGCGGCGAAATGTGCGCGGGTTTATGTCGCTCTTCTTCGCGGACAAACCAGTGATTTGCAAAGTGCACGGGTTCTGCGTCGCGGGCGGGACGGACATGGCGCTCTGTTCGGATCTGCTGGTGATTCAAAGCGATGCGAAGATCGGCTACCCACCGGCTCGCGTCTGGGGGGTTCCGACGACGATGATGTGGGCGCATCGCCTCGGACCGCAGCGCGCGAAGCGGCTGCTCTTCACCGGGGACTGCCTGAGCGGTGTCGAAGCGGTCGACTGGGGCCTCGCCATCGAACACGCGAGCGCGGAGCAGCTCGACGAGCGGGTGGAGATCCTCCTCGATCGCATCACCCGCGTGCCCATCAATCAGCTGGTGATGCACAAGCAGGCGATCAATCAGACCCTCTGGTCGCAGGGGCTCGCGTCGTCCCAGCTTGTTGGCGTGGCCTTTGACGGCGTCGCGCGACACACGAGCGAGGGCTACGCGTTTCAAGCACAAGCGATGAAGGAAGGGTTTCGTGCGGCGGTTCGTGCGCGTGACGAGCCCTTTGGTGACGCGGGGCCGAGCACCTTCAAGGGCTGATATCCTTGGCGCGCCACAACGTTCCGAGTGGGTGCGTTGCACCTCTTCGGGGCAACCCCGGGGACACGATCAAGTCGCGAGAATTCAAGCACGGTGGAGAGGCTCCTCAGCGAGCCGTCCCACCGCGCAAGACGAGCTGGGTCGGGGCGTTGTGGTGCTCTAACGATGGCCGCCTTCGCAACGATCTGTGACGTCCTGACCCTCACGCTTCTCGCGGAGGACGAGTGGCAATCGCGGATCGAAGCGCGCCTGAACGACGCGGTGGCTGGGCTTCCGCAGACGTGGCTCAAGCGAAGGGCGCGCGCGTGGCGAAAGGAGCAGACGCGCCCCACTGTCGAAGCGCTGCGGGACGCCTTCGCGCGCTCCGATGATCTGCGGGCGGCAACGCTCCGGATTCGTCGCTGGCCCCTCGAGTCGCCCACCATGAAGGGACGTCTCGGCGCGATCGAGCTTCCGACGGTCGGCGACGCCGCAAAGGCGCTGCGCGTGTTTCCCGAAGAGCTTCTTTGGCTTGCCGACGGAGCGGGTCGACAGGCGCACTACCGGCGGCGCTGGATTCCAAAGCGACGAGGCGGGCGCCGGCTTGTGGAGGCGCCGCGTCCGCGTCTTTGCGCGATTCAGCGACGACTCGCATCGCTTCTTCAGGTCGTGCCGCCTCATCCTGCGAGCCACGGCTTCGTCCGTGGTTCGGATGTGCATGCGCACGCGCGCCTTCACGCAAAGAAACGCTGGGTCCTCAAACTCGACCTGGCGGACTTCTTTCCGCATGTAGGACGGGGACGCGTGCGGGCAACGTTTCGATCGCTTGGCTATCCAGACGACGTCGCGCGTACGCTGGCGTCCCTCTGCACGACACAGACGCCTTTGTCGCTGCTTCGCGACGCCGACGCGGCCGAGCGGGCACTCTTCGGCCGCCGCCATCTTCCGCAGGGCGCCCCGACGTCGCCGCATCTCGCGAACCTCGCGGCGTGGGGGCTCGATGTGCGCCTCTCGGCCTTCGCACGCGCAGCGTCGCTCGTGTACAGCCGCTACGCGGACGACCTAGTGCTTTCGGGGGCGCATGTTCATCCGGATGCGATCGCGCGGATTGCGGCCATCGCCATCGAGGAAGGGTTTCCCCTCCAGCTCCGCAAGACGCGGCGGATGGGGAGCGGCGTCCGTCAGCAGGTTTGCGGGCTCGTGGTGAACCAGACGCCCGGCGTGTCCCGCGCGGACTACGACCGGCTTCGCGCCATCCTTCATCGATGCGCGCGCTATGGCTTCGCCGCCGAAAACCGAGATGCCCACCCGAATTTCGCAGCGCATCTTCGCGGCCGTATCGAGTGGGTGGGCCGTGGTCGTCCCGCCCGCCGCGCCAAGTTGCTCCGGCTTTGGGCAGAGGCCTCAGCCGCGACGGAACTCGCGGTCGAAGAGCCGAACGCGCCGTAGGAGCAGGTCGAGGACGAAGAGCCCGAGCGCGAAGTAGAGCAGCCAGGGCCAAAGCTCCTTGTGCGCGCGGATCGTCTCACCATCCGCCTCGAAGAGCGCTTCCGGCGCGGGATCGATCCGTCCGCCGGTCACCTCCGACGCAGCGCTGAGAAGGACTTCGTCTGGCTCGAGCGTTCGGTACTCCGCCGGGTAGGGGTTGGCGAGCTGCGATGCGCTTTCGGCAACGAGGCGGCCTTCCCGGCGATGTTGCGCGGTGATGACGAAGGAGCCGAAGCTGTCCATTGGAAAGCGCGCTTCGTAGCGACCGGGCGCCGTTTGCCGAAGCGGAAGCTCGCGGGTGCGCCGGAGCTGCGGATCGTCCTCTCCGTCGCGCGCCGCGCGAGCGCCCATCGGCCCGTCGATGCGCAAGGTCGAGTCGAGGCCGTTGAGGAACTGATCGTCCGCGCCGATTCCGTCGACCACGACGTGAACTTCGTCACCCTGCATGCGCGTCTGCATGTCGAGGCGCTGGCGTCGCTTTTGCCGCATATGCTCGCGAACGAGTTGCGCCCAAAAGCGGCTGAAGCCTCGCCAGCGAACCCACTCGACCGACCAGCGGTTCTTGACGTCGGGCGTCCAGGCCATCGACCAGCCAAGACCGACCCGCCAGCGCGCGAGAATCGGTTCGCCCAGGTCCGATTGAAGGATCACCTGCGCGGGCGAGGGCTTTGCGCGTGTTGCCACGTAGCCGTGAAGGAAGGGCGCGCCTTCCACGTTGACGCCGCGGAGGAAGTCCGCCCGCTGGCTCACGATGGGTTGAAAATACTCTTCGACCGCCGCCGAGCGCGCGACCGTGGTCGTCTCCCGCATGAAGATTCGCGGGACGTTGTGGGGGTCGCTCGTGAGGTAGCTGCGCCCGCCGCCGAGGTTGGCGATGGACTGAAGAAGCGCGCGGTTCACGTCGGCGCCGAGCCCCACCGTGGAGACGGTCATGCCTTCGGCCCGCATTACCTGGACGAGCTCGGTGATGCCGCGGTCGGGCGCCTGCCCATCGGTGAGCAGAATGACGTGTTTGATCCGCGCGCGAGTGACAGCGAGATCCTGGTAGGCCATGTCGAGGGCCGGAAAGATCGCGGTGCCGCCGCGGGCGGTCAGGCGTCCGATGTCGCGATTGATGCGAAGGCGGTTGCGCGCGCTCTGCATGCGAACGATTCGCTCCGGGCGGGAGTCAAAACCGACGACGCTGATGTAGTCGTCCGCACTCAGAAGCTCGGCGGTGGCCTTGGCTGCTTCCTTTGCAAGCTCGAGCTTGGGCCCGTTCATGGAGCCCGAGCGGTCCATGACGAGGGTCAGCGCGAGGGAAGGCTGATCGCGGCGTCGCTCGCTGTCCATGCGAACGGGTAAGAGCCGCTCCATGCGCGTTCCCTGCCAGCCTCCGAGCCCGAAAGCGCGCTCGCCGCCCGCCATGAGAAAGCCGCCGCCGAGGTCGCGAACGTAGCGCTCGATGGCGTCCATTTGGCTGAGGGTGACCTGGTCGGCGCTCACGTCGCTGAGGACGAAGAAGTCGTAGCGCTCGAGCTCGCGAAGGCTGGTCGGAATTGCCCGCGGGCCGCGCACGTCCACGTCGTACTCGGCGGCGCTGAGGGCTCGCGCGAGGTAGGTGCCGCGCCCCTGGGCACCCTCGACGTAGAGGACGGTCGGTTTGCCAGGAACCACCACCGAGGTCTCGTACTCGTTGTTGGCCGCGAAACGATCCTGAGAACGTTCGGACTCACCGGACGGCGCAAGGGTCGTGCGATAGGTGACCGGCCCGGCCACCCGGACCACGGAGCGAAACTCGATTTCCGTTTCGCCGGGTTCGAGTTCGACGTCGCGAACCGAGTCGAGGCCGTTCAG
>JBCDAA010000365.1:0-9066 GCA_039186435.1 Myxococcota bacterium | reverse complement strand
TATTGGCGGCGGCGTCCACGGCGTTCATCTCGCCGCGCGGCTGATTGGAGAAGGGGGCGTTCCGCGCGCGGCCTTGCGCATCTTGGATCCCGGTCGCCAGCTCCTGTCGCGGTGGCACAGCTTCACGCGAATCACGGGAATGCGACACATGCGTTCCTCTTCCGTGCATCACCTCGACCTCGAGCCCTTTTCGCTTCGGCGCTTTGCCGAGGAAGGACCCTACCCACCTCCCTACTACGCGCCTCCTTTCGATCGCCCCGCGCTTGCGCTCTTCAACGCTCACTCCGAGTTGGTTCTGCGGAGGTTTGGCCTTGCGGATCTTCATATACGCGATCGTGCGATCCGTTGCGAAGTCGAGTCCACTGGCGTCCGTGTTCGCCTCGCCGGAGGAGGAACCCTCCGTACGGATCGGCTCGTGCTAGCGATCGGTGCAAGTGAGCAGCCGCATTTGCCCAGCTGGGCGCTTGTCGATGATCCGCGCGTTCAGCACATCTTCACCACGGAGCCGGCACGTTGGCCCTCGTCGCCCGAGACGGTCGTCGTCGTCGGCGGAGGTATCTCGGCGGGGCAGGTTGCGCTTCGGCTTTTGAGAGAGGGTCACCGCGTTCATCTCGTGTCGCGTCACGCCTTCCGCGAACATCAGTTCGACAGCGATACGGGCTGGTTGGGACCGGAACACATGACCGGCTTTCGCCTTGAACGAGACGCTGACCGTCGCCGCGCGATCATCACAAAGGCCCGTCACGTCGGTTCGGTTCCGCGCGATGTCCGGCTGGCGCTCGACCGGGTGATCGCCGCCGATCGAGTCGTCTGGCATCGAGGCGAAGTGCGCCGGCTCGATGTGCGCCCCTCGCGTCTCGCGTTGCTTATCGAGAACACAACGATTGAAGCAGATCGGGTGCTGCTGGCGACGGGTTTCAAGTCCCATCGACCCGGCGGCGCAATGATCGACGAGTTGGTAGCTTCGGCGTCGCTACGCTGCGCGCAGTGCGGGTACCCCATTGTCGATTCCGCGCTTCGCGGGCATCCGCGGATCCATGTGACCGGCCCCTTCGCGGAGCTCGAGCTCGGGCCAGTTTCTCGAAACATCGCAGGCGCGAGGCGTGCCGGCGACCGGTTGATCGACTCGATACGGCCGCCTCAACGCCCTCGTGAAACCTCAAGGCATACTGCGGTGTCGTTGGCGTAACTCACCTCAGGATGGGCATTCCGATCACCGCATGGGCGATCAATCCCAGAAACGCAGCTGCGGTCGCCTGCGGGATCGAAAGTTCGTGTGTTTGCCGGATTGCGACCGCACTGAGGACGAGGGTGACGACCATCGCTACCGGGACGTAGACGCGCATCGCTGGTGCCAGCGTTTCGAAGCCGTACGCGAGGACGACGACGACGTCGGGGAGCCACCAGAAGAAAAACGATGGGCCTGCCATTGCAAGGGCTAGGCGCGGGGTGAGAGCCGATCGTGTGCCCGTCCCGCCCATTCGACTCGCCACGGCATGCGAAACCCCGATGAGCGCAAGTGCCATGGCGACGTGCACCGGGACGACTGCAATCGCCTCGAAGAGGTAGTAGTGCTCACGTGGCACCGGGATGAGCAGCGGCCCGCTGGGCGCATGACCGGCGATCCCTAGACCACCGAGAAGCGCCGCCCAGGCAATCGCATTCAGAACGACGAACTTCACAGCTTGCGGAGGTAGTCGATCGCTTTCACGGGTTCTGCGCTCGCGACCGCGAGTGCGCCGCCCATCATCGCGCCGATGACGCCGACGGTACTGACTTCGCTGCCGCCAAAGAAGAGCCCCGGGATCGGCGAACGCGGCCGAAGCCAGTCGTTCTTGAAACGGCCAGGCGTCGGCTCAAGACCGTAGATCGAGCCGTTCATGGGGCGCACGAAATGGTGCGTGGATGCTGGTGTCGAAAGCTCCACATGTCGAATCATGGGTTCGAGCTGCGGCATATGGCGAAGGAACTGCGCTAGCATTGCGTCCTTCACTTTGATCTTGAGCTCCTCGTACACCTCACCGCGTTTGTGCCACCGCGCGTCACGAAACGGGGCGAAGGTCTCCCAAGGTGCAAAGGTCACGACCTCGCCGGTGTGGCGCACTTCGGGACCGGGGTCATGCTCGGGATCTTTGAGAGACGGGAACGAGCAGTAGAGAACCGGCGCGTCGCCCTTCGGTCCTTCCATGTCGATGGGCCACACCTCTTTTTCCATGTCCCAGGTTTCGTAGAACCACTGGTTTGCGGATCCGCAGCCGTGCTGACGGATATCGCCCTCAAAACCGAGGTAGAGGCAGACGTGCGCGGGTGCGGGATCCAGTCCCTTGACCGACGCCGTCCACTGCTCGTCTCGGTACTCGCTGGGGAGCATGCGCGTGACCGTCGAAAGCACGCCGGCGGCGCTCAGCACGCGCTTGCTTCGCACCTCGCGTCCCGATGCCAGACGAACGCCGACGGCACGTCCCTTTTCAATCAGGATCTCCTCGACCTCGGAGCGAATGGCGGTCCATCCTCCAGCTTCCGCGACAGTTCGAAGCAGCTCCTCGGCGATGCGCTGGGATCCACCGACCGGGTAGTAGCCTCCGTGGAGGAAGTGCTTCACCACGAGCGCCTGCATCGCAAAGCTCGAACGCGAAGGGGGCGATCCGTAGTATCCCCACTGCGCTGCGAACACCGCGCGAAGCTTCGGATTGTCGGTGAGCTCCGCGATCACGTCCTTGGTGCGCATCGAGAGAAAGCGTTTGCTCTCCCGCGCAAGAAGTCGGTCGGTAATCGGTGCGAAGCTCGCCGGTGCGAGGCGCGCGAGGTAGTAGCCGCGCATCGTGCCGGCAATCTCGCGGATCAGGTTGAGGTAACGCGCAATCGCGTCGACGTCGTCCGGAAACGCCTCGCAGAGGTTGTCTCGGAACTTCTGCGGGGAATCCGGAAAGTCGATGCGAAAGTCGTCCGGAAAATGAAAGGCATCGTAGACCGGCCCAAGGGATGCCCACTCCAAACGTCCGCGCGTGAGCTTCTTGAGAAGTCGCCCGGTCATGGAATGGTGGGTGACCTCGCCGACCGCGTGAACGCCAACATCCCAGACGTACCCCGGACGCCGAAAGGTATGCGTGAACCCGCCTGGAACGTAGTGCTGCTCAAGCACGAGGACGCGCTGGCCAAGGTCCGCGAGTAGCGCTGCCGCCGTCATCCCGCCCATCCCGGAGCCGATCACGATGGTGTCGAAGGACCCGTCGGGGATGTGCTTGCTCCAGGGGAGCTGTGCTTTCGCCATAAGGGAGGTTATGGGCTCTCGGCTTCGTTTGAGCCAGTCCTCGGTGCGCCGGCCTCAAGCCACGCGCGCATCGCTGCGAGCGCCTGGTCTCGCCGAGGCACCGACCAGTTCAGCTGAAAGGGAGGTCCGAGCGGCGCGGCGAGATCGCGGGCGATAAGGTCGCACTGACGAAGCGGCATTTCGGTGCCTGCGGGCTCTGCGTCGTTGTTCGCGTAGCTCCCGCCTCCGCCGCCGCTGCTTGCACTGGTTTGGTACGAAAAAGAGAAACGTCCGTCGTCGTCCTCGACGTGAATCTCTCCAACCACGTTTGTACGACCAAGTTCGCGGAGCAGGAGCTGGCGACCCGCGGCCAAATTGAGGATCTCCCGAGGCTCTCGGAGGGCGGCGTCACGTCGTTCGGGTTTTTCCAGCAGCCGTGAGAGCACCCCTTGCAGCGATGGGTGGTCTTCGTTTCCGCGAAAAGGCCGCAGCGCGAATGGGAACCGATACGCTTCGATGTTGGCGCTTTGGATCCAGCGCGCGTAGCGGGCGAGAACGCCTCGCTCTTCCGCCAGGGCTTCGACCAACTCCGCGGTGCAGGGGCAGTCTTCCTCGAAGCAGGCTTCCAGGTGCTGCCTGAGGGCGCGTCGACTTCCGCGGGGGTCCCACCGGCGGGCTGCGGTCGCAACATCGCAGGAGAGGTTGATCGCGTTGGTGATCGGTGCGGCTCGCAGATCCCGAAGACGACGACCCAGTAGCTCCGTTACGGACGGGCGTCGTCGATCGCGGAGCGGTTCGCCCCGAAGTCTCTGGTTCGCGTCGTCCTCGCGCACGAACCTGATCCCCATGCTGCGTGTGGCGCGCTGTGACTCCGGCATGACGATCGTCAACGCGGCAGGTGCCCAGCGTTGGGGGTCGTCGTCCTGCAGAAGTACGTACCAGCGCTCGTGTTCCGGCATGGCGCGAAAGCGCTGCCAATAGGCGCGAATTCGTGCGGCGGTCGCGCGCCGTCCTTCCATGCCGTGAAGGGTGAGGTTGTCTCCGGTTGCGCTGGCGCGAAAGAAATCGGTTTCCAAGATGTTTGCGAGAACGGTGTACGCGGCTTCGTGCACCCCGAGGATGGTTCGGCTTCGTGCGAAGTCGCGCCAAAAGTGGACCGAGCGCGTGAGGCGCTGGTCGGTCTCAAGAACGGTGAGCATCGGCTCGACGGCCGCGTCGCCCAGCGCGATGAGTTCCTCAACGATGGGGTCCATCGTCAGCATGACGCCACCCGGCTGCATCATCTGTCGCGCGGAAACCTGGTCGAGCTCCCGGACGAGCTCCGCGACGCGCACCGCGGGATCCCGTTCGGCGCTGTCGACTTCGGCCTGGGTCTCCGCCCCCGGCGCGCGCGGCATCCGAACCTCGCCTTCTTCGCTACGGCGTCGCTGATCCCGAAGAAGCGCCTCGACCATCGACGGCCAGGTGTCCTGTCCTCGCCCGGACGGAACTTGGGGGAGAAGCGCCTGGGCGCGAGTTGCGTCGTGGAGTGCCAGCGGATCGTCCCCGCGCATGTGCGCGCAGTAGCCTCGCTCGATTCGAAGCCAGAGCCAGCCGCTCGCAACCGCCGACGGGCTTGGTGGAGCACGCTCGGTCTCGCTCGTGAGTGAGGTCCAGGCGGCGAGAGCCTCGTCGACGTTTCCCGCCCGGGCGAAGAGCGCTGCGGCGAGAAAGCTCTGCGGCGAAGGAGACCCGTCGATCTCCGGAGGCGCTTCGGCGTGGGAAGGGCGCGCCGTGACCGCGTCGCCGACGCCTTCTGCGGCGTAGATCAGCCCGTCGAGGGCGATCACAAAGCGACGTCCATCGACCGGTTCCCCGGGGAGCAGCCATCCGATGGTTTCGACAGAGTCCTCGCTTCCCCAGACTGTTCCGATGCGAAGAGCGACGCGGCGAGTTTCAAGGCCGCGGGGATCGGGCGCGCCAAGTTCGTCGAAGAGGCGGCGGACGATAGCGACGAGTTCGGCGGGCAAGCGTGGATCAGGGGTCCAGCTCCCTCGATGAGGTGCTCCCGGGAAGGGCGAGGGACTCCGCTCGAGGCGAGTCGTCTCGTAGGTCGGGTTTGGCGCGGGAGGTTCGGGCGCGTCAGCCGCGGGCGTCTCTGGAACGGGGGAGACCGCGCCACACGCGCAGAGGACGAGGAGGAGAAGTCGACTCACAGAACTACTGTGTCCGGGGGAGGCGCCGACGGCACAGCTCTTTTCGGCGGCGCTTTTCGGCGGCGCCGCCGTTTGGGCCCAGGATCCTGGCGATGCGATCAAAGATCAGCTGTCCAAAGATGAGCCAACCTAATTTTATTGACATCGAAATGGTAGGACGCGGGACCCAGGCCCGGGTCCCGCCACCAGTCCGAATCGACTCCCTGCCCGCGAGCTGCTGACGGCGCAGCTTGGGTAGGGCGACCCCGCCTACTCCCCGTACGGGATCCAGATGTTCTTCACGTGCGTCGCCTCCCGAAGGAACTCGCGACCCGCGCCCTGGGTTCGGTCGGTCCAGTCACGCGCCACGCCGTAGTGACACCAGGTTCGCTTCATGTTGCCCACCGAGAGCGCTTCGATTTCCTCACAGCCTTCCTGCGGCCCGAAGTACCACAGCTGATCGAGGTCACCGTGACCCGCGAGGGTCGGGACGAGTTCGCTTCGGCGACCGGTGACGATGTTGACCACGCCGCCGGGCACGTCGCTCGTTTCGAGAACCTGGTAGAAGTCCGTCGCCGCGAGGGGGTGCGTCTCCGAAGGAATGACGACCACGCTGTTGCCCATGGCGATGGCCGGCGCGACCGTCGAAACGAATGCGAGGAGCGGTGCTTCGTCCGGGCACACGACGCCCATTGCGCCGATCGCCTCGTTCATTGCCACCGTGACGTTTCGCAGCGGGGTTGCGTGTACGGCGCCGTCGTATTTGTCGGCCCACGCCGCGTAGGTGAAGAGCCGCTCAAGGCTCAGTTCAACTTCTCGCGATGCCGCATCGGCGTCGCCGAGCATCAGGTGCAGGCGCGCGCCGATCTCCGCCTGTCGCGCGGCGAGGTTTTCCGCGAGGTAGTAGAGCACCTGCGCGCGTAGATGCGCGGTGCCGCTCCCCCAGCCTCGTGCTTTGTGGGCGGCTTCGACGGCGTCACGAATGTCCTTGCGGTTGCCACGTCCGACCTCGCCAAGCGGGCGTCCCCACGCGTCCTGCACGTGGAGGCTGTAGCCGCCGTCCGGGCGCTTCTGCTTTCCGCCGATGTAGAGTTTCGGGGTGCGGTCGATGGCCGTTGCGATCGCGGGCGCGTCGCCTTTGGCTTTCGCCTTTTTGGCCTTCTTACCTTTGCCTTTCTTGGCGTCGAGGAGCCAGCGCGGCTTGCAGTACTCATAGAGGCCTTCCTTGCCGCCTTCACGGCCGTAGCCGCTCTCGCGATAACCTCCGAAACCCGCGGCCGCATCGAAGACATTCGTGCAGTTGATCCAGACGGTGCCGGCCTTGATCTTCGGCGCGATGTCGAGGCAGAGGTTAATGCTCTCGGACCACAGGCTTGCGGCGAGACCGTAGCGAGTGTTGTTGCCGAGCTTGACCGCTTCCTCGGGTGTTCGGAACGTCATGAACACGACGACCGGTCCAAAGATCTCAACCTGCGCAACGGTCGAAGCAGGCGCGACATCGCTGAGGAGCGTCGGCGGATAGAAGAGACCTTCGGTGGGACACGACCAGCTCGGCTGCCAAAGGGTGGCGCCTTCGTCTGCGCCTTGTTTGACGAGCGACTGAATCTGTTCGAGCTGCACCGGCGCCACGATGGCGCCCATGTCGACCGCCTTGTCGAGAGGCGGGCCCACCCGAAGCGTCTCCATGCGGGCGCGAAGTTTCGCGAGGAGTTTCTCGGCGATGGTTTCCTGCGCAAGGATTCGCGACCCGGCGCAGCAGACCTGCCCTTGGTTGAACCAAATCGCGTCGACCACGCCTTCGACAACGCTGTCGAGATCGGCGTCTTCGAAGACGATGAAGGGCGACTTGCCGCCGAGTTCAAGGGACAGGGTCTTGCCGGTGCCGGCCGTGGCTTTTCGAATGATGCGACCGACGCCTGTGGAGCCAGTGAAGGCGATCTTGGCGATGCGCGGATGATCGACGATGGCGGCGCCGGTCTTCCCGTCGCCGGTCACGATGTTGACGACGCCCGGCGGCAGTCCGCACTCGTGACAGATCTCGGCGAAGAGTAGCGCGGTGAGAGGCGTGTACTCCGCCGGCTTAAGAACGACGCAGTTCCCCATCGCGAGGGCCGGCGCGATCTTCCACGCGAGCATGAGGAGCGGGAAGTTCCAAGGGATCACCTGGCCGACGACGCCGAGGGGCGCGAACTCCGCGAGCTCGTCCTCCATAAGCTGCGCCCATCCGGCGTGGTGATAGAAGTGGCGCGCAACCAGCGGAACGTCGATGTCGCGGCTCTCGCGAATCGGTTTGCCGTTGTCCATCGACTCGACAACCGCGAGCAGTCGGTGGTGCTTTTGAATGTGTCGCGCGATGGCGTAGAGGAAACGCGCGCGCCCGTGGCCCCCGAGCGCTTCCCAGCCGGGCTGCGCGGCTTCGGCCGCTTTCACTGCGGCGTCGACATCCGCTTCGCTTCCCTGCGAAACGTCCGCCAGTTTGACCATCCGCGCCGGATCGTGGACAGCGAAGTGTTCTTTGCCGCTGCGCCAGCTTCCGCCGATGTAGTGGCCAAAGCGCGCCTCGTGACGCTGAAGCCATTCACGCGCAGGGGCGTCGCTTTCCGGGGCAGGTCCGTACTCCATCGTTTCGAAGATCTCCGCGACGGACGGTCGCTCTCGTTTGGCGGTTTTCGCGGCCTTGAGTCGCTTCGGCGGCTCGTTCTTGGTGGCCTTGGGCTTGCTGGGTTTGGCGGCCTTGGTCTTGGCGCTCTTCTTCGCGGGGCGGGTTTTCCGGGTCGCGCTCCGCGTCTTTTTCGTGGCGCGGGCCTTGCTGGTCTTTGCCGTCTTCTTTGCTGCTTTTCGTTTCGCCATCGTTACGCCATCGGGTGGTGGTGGTGGGCCGAGTAGCGACCGGTTACAAAGTGTTCCAGCTGCCTCTCGATGTCCGCGAGCAACGAGCTCGCGCCAAAGCGAAAGAGGTCGGGCTGCAGGTAGCGATCCCCAAGCTCCTCTTTCATCAAGACGAGCCACGCGAGCGCCTCCTTCGCGGCGCGAATTCCGCCGGCGGGCTTAAACCCGACGATGTGGCCGGTGCGCTCGCGGTACTCACGAATCGCCCGAACCATCACTAGGCCGACGGGAAGCGTCGCGTTAACGGGTTCCTTGCCGGTCGACGTTTTGATGAAGTCCGAGCCCGCCATCATTGCGACCCAGCTTGCCTTGGCGACGTTTCGCAACGTCCCGAGTTCCCCCGTCGCGAGAATCGTCTTCATGTGCGCCTCGCCGCAGGCTTCGCGCATCGCTTTGATCTCGTCGTAGAGCGCGCGCCAATCGTGGGTGAGGGCGAGCTGTCGATGAATGACGATGTCGATCTCTTTCGCCCCGTCAGCCACCGATGCGCGAATCTCCTCGAGGCGCTGGGGCAGCGGAGTGAGTCCCGCAGGAAATCCCGTGGACACCGCCGCGACTGGGATGTCGGTTCCTTCGAGGGCCTGCACCGCCTCTTTGACGAGGGTGTGATAGACGCAGACGGCACCGGTCGTAATCCCTTTGTCTGCGACACCAAGCTGCTGCAGCAGGTCCTGACGAATCGGGCGCCGCGCTTTGGCACAAAGTCGTCGGACGTTTCCGGGGGTGTCGTCGCCCGAGAGGGTTGTGAGGTCG
>JBCDAA010000364.1:0-9070 GCA_039186435.1 Myxococcota bacterium | reverse complement strand
TGCGCGATCTCCGTCGCGGGTTTCGGCGCGCCAGTCTTCGACGACGCGAAGCTGATGTGCGAAGTCGGGGTTGGTGGCGGCGGCGCTCGTTCGAAACTCGGCGTAGCGGCGTAAGCAGAGGTAGTTGCCGAGGCCTTTCATGCAGGCGGCGTCGACGTTGATTCCGAGGTGTGACTCCAGGAGCGGCAGGTCGTGCTCCATGATCTGATCCTGCAGCGCGCGCGTGCCGGTCGACACGACGACCTTTCGGCCGCTCGCGAGGGCCGGAACGAGATAGGCCCAGGTCTTTCCGGTTCCCGTTCCGGCTTCGACGAGGAGGACTCCGTCGTGCGCCAGGGCGTCATCCACGGCGTCGGCCATCGCCATCTGGCTGGGTCGATGCTCGTAGCCTTCGATCGCGCGCGCGAGCGGTCCGCGGGGCCCGAGAAGATCCGAAGGACGCACGAGCGCGAGATAGCATGTTGGCGCGCCGCGCGCTTTCTCGGTTGCGCCTTCGCCGTACGTCGCCGCACGCTTGCAGCCATGCGCTGGCTCTGCGTTCTCGGACTGGTCCTCCTCGGCTGTGGAGATGACGATGCAGAAGCGGAGTCTTCGGAATCGGTGCCGGAACCGACGGTCGTGGAGGTGCCAGATCCCGATCCTCTCGAAGGACTCGACGACATCGAGGCGCTCGAGCGCGAGGAGCCGGATCCGGTGCTGCCCCGGGTGTCGCTCGACGCCGTCGACGAGAACATTCCCCCCCGAGGGTGCGCGCCCTTTGCGGAGCAGGCCGTTCGGGTATGGCCGCGCTCAGGGCCCGCGAATATCGTCGCAGTCGGTACCGACGGTTTTGTCGTTGTCGGGTATGCGCCGAAGGCCGAAGGAGAGGGCGAAGAGATCTTTGCGGTGACGATCGGACCGCAGCAGCCGCCTCGGCCGATCCTCCGTGAGAGTTTGGACCGCTCTCTCACCGTGGCTCGGACCGCTGCGCCGGGTCTCGGTGTGATCGATGACGCGCACGTGGGCATCGTGACGACGGATGGAACTGCGACGGTGCGCTACGCGGTGCTTCAGACCGGCGGCCGCCTCGATCCGTGGCGATTGGTGGGCACGCACGCGGATCAACGCTTCACGCCTGCGATGGCGCTGCGGGGAGGGCGACAGCTGGTTGCCTACACCGACGGGGGCGGCGAGTTCATGCGCGTTCGTGCGGTGCTCTTCGACGCGGCGGGCCATGAGCTCGGCCGCCACGACCTCACCCCCGCGAGCATGGGGGCAGCGGCGCCAACGCTGGTGAGCGGAAGTGACACCCTTGCCTTTCTCGATCCGCGCGAAGCGACCTCGACGGTCTATGCGGTCGACGTGACGGCGGATCCGCCCTCCCGCGAGGTGCTCGTGCCGCTGACGAACGTCTTCGAGCCGGCGGTCCTCGCGCCGGTTCAGGTCGGGGAGACGACCCTGGTGGGCTATACCGCTGTGGGGCGGGCGGCTGCGACCGCCGTCGGCCTTATTGCCGTCAAGGACGGGAGCGCGGAAGGGCCGGTGCCCCTCGTTCCTTCCCAAGGGTACGGAATGCTGCATGTGGATGGCGCAGCGGGCCCTTCGCGGGCGGTGTTTGTGGCCGATCGTCCGCAGGGGGAAGACCGGAACGCCTCTCGCGAGGCGGTGGCGGTGGTCGTCGAACCCAGTTCACCAATGGTTCAAGGGGAGCCGCTCAAACTTGTGGCCCCAGATGGGACGGGCCGCTGGGCACGCATCACTCGCCACGTGGACGGAACATTTGCGGTCGTGCTCACCGGCGGCGAGGGAGTGTACGTGCACCTTCTTCGCTGCGATGCCGGTTGACGCTGCGATGCCGGATGGCGCTGCGATGCCGGACGACACTGCGATACCGGACGACACTGCGATACCGGACGATACCGGACGACACCGCGATACCGGACGAGACCGCGATGCCGGACGACACTGCGATACCGAATTGACGAGGTGAGCCTCCTCCCTTGCGGGTTCGCGTTTCGAGCAGCAGGATGTGTCCGCCCAGTTTCGCCGAAACGCCCCAGGGAGGTGTCATGACGCAGGCCGCTCTTCAGACAGGTTCCGCCGCCATTCCGGAAGCGGAGCACAAGATTCCGCCGAGCTCACGCGAGCAGATCGATGAGGCGCTGACCACGCTTCGTGCGCACGCCGACGAGTGGGTGAAGCTGAGCCTCGACGAGCGGCTTCGAATTCTTGAAACGCTTCTTGCATCCACACAGATGGTGGCGGAGCGCTGGGCGGATGAGGCCTGCAAAGCGAAGGGCATCGATCGCGGCACCGCCGCGGAAGGCGAAGAGTGGCTCGGCGGTCCGGCGACGACCCTTCGCAACATCAAGCTGCTGCTTCGGAGCCTTCAGGACATCAAGACGCACGGAAAGCCGCAGCTTCCGGGTAAGCCAAAGGTGCGTGCGAACGGTCAGGTCACCTGCCCGGTGTTCCCAACGGACAACTGGGACAAACTCATGTTCGGTGGTTTCGAGGCAGAGGTCTGGATGGACCCCTCGGTCACCCTTTCGAACCTCGAAGACTCGATGGCGGTCTTCTACGCGAACCCGCCGGCCGAGGGGAAGGTCTCCTTGGTTCTCGGCGCGGGGAACGTGAGCTCCATCGGTCCGATGGACGCGCTCTACAAGCTCTTCGCCGAGGGCGAAGTCGTCGTCCTGAAGATGAACCCCGTGAACGAGTACCTCGGGCCGATCATCGACGACGCGTTTCGCGTGCTCGTGCGGCGCGGCTTTCTTCGCGTGGTTTATGGAGGCGCGTCGGAAGGCGACTACCTTTGCAACCACGAGAACGTCGACTCGATTCACATCACGGGCTCCGACAAGACCCACGACGCGATCGTCTGGGGCCTCGGTGAAGAGGGTCAGGCGCGCAAGGATCGCGGCGAGCCCCGCAACGAAAAGCCCATCAGCAGCGAGCTCGGTAACGTCACGCCGATCATCGTGGTGCCCGGTCCCTGGTCTCAAAAAGAGCTCGACTGGCACGGCATGAACCTCGCGAGCTCGCTGACGAACAATGCGGGCTTCAACTGCAACGCGACCCGTGTCGTGATCACCCACAAGAGCTGGGCGCAGCGGGAGGGTCTGCTCGACTCCATCAAGCGCGCGTTTCAGTCCGCGCCGCCGCGCTTCCCGTACTACCCGGGCGCAGAGGATCGCTACGAGGCGTTCGTCGCGCAGCATCCGGACGCCGCGCAGTTTGGACCGCGCGGAAAGGGCCGTGTGCCCTGGACGTTCATCAGCGACCTCGATCCGGAAAAGAAAGACGACATCTGTTTCACGACGGAGGCCTGGTGCGGCGTTACGAGCGAGGTTCCCCTCGAGGCCACCGACGTTGTCGAGTACATCGAAAAGGCGGTCGAGCACGCGAACGAAAACCTCTGGGGAACGCTGAGCTGCTCGATCCTCGTCCACCCGAAGTCGCTGAAGAACCCACGGGTCGCTAAGGCGGTCGAAGACGCGATCGAAAAGCTCCGCTACGGCTCGGTGGTCATCAACCACTGGTCGGCACTGAGCTACGGGTTCGTGTCGACGACCTGGGGCGCGTACCCCGGTCACACCCGTGAGGACATCGGCTCCGGCATCGGCGTGGTGCACAACACGTATCTCTTCGACAAGCCACAGAAGAGCGTGATTCGCGGACCCTTTACGGTGTTTCCGACGCCTGCTTGGTTCTTGAACAACAAGACCGCGCACGAGGTCGGACGAAAGCTCTCGGGCTTCTTCGCAGACCCAGAGATTCGTAAGGTTCCGAGCCTACTGTGGAGCGCGATTCGCGGATAGACGCGCGTTAACGCAGAAAAGCCTCATCGCCGAATGCGATGAGGCTTTTTGTTCTTAAGGGCGTTTACCAACTGACGAAGTAGTGGCACACGTCGTCGCCGCGACTCCGGCACGGACCCGGCGCATGCGAGACCTTTCCAAGTTTCGCGCCGTAGAGTTTGAGCACTCCCTCAAGGAGGCCCTCGTCGAACTCGCAGGGGTACGGGTTCTCGCAGATCATCCGCCCTTCGTTGCTGCTGATCGGCTCATACTCGTAGCGACCGATCGGGCCGTTCCGATGGTTCATCTCGTAGCCGAGGTTGAGCATCTTGAGCGCGGCGGTCATGTCGTCCGCAGGCGGAAGCTGCGCGATCGCGGGCACGAGCGAACCGATGCGCCGAAGGGTCGTCGAGCCTACCCGCTCTCGAATCTCACGGAAGGCATTGAGGAACGCCTGCTGCGAGTACCACTCGTCCTCGCGAATGTGTTTGATTCCCTGATCCGCCAGGATTTCGATGGCGAGCGAACGAAACGCCCCCGCGGCTTCAACCACGGAAAATAGGGTTCGCCCTGCAACTTCGACTCCCGGTGCGTACGACTGAAATTCAGCCATCCTGTCCCCCAACTTGATCCCACAAGAACGTCAGCGCCTCTTCAATGGTCCCCGCGCCCACCCGCGTTGTCTCGGCAACCAGCCGCACCGAGCTCGGCAGGTCATCGCTGAAGTGAATCGGGTAACCACCAGAGATCAGGCGGTACGTCGCCGCGGCCGCTCGGTTAGCCGCCACCCAAAATCCACCGCCGTGCCCCACCACGTGAAAGAGCGCCATATGATCTTTGGTGACCTTGAACGTGTCCGTCAGCGCCGTTCGAGCGTCGCCCTGGGGAGGCGGAATGCCTTCCTTGAGGTGCAGCATGACGACGAGCGATTTGCTTCTCGACTCGCGCATGAGCTTCCACAACGGATCGAGTGCTTCCGCGCTGCTGTCCTTGTAGACGGCGAGAAGGAAGTCCACGCCGAAACGGCCAATGCAACATTGGCCGTCTCGGACTTGCACGATTTCGAGTCCGGGGAAGTTCTCCCGAATCGCTGACTTCATGACGCCACGTTAGTAGCGGTCGAAGTAACCCACGAGAGCGCTAACCAAGAATCGCACTGCATCGCGGGAGGATAGAACGCCTTCCCGCTTGAGGTCACGTAAAGAGCGCACCACACAACGCTTGTAGCGGCGGAATCTGACCGTCGTATCAACGCTGCAGGGAATCTCCGGGAAGGCGATATTTTCGCCGCGGTGGACGCCGTAGAGACGGTTGCGAACACCACCCGGCCAGAGCACGTCCACGCGACCCCAACGCCGATCGCGCATGCCGAAGTACGCCTCCTGCGCGTGTGCACTGGTGTGGCTGCTGCCGGACGTGATCGACATCATCGCGGGGGCGATGCCGTGCGGGCGGAACGTGAATAGAGCGCCGGTTCCGTCGCGGGGGGCGCGCCCGTTGCGGGTGATGCCCACGGAGCCAACCGCGGAGAACGTGACGCTGCCGTAGCCGGAGTTGCCATCGTTCCGATCGACGGCGAGGTCACCGGGAAGTTCGTTGACGCCGCTCCACTGAAGAAGAGAGGGGTCGGCCGCGGAAGGCACGAAGCGAGGCGAGAAATGACCTACGTCGTCGAAGACGCTGCCGTAGGTGACGGGTGCCGGAAGCACCGGAGAGGTGAGGTCGATGTTGTAACCGGAGATGCTCACGACATCGACGAAGCCGTCGCGGTCGAGGTCACCGATCGCAGCGCCGTGAACGCTGCGGCGCGTGTGGCGACGCCCCATGGCGTCGACGTCGGGAACCAGATCGCCTTGCCCGTCCTCGTTGATGAGCACGACGCCGGGGTTGTCTGTGATGGAGAAGAAGTGCATCTGCAGGCCGCCGTGGTACATCGCGTCGCTATCGCCGTCGTTGTCGACGTCGAAGACCGCTGCGCCCCAGCCGAAGACCGACGCTTCGCCGTTGGCGAGCTCCGGGTCGGAGAAGGTGCCGTCTGGACGCTGGTACATCCAGCGCGTGGCCTGGTCGCCCTGGAAGTAGGGCAGACCCACAACCACGAGACCGTAGTCGCCGAAGTTGGAGCCAAAGATGTCCATGAGACCGTCGTGGTCGAGGTCGCCGAAGCCAAGCCCCATCCAGGAACCGGGCGACTCGGGACGCTCGAAGATGGCGAGGGGGTCGAAGAACCCGTTGCCGTCGTTGAGCATCACGTGGACGAAGGAGCGGTCGACGCCGTTGACGGGGTCGATCTTGGTGACGGGGATGCCGCCGCTGTCATCGGCGAAGACGATGTCCTGATCGCCGTCCTGGTCGATGTCGAGGATCGTGACCGCCCAAGTGATGGTGGCCTTACCAGGGGGAATCGCTTCCATCGGCTCGATGCGCTCGCTGACGTTCTCGAAGGTGAGGTCGCCGTTGTTGAGGTAGAGCTGGTTGTGGAAGTTCGCGTCGAAGGCCTCGAAGAAGATGGCCGTGAAGCCGTTGTCGAGAACGGCGTTTGCAATGGCGATGTCGAGAAGGCCATCGCCGTTCACGTCGCCCATGGCGCAGGAGGCGTGGGGGCGATCGTCGAGGTCGAGGCCTGAGGACGCTTGCTGGCTGAAGTGGCCGTTGCCGTCGTTGATCATCAGACGGTTGCCCTGATGGCGGCCGAGGAGAAGGACGTCGGGATCCCCATCGTTGTCGACGTCGCCGTAACAAACCCCCGTGGCGTCCATATCAACGGTATCGATGCCCGCTTGGGCGGCAACTTCCACGTAGGTGGCGCTGCCGGTTTGCGCGAGTTGGTTCTGATAGAGGTGGTTGCCGGCGTCCGGGCCCTGGGTCGCCAAGATGTCGAGGTCCCCGTCCCCGTCGTAATCGATGACCGCAACGCCCGGGAGGCCGTGCGGCTCGAGCGGAAGCGAGGCGGCGTCGGAGCCTGCCGGATTGAGGAAGGACGGCGGAGCCGCAGGTAGTGGATTCGTTAAGGAAGCTTCCCGAAAAGGGACAACGATGTCTTCAAAAACGTCCGACGTGGCCCGCTGGAACGAGATCCCCGATGATGGCCCCACATCGCTAAATGTGGTCTGGGCGAACGCCGGAAACGCCCATAAGGTTCCAATCACAACCCCAATGATCTTCTGCATGTCTTTGCACTCCCAATGCAACGGAACTACAGTGCTTGTTAAATAATACGAACGGATTGGAACCTGTCATCCCTCGGTGATCGCGATCGGATGTGACAGCGCTCCTCCAAGTTGGGGGATCGAACGAAAATGCGCAAATTTCGTACTCCCCCATTGGGGGTGGATCAAAAATGAAAAAAAATTAGCGCGGCGCGGATTTGGCGCGGTTTTCGGCGCATCGGATGCGATAGGCCCAGCCGAGACCGTCAATTCCGGGCCCGCCTCGAGGATGGGAACGTAGGTAGTCCGCGATGCCCTCTTCCCCTCGATCCCGGAACGCCCGCTCGAGATCGGTGTATGGCGAAAATCCTGCGCGAAGGGCGTCGCGAAGCCGGAGCTCGAGAGCGTAGGCCCTCGCTTCCGCACGAAGGGCTCGGTCGACGAGCTCATCACACGTTCCGTCTGCGCTCAGATTTAATGGGGACCCGTCGACCACATGAAGAAGAAGGTGTGCGAGGCGAGCGGCGGCTCCCTCGTCGGCTTCCTCGGATTCCATGAGGACAACCCCGTCTTCAGTGACAGCGGAAGGCCCTGGCCCAAAACAGACCGAGGCGTCGGCGGAGAGAAGACGCGCTGCCTCGGTCCCTTGGAGAAGAGCCTTCAGTCGCTCCGAGTGAGCAGGGTTCGCGCGAAAGCCAGCGGGGCAGGCGTCGACCTTGGGCTCTTCGCACCCACTGAGGATCAGGGTGACGAGGGCGACGGCTTGGGTCAGGCTGCGTCCCGCCATGAAACCTGTGTTCTTCCTTCTCGCGTTCGGGCTTCTCGTCGGCTGTGGCGACGGCGGCATCGGAGACAGCTGCAGCAGCGATGGCGACTGCGGCTCGAACCTCGTCTGTTTTGACTGGCCCTGCGTGGGTGATCGCTGCCGGCAGAGCTGTGAGCAGCCCTGCATGTCCAGCGATGAGTGTTCCAACGGTCGCATCTGCTCCGGAATGTTGTGTACCGCCGTCGGGACCCCTCCGCCCAGCCTTCCTGACGCAGACATGGTAGACAGCGGCGAGATGTCGGACGCCGCGCCCGCAGACGATGCGGGTGAATCTCCTGACGCTTCGGATGGTTGACCTATGAAAAAGCTGATTGTTCTCTTTGCTCTCGCTCTGCCCCTGACCGCCTGTCGCTCGGACAAGGGAAACATCTGCAACGACGAGAGCGATTGCGGGGGAAGCCTGATCTGTGCGAGCGACGTCGCGTGCGGCAGTCCGGATGGCTGCCAGGGAATCTGCTCCGATCCCTGCGACACGGACGAAGACTGCGGCTCCGAGGAACGCTGCATTCCCGACTTCGACTCGGATCAGAACTACTGCCGCTTTGATGAGCTCACCGACTGACGTTCGTTGACGAGCCGCTGGCGGAGGCGCTCGCGCTCGTCGAGGTGGCGGTGAAAGCGGTTTAGCCGCGAAAGGGACCCGCGGGGCCTGCAACCACGGCGCGGGCGATCGGGGACGCGGGCCCTTCAAGATCGAGAACCGCGTCGACGAAGCCGTCGTTTCGGCGAATGGAGGCTTCGATTCGTTGTCGGGCTTCGCTTCGTCGTCCGTTGGCCGCAAGGGCGTGCACCTCGGCGAGGTCGCGTTGATAGCGAACGGCGAGGTTCGGGGAAGGACCGGCGTCGGCAATGCGCTGAAGGGCGTCGTCGCCGCGTCCGGTGAGCGCGAGGCGAAGCGCGTCGACCGCCGCGAGCCAAGGGTCGTCCAGGGAAAGCCCGGCGAGTACCGCTTCAGCTGCGTCGAGCTCCCCCCGGTAGAGTTCTGCAAGCGCGCGAACCCCGGCGAGCCACCGTCCGAACGCGCTGTGGGTTTCTTGATGATGCGCGCGACGAGTCAGCGCCGAGACCTCATCCCAGAGCCCGGCGATGATTAACGGCTCGAGGGTAAAGCGGAGCGCTTCCTCGATGCGAAACTCGCTTCGGCTCGCGACCGCCTGGTCGACGCGAAAGTGCAGGCTTCGAAGCGTTGCGTCACGGGTCTTGAGATCGCGAAGACGAAGAACAAGGCGCTGCACCACCACGCGCTCGCGGTAGCTTGCGAAGGCCAGCGCGCCGGTCGCGATCGCGCCGCAGACGAGGGCGAGGGACATCGCCAC
>JBCDAA010000363.1:0-9126 GCA_039186435.1 Myxococcota bacterium | reverse complement strand
GCGCCGGTGCGCACGGTGAGGTTCGGGCGTCCCAGTACGGGCTGCAGATAGGCCGCGAACGACGAGCGGCGGCGGTCGCCCTCGTAGCTCATCCACTCGTAGCCGAGGACCCCGGAGAGGTCGCCGTCGTTGAGATCGGCCTTGCGCCGAAAGCCCCCGTTTTCGGCCGCGGCAATGCAGCGCTCGGTCCAGTCGGTGGGGTCGCGCCGATGCGGCCGCAGCGTCCCCTCCAGCGCTTTGAAGGTCGGAACCACGTCGTCCCATCGCCAGCCTTCGGGCCACTGGTCGAAGTCTTCCTTCGCGCCGCGGGTGTAGACCATCGCGTTGATGGAGCCGCTTCCGCCGAGGCCGCGTCCGGAGCCCATAAAGAGGCGCCGCTTGCCCCAGCGATCGTCGGTGACGCTGAAGCGCTCGTGCATCAACTCGTCGTTGATGAACGCTTCTTTGTAGCCGTCGGCGCTGAGCGTCTCCGGATGCGTTTCGGCGTGAGGACCCGCCTCGAGAAGAAGCACGCTGCTATGCGCGGAGAGCTCCGCCGCGAGAATGCAGCCGGCCGAGCCGCCGCCGATGACGATGTAGTCGTAGCTCATCAGCCGCGGAGTTTTCGGCGAAGCGTTTTCGCGAGGTCACGAACGCCGGCGGCGCGTCCCTTGAGGCCGACGCCGTAGAGCGTTTTCACGACGCCGCGGACGAGGTCGTAGTCGTGGTCGCCGACGGGATAGATCTTCGCAGGCGCGTGAAGCGAAAAGCGATCTTCGAGGAGCGCCTTTGGGTTCGTGCAGGCGCGAAGGCCGTCGCGCCCGTTGAGGCGACCAAAGCCCGAGCCGCGAACGCCGCCGAAGGGAAGATCCTGCGCCATGTACGCGAGGCCGAAGTCGTTGGCGGATGCGCTGCCGGTGTCGATGGCGTCCATGAGTCGTCGCGCGCGGGTGCGACTCTTGGTCATGATCGTGGCGCCGAGGCCGTACTGCGTGCTGTTGGTGATGCGAATCGCGTCCTCGTCGCTGTCGACGCGGCAGATCGCCATCACCGGGCCGAAGGTCTCCTCGTGCATGATCTTCATGGAGGGCGTGACGTCGACGAGAATGGTCGGCGCGAAGAAGTTGCCCGGGCGCTGGACGCGTTCGCCACCGACGAGGGCGCGGGCTCCCTTTCTCCGCGCGTCGTCGACGAGGTGTTCGACGATCTCGAGCTGCTGCGGCGTGACGAGCGCGCCGACTTCGACCTGCTCCTGGTGGGGCGTGCCCTGCCGAAGGGAGCGCGCGAGCTCCGCCACGCGCGCCACGAACGCGTCGTAGACGTCGCGGTGCACCAGCGTACGTTCGGCGGCGAGGCAGTTCTGACCGGCGGCGATGAAGGAGCCGTTGAGCGCGGCGTAGGCGGCCTGCTCGAGGTCGGCGTCCTCGCACACGATCATCGAGTCCTTGCCGCCGAGCTCCAGGATGACCGGCGTGATCGACTTCGCGCTCTCCGCGATGACCTTGCGGCCGTTGCCCATCGACCCGGTGAAGATGATGAGATCGACGCCGCCGGAAACGAGCGCGGCACCGGTGTCGCCATAGCCCTGCACGCACTGGACGAGGTCCCGCGGAAGGTTGTGGGCGTCGAGGGCTTCGTCGAAGATCCGCTGAAAGCGCGCGGTCGACCACGCGACGTGCTCACTGACTTTGACGACGGTGGCGTTGCCGGCGAAGAGCGAGTGCACGGTCGGTCCGAAGATGTTCTGGAGCGGATAGTTCCAGGGACAGATCACGCCGATGACGCCGCGCGGGCGATACTGAATGGTCGCCTTCTTGTGAAGGAAGAGGCCGCTCGACACGGACTCGTCTTTGAGGTGCCGTTCGCCGTGGCGGATCGTCCAGCGGATCTTTTCGCTGACCGGCCAGACCTCGCCCATCATCGCGTTCTCGCGGGTCTTGCCGGAGTCGCGCACGATGATGTCGCAGAGCTCGTCGGCGTGCTCGAGGATGTGCGCCTGAAGATGGCGCAGTACCGAGCGCCGCGTCGCAAACGACGTCTTCTGGAGAATCCGCTGCGCGTCCCGGGCGCGCGCGATGGCTTCGCGGGTTTGCTCCGGAGAGGTGATGGCAACCTCGCCAAGGCGGGCGCCGCTTGCGGGCTCGACACAGGGAATCGTGGTGGGGGTGGCCTTGGTGGGCTGGGGGCTCGGCATCGCGGGGAGCCTACGACAGCCGGGTCAATCGGCCAGCACCCTGCCGTGAGCCGTCACAGAGCTTTGGTGAACTGTGGCTCGGCTAGACCCACGCGAGAGAGAGCGCCATCGCGGCCATCCCTGCCGCAGGACCCACAAAGGAGGTCCGCCCATCGCGAAGGCGGTCGGCCTGCGGCATCAGCACGTGAATCGACACGTACACCATGATTCCGCCCACCACGGCGTCGACCCCTGCGATGACGGGCTCGGACATCCACGGGCGCAGGAAGAGGTATGCCGCGAGTCCGCCGATCGGTTCCGCAAGACCACTCATGAGCCCCCACGCGAGCGCGATGCGGCGACTGCCGGTGGCGCGATGGACCGGCGCAGCGACTGCGATTCCCTCCGGAATGTTGTGCACGGCGATGGCGAGGGCGACGGCCATTCCGACGTGGACGTCTCCGAGCGACGACGTAAACGTCGCGATGCCTTCGGGAAAGTTGTGAAGCATCACGGCGGCCGCGGTGAGCCACCCGATGCGGCGATCGCGACCTTTGGGATCGTCGACCTCGGGTTCTGGAAAAACCCGTTCGAAGCAACCCATGCCAATGATCCCAGCGAGAAAGAAACTCGCCGCGATGAGCGATCCGTAGCGCTCGCCGTGGGTCTCCACGAAGGTGCCCTGCGCTGCGACCAGGAGTTCCGCGAAGGAGATGTAGAGCATCACCCCCGCGGAGAACCCGTAGGCCGCAGCGAGCCAGCGGTTCGTTGGGGTGCCACGGAGAACCACCCAAAGAGCGCCGACTGCTGTCGACAACCCAGCGGCTAACGTTAGAAGAAGCGCGGTGCCAATCTCGCCCACGTATTACTGATAACGATTATCAATATCGTGTGCAAGCTCAGCGTACGCGGGCCTCGAGCTCGTAGAACGATTCGAGAATCCGCTGCTCAAACTCCGTTGGGTCGTCGCTTTCGAGGCTCTCGATCGTGTTGCGAAGCGCGATGCTCAGCTCCTCCTCCGGGCCTACAGCGCGCAGCTCGAGAACTCGTTCCCCGAAAGGCGGCAAGGCGGCCGATTGAACGCGGGGGTGTGAGGCGAGGTTCACGAACATCTGCCGAAGGCTGCTTTGCGCTGGACTGAAGTCGATCTCGGAGACCAGGCAAGGGATCGGTTCCGCCGCGAACATGAATCGCACCCACTGCCGGAGGTAGCAATCGTGGGCGCTTTCGCTCTCGGCAAGCCAGCTCGTCATCGTTTCGATTCCCGCGCCGGAGATCCCCTCGTCGGTTCCGACGCAGGAGGTCATCGCGAAGGTGTCGTCGATCGGGCGTCCCATGTCTTCGGCGACGGTGCGCCCTTCCGGACCGATCGATTCGAACGCGAACCCGAAGGAGTCGAAGAGAGCGTGGCAGCCAGCGCAGTCTGGATGGGAAACGATCGCCTCGTAGCGTTCACGGCGCGTGTCTCCCGGGGCAGGCTCCGGATCCGGATCGATGTCCGCCGGCGGCGGAGGAAGCTCCTGGCAGAGAACGTTGTTGCCGAGGAAGGCGGCGCGTAGCGGAATCGAGCGGCCGGCGGTGAGGCTCCCGTGGGCAAAGAGGCTTGCGCGCGCGGGGTCGAGAGCGACTTGCTCGAACTCGCTCGTTCGCGCCTCAAGGCCGTAGAACGCTGCGAGCTCGTCGTTCACAAACGTGTAGGGGGCGCCGACGAGGTCGCGATACGTTCCGTCCTCAAGAAACACGTTCTGCACGTAGAGTTCGGTTTCGCGCTGCATGAGATCGGCGAGGGGAGAGCTCGCGCGATCGGTGCGAAGCCACTCGCGGTGAAAGCGCTCGATGCCTTGGGCTGCGCGCGGATCGCTCAAGACGCGGTCGACGAGCGCTTCAGGGTCAGCGATGAGCGCCTCCACGGACGGGTCCGGCGCCTCGCGCCAAAGCGCGAAGGTCATCCGTTCGGCGAGGCCTGTCTGCGTGAGGCGGACGGTGAAGAACTGCGGAGCGAGCAGTCCTTGGAGAAGGAGAGCGCGAGGTGTTGTGCCGCGCGCGAATGCCGCCCGAATGGAGTCTGCGTCGACGGTGCGTTCACTTCGGGTGAGGGTTGCGAGATCGCTGAAGACCATGGCGACGACGCAATCGGGGTCGGCCTCGCAGGCGGCTTCGATGGTGTTCGCGCGTGCGGCTGCGGCCGGCAACGCCGACTGGAGCAGACGGTCGAAGTAGACCGGCGAGGGATCCGGAAACGCGAAGGGGCCTACGCGGCCTCGCTCTCCCGCGACCTCCCACGAGGTATCGAACTGTGCCGTTACGATGTTTGCCAAGACGTCGGGGGGAACGAGGCGAGGGCGAACCTGCGTGTCGAAGCGGCGAGGCTCGCAGGCAGGGGCTGCGCAGCCCATCGGGAGCACTGCGTCGACGCCGGCGTCCACGGTCGCGTCGAACGCTCCGTCGGGCGTCGCTCCGGCGTCCGTGCGAGATCGCGACTTGGAGCACGCAAGAACCAGCACAAGCGCCGGAAGAAGCCGGGATAGGAAACGCATTGCGAGATAGGTGCAACGTCGCGAGCACTCGGCTCACAACACAACGCGAACCCTATCAAAGGCGTGGAAGACGGCTGTTACGACCGGGGCGTGCAAGGAGCGCAGGCGTCAGGAAAAGCTCCGCGAGGATGGCTGCCACGATCGCGACCACGCTGAGCTCCGCGAAGAGCGCCAGCGGCTCGAAACGACTCGCCAGAATCGGTGCAAAGCCCGCGAGAAGCGTCGCGCCGCCGAGCAGTACGGCCCGGCCGCTGTGGCGCATGGTCGCGCGGACGCTCTCCTGACGCGCCTTGTGCTGTCGTTCCTCGCGGTAGCGCATCATCAGATGGATGGTTCCATCGACGACGAGGCCAAGGGTGATCGCGAAGACCATCGCCGTCGACGCGGTGAGCGGGATGTCGCGAAGGCCCATCCATCCGGCGACAACCATCAGCGGGAGAAGATTCGGGGGAAGGCTCAAGAGCCCAAGGCGCATGCTGCGAAGGAGCACGCCGAGCACACCGACGATGACGAGGAGCGCGATGCCGAAGCCGCCGACGAGCTGCCAGGTGAGCGACTGAAGCTCCGTGGAGGTGACCCACGCTTCGCCGCCGACCTCTGCGTCCTGGGCGCGAATGCGTTCGGCGAGCGCCACGATGTCGCGGTCGGGGAGATCGCCGAGGCCCACGAGAAGCGTTTGGCCCGGGCCGACATTTGCGCCTGCGGCTTCCGCGAGCCCGCGAAGCTCCGGGAGAACTCCCTCCGGTCGCGGTCCGCTCGCGACCTTTCGCCACACCGCGTCGAGCAGCGGAACCGCGCCGCGCACCCCGAGAACTTCCGGCTGCTCGCGAAGCCACGCGGTGAGGCTCGACGCGGCTTCTTCGCTCTGGGTTGTGACCTCTAGCTGACGAATTCCCATGTGCTCGCGGGCGACGAAATGGCTCGTCGCGACCCGTGGATGGGCCTCGTCGAAGGGCTCGAGGAGCCGGGTGCCAACGTCGATGGTGGACGCGGCCGCCGTGGAGAGGACGGCGACGACGCCCGCGAGGAGAAGGATCCCTCGGCGATGACGCACGCCGATCTCGGCGATCCACGAGGTCCACGGCCCGGGTTGATGGGGCGTTCCGCGAAAGCGCGGCAGGAGCGTCGGAACGACGAGAACGGTGACGGCGTACGCGACGACGACGCCGAGGATGCTGAGCATGGCGAGGCGACGCACGGCGGGGCTGTCGGCGACGAGCAGAGAGCCAAAGCCGATGGCGGTGGTGACCGACGTCGCGAGGCAGGCTCGTGCCATGACGCGAAAGCTGGCCCGCGCCGCGTCTTCCGGCGTGCCGCGATGACGTTCTTCCGCGTCGCGACCGATCAGATGCACCGCGTCGCTCACCCCGAGCGTCAGCAGAAGCGGCGGGATGATCACGTCGAGGAGCGTGAGCGGAATGCCGAGCCAGCCCATCGCGCCGATGACGAAGGCGATGGTGAGACCCGCGGCGGCGAGCGGAAGGGCAACGCCGGCCTGACGTCGAAAGCCGAGAAAGAGCACCAGGACGTTTCCAAGCGCCGCAAGGATGATGAGGAGGATGGGATCGCGCGTCAGCTCGCGCTCGAGGTCGTCCTCCAGGAGCGGAAGGCCCGTCACCGTGACGGCCTCGAGGTCGCTGACGAGCGATGTCAGCGCTTGGGGATCTGCGTCGGGTGCGAGCTCCGCGATCACCAGCGCGGAGCGTCCGGAGCGACCGACCAGAGTGCCGCGAAGTTCATCGGCAATGCGCCCAGCTCGCACGCCCATCGGCGAGACGACGAGGGGACCCCCGGTGCGTTCGGCGACTCCGGAGAGACCGCCTTCGAAGTGAGCTGGCGAGGCCTCGATCAACGCGATCATCGCCTCGAGCGTGTCGCTTTCGTCGTCGAGGTCGGCGATGTGCGGAAGTGCGCTGTGGGTGAGCGACTCGACGCGTTCGACCGACGCGTCGCGCGCCCAGACTTCGCTCACATGCGCCACGTCCCGAAGGCCGTCTGGCGTAAACTCCTCAACCTCAACGACCGCGACGAGCGTTCGAGGGAGCTCCACCGGGACCAAACCCGCCGGGTCGAGATCGGTCGAGAGCCGAAGGAGCCCGATCGCGGAGAGGAGCGCCAGGGCGAGCGTCGCCCCAGCGAGCGTGCGCTGGTGCGAAAAGAGCCATTGGCCAAGGCGGTCCATAACGGGGATGTAGGCGCGAACGCGCGTTCGGCTACCTTCGCGATGCTACCGGAGAGGCCCATCCCCGCAGATTTCCTGGCATCCCTTCGGGAATAGCTGGCTTGTCCTGCCGCGCGATGGCGGCGTTGCTCCTCGTCGAAAACCTCGGATTTCCGCCCCAGCCCTCGAATGCCATCTCCTTGCGATGGTCCTGGATCACGCTCTAGAGCAGAAGCGTGCGGGTCCTCTTTCTCGGAAATAGCTACACCTTCTACAACGACGTGCCGGGTCAGGTTGCGGCGATGGCCCACGAAGGCGGAGTCGCGCTCGCCGTTGAACAGGTCGTGGAAGGCGGCGCGGACTGGTCCCTTCACGCGGGTCGCCTCGGTGGTCTGGACGCGATCGCTCGGCGCTTCGACACGGTCGTCCTGCAGGGGCGGAGCACCGACCCTCTCCTCAAAGCGCGACGCTTTCGAAAGTACGGCGCGATCCTCGGTAAGGCGGCCCTCGCGGCGCGCTCGCGGGTCGTGCTCTATCAGACCTGGGCGTGGGCGGCGGACAACGGCGCGTACAAGCATGGATGGTCGAAGCGCTCACCGGCGGCTTGGCTTTCGGTGGTGCGGAACGCCTACATCGCGCTCGGGCGAACGCTGAGCGCTGAGGTCGCGCCCGTCGGGGACGCGTGGGCGCGCGCGATCACGACCACGGACCTCGATCTCTACGACAGCGACCGACATCACGCATCGCCGCTCGGAAGTCATCTGGCGGCCACGGTGCTGCTCGCGACGTTGACCGACTTGGACCCGCGTCAAATCGCGTGGCGACCGCCCGACGTCTCGGAGCGTGCGTCGGCGCGTCTCAAGGGCATTGGCGCCGTCGTTTAGAACGCTGCGTTCGGATCAGGTGTCGATGTCGGCCGGGCGATAGACTTCGTCGGAGACGAGCACGACTTCTTCCGTACCCACCAGCAGCGTGATCTGCACCTGGAAGGGCATGCCGTAGGTTCGCCACGGTTCCCCGCCCCCGATCGCGTTCCAGTCCGGCGCCGAAAGATCCCAGCTCGCGCGTTCTTCGCCGACCGCGATCAGGCGCTGATCCCAATCGACATAGCCCTCGTCGTTCCAGTGGCGAGGATTGCGCGGCGTCAACGCCTCGATCGCTTCGCCGCTCGCTGCGTCGAGAACCATGACCTCCACGATCTCCACCGGGAGGATCTCGGGAAGGCGACGCACCTCAAAGAGCAGCTGCATGCCGGACTGCTGGCAGGGAACGAAGCATCCGTCGCCGTCGCAGTCCGCGATGCCCATGTCCGCGCCCGTTTCCGCGCAGTCGTCGCCGAGCATCACCGAGGAGAGAGAAACAAGCACGTCCGCTTCGGGTTCCGGCTCGGGTTCGGGTCGCTCGGGAATCTCGGGTTCGGGAGGCGGTTCACTCCGGCCATGATCGAGAAAGCAGCCGCTGAGCAGCAACGCGCACGCACTGAGGACGCCGAGGGAACGCATGCGAGGCCTACAGCAACCTGCGTGCCGCGGAATTATCCAGGAGAATTGAGTGCCGACCTGGGCCGCTGCGCCGCGCTGACGCGCTACGAGAGCTGCGAAACGATCCAGTCGCCGGTGGCCCGGGTGCCGAGGGTTCCGCCGACTTCCTTCGTGCAGTTCCCGGAATCGATTGCCTGTCGGACAAGATCGGTGAGCCGCGCTTCCTCGCCTTCGAAGCCGAGGTGCGTGAGCATCATGCCGACGGTGAGCACCGTGGCGAGCGGGTTTGCGACGTCTTTGCCGGTGAGGGGCGGCGCACTCCCGTGGACCGGCTCAAACATGCTGACCTTGCCCGGGCTTACGTTGCCGCTGGCGGCCATGCCCATCCCGCCCTGAAGCGCGGCGCCGAGATCGGTGATGATGTCCCCGAAGAGGTTGCAGCTCACTACGACCTCAAACTGCGACGGGTCCTGCACCATGAAAAGGCACATCGCGTCGACGAAGACGTGCTTGGCTTCGATGCCAGGGTATTCATCGGCGACCTCGCGAAAGCAGCGAATCCAAAGTTCGTGGGCGTGCTTCATGGCGTTGTGTTTGTCGGCCATGTGCACGGTCTTCGCGCCGACGGTCTTGGCGTGCTCGAAGGCAGCCCGAATGATGCGCTCGACGCCCTTGCGGCTGTTGATGTCTTCCTGAATTGCGATCTCGTCCGGCGTGCCCTTTTTGAAGTGGCCGCCCACCCCGACGTAGATGCCCTCGGTGTTTTCGCGAAAGACGGTGAAGCTGCAGTCGCTG
>JBCDAA010000362.1:0-9146 GCA_039186435.1 Myxococcota bacterium | reverse complement strand
CGGCGACGCAGGGGGAACGACCTCGACGACCTTCTACGACGCGCGGCGCCGCCCGGTGTCGATGCGAACCGAGCGCACCCCGACCGGCATGGTTGCCGAGAGTCTTTCGGCGGTGACGGCGGTGACGCATCAGCGGCTCATCTGGGACGGCGCCGACAACCTCATTGAACTCCACGACCTGCGCGAAGCCTCGGAGTGGCCGGACGGCTTTCGTCCGCAGACGGCGCGCGTTCTCCACGATGCGCTCTATCGCGTGGCGGCGGTCGACTACGAGTACAGCACTGCCGCTGGTTGGAGCGAGTTCGACAACGCGCAGGACTGGCGCGCGGAACTCGAAGCCGCGAACACGGATGGAACGACCCATCGCGGCGCGGATCCGATGCGGACGAACCCGGCCGAGAGCGTGTCGGCGCTTCCGAGCGGGCGCGTCGTCAATCTGACGTACACGACCGACTGGCTCGCGAATAGCGTCGAATGGACCGACGACGAAAGTGTCTTTTACGAGCGCTCGATCGGCGACATCACGAACGGCTCGATCGCGGACGGCGACCGCCCGGCGGCGATGCGCCTTTCGACGAACCTCCCGGATGGAGATCCCGGCGCGATCGACATCACGCTCGACCGCGGCGGCTGGGTCACCCTCGATTACGGCGAGAGCGGCAACGTCGTCGCCATGACGGTGCGAGGGCAGTGCCGTGACATCGCGCCGGCCATGGGCGAAGCGGGATCGACGTGCTTCGACGATCGCGACGCGGACCTCGACACGCGCCGCACGAACCTTGAGGCGCGCTGTCGCTGCGACCGCGAGCAGCACTACGAGTACTTCTGGGACGAAGTTGGTCGCCTCAACGGGGCATTCCGGCGGGACCGAAACGGCGTCGGCGATTGGACCCTCGCGGTGCGGCAGCGCTATCGCTACGACGGCGGCTTTCAGCGCGTAGTCAAAGAGACGATCGCCGTGGAGGACGATGGGGCACCCCCACGTCGCGCGACGCTCTACGTCTATCCCGGCGACTTTGAGCGCCGCGGAATGGTGCCGAACTTTGCCGAGGACCGGTACGACGCGTCCGTCCCCCTCGGAACCGAGACGCAGTACATGGCGAGCGGCGCGCGCGTCGTGTGGAAGAACACGAGTGACGATCCGACGCAGCTCGATCGCGACCATCGCATCACGCTGCCGATCGCCAACCTCATTCAAAGCACGAGCGCGGTGATCGATCTGCAGAGCGGCGAGCTCCTCGAGAGCAGCTGCTACTACCCGAACGGCGCGCGGGAGTCGCTACGCACGCAGCACGAGGTGGGTGTCGCGACGGAGCCGATGGGCTTTACGGGCAAGGAGGCCGACGAAGAGGTCGGGCTGGTGTACCTGCATGCTCGGTATCTGATTCCACGCTTGGGTCGTTTCCTGTCTTCAGACCCAGCGCATGTCCATCTCGTTGGCGGCGGGGAGTTCGGGAACTCCTATCACTACACCTCCGCGCAGATGCTTCAGGCATCTGATCCCACCGGCTTGGGTCCCCAACAAGCGCTCACGAAGTCGTGCGAAGCGGGCTCCGCCTGCGAGCAAGAGCAGCTCGGCAACCTGAAGCGGGATATGGCCGCGAACCCGGATGACTATGTGCAGCTCTCCGAAGCGGACATCGCGTGGATGAAAGCATCCGTGCCGAGCTTGTTCATGGGTCGTTCCCCCCGCCTGAATGAGGGCGCGTCGGCTTCCGCGTGTCCCGACGAAGGGTGCGGCGGAATCACAATGGCCGAGCGCGATGCGGAAATCGCTGCGTGGCTTGAAACCGGACAGATGATGGTTTCGCCGGGCGGCGCAGCGATGGCTGAAGTTGGTCGGAAGCGCTGCAATACCCATAGGTGCGTTCGAGCGCATGCGGCAGCCGGCGCGATCCTCGACGCCTCTGCGCCTCGGCCCGCGGGTGTGATGCCTCGTGCTCCGGGAACGAATCGGCGAGCCCGACCTCATCGCAATCGTAGGAGGGCCGGCAAAAAGCCGCCAAGTACGTATAACCCGTCGCGAGGATCGGCGAATGCTGGCGAGACGTACCACTTTGATAACGTGACGAGTCCAGCAACTCGAGCGCGGCTTCGCAGGAAGTATCCGCAAGGAGTTCGGTTTGACACCAATCGTGCCGCGAGATTCGAGCCGTACTCGCTTCACGTAAACGGGAACCTTGTAAAGGCTAGAGTTCCCTTGGGTGTTGACGGGCATACGTACTCGAACTCGTTTCGCACCGCTACAAATCAAGTGATCGAGCAGATTCGTGCTGCGCACCCCAACGTCAGGGTCAGCAGTGATGGCAAGCGAATCCGCGTAGGCCGTCAATCGTATACGTGGCACCACAACGAAGACGCAGAGACGATGATTCTCGCGCCAACGGATCTCCATGGACACGTGGGTCACGTCGGCGGTGGTGCAGGTCATAAGTAAATGTTCCGTGTTTCAATGTTGAATGGAGTGAAGATGTTCAGGCTGAAATCGATCGGTTTTGCGTCGATAGTTGTCTTGCTAGGCATCGCGGGGTGCGGGGCAGACGAGACAGGCGGATTCGCGCAAACCTCTCGCGCCCTCTCCGCAGGTCGCACCATCGGGATTCAGGTCCCGGACGGCACCTCGCTCCGCCTCGAGCGCGCGACCATCGGTAGCGACGCTCGCATCGACGAGCTTGCGAGCGCCCTTGCGAACGTCTGCGCGGACACGATCGCAACCCGCTTTCGCGACGTGACGAGCTCCACGGGTCGCACCGCCCCGAAGACGTGCGATGTGCGCGCTCGCGTTCAGGCGCAGCAGGAGCACCTGTGCATGGGGCACCAGTGGATGACGCTTGCATCCGCGATCAAGCCCCTCGACGTCTTCATCGACGGGCGTACGGAGGATCGCGCGCCGCTTGAGGAAGGCGAGCGGATCTCGGAGCGGGAAACGGCGCTGACCGGCCGTGGTCTCTCGTTTACGATCCCGATTCCGGACACCGATTCACGCGGGTCGTTTCGTATTCTGGCGACGGAGGCGTTTCGCGCGGCAGCTCTTGAAGGCGCGGAGATCCTCGACGCGGACATCTGTGACGACGGGGTGTTGACGCAGACGGTTCCGGGCGGACGAAGCGATGGAGGCGAAGGGTTGTCCTCCGATCGGCGGGACGACGTGTCCCTCGCGTTCGTGGTGACCGGTGCGACCGCGGAAGCGATGAGCGCGATGGTGGAAGCGGCAGAAGCCGCGGAGGACGCGATTCTTGCAGAAGCGGACGCGAGGCGCTCCCGAGATCGCGACGGTGCTCGCGCGGCGGCTGTGGCACAATATGGGCGTCATAATTCACGGTCGGAAGCGTTCGGGCTTTGGGCCGGTTCTCCCGAGCACGACTGCCACATCTGCTACATCCCGGGCGGGCAGGAGGAAGTCTGCTCAGATGACTGCTATCGCAACGGCGAGCTCACCCCGCTCTGCGACGACATGGCGGTACCCTGCGATGAGCCGGAAGAGCCGCCGCCCACCGGTTGCACCGAGTGCTGGCTTCCCGGCGGGGAGTCGCAGGTTTGTCCTTACCCGGGATGTCGCGATGCGGCTGGCAACCTTCTTCCCAATCAGGACTGCGTGGGTCCGGTCGACTGTCCTCCGCCGCCCGACGACGAGCCGGAAGACGATCCCGACGATGTGCCGCCGCCTCGCTGCGACGAGGTCACCCCCGAGCTCTATCACGCGGTGGCTGTTCTCCGCGCGGTTCGGGTCGATCCCCGAACGGGTGTGAACCGAAGTGAGGACGCGCTCCTCGACGACATTCAGGCCGCCCTCCGAGAAGATCATCCGGTGGCGTTTGGCGGAGACTCCTCGTCCAGCACGCGGGCCTGGCTCGCGGAGAACGCGGGCGCCGACGCCGATGAGCTGATCGAAGCTGCGAAGATTCTGACGCGCGAGGCGCGAACACTCGGCCGAACGATTCGCCCGGTTCGGGAAGAGGGTCAGCGCGTCCTTCGCGTCACCGGCACCCAGGAGTCCGCCATCGCCCCCGATCCGGCGTACTACTTTGCGGAGCAGGTTGGCGTGGCGCGCTTCGACGACACCGTCGACGAGCGCACGGGCGTCAACGGCAACGCGGCGAGCCGAACCTACGCGGAGCGCGGCGTACTGCAGGCGTTCGACTTCGTGGCGAGCAAGCTTCGCGGCGCCCTCGAACGCGTGGACGTGCGCGGCGGATCGATCGTCGATGTACGGAGCGGCTCGCCCGCGGCGATGGTCGCGACGGCGCTCGGCTACGCGCGCTCGGTGGTTCCTTCGCGGGTTCGCGTCGACATCGGCGCGCCGGATGAGAAGGGTGGCGTCGACCAGGTGCGCGTTCGCATCTTTGGCCTCGACGAAACGGACGAAAACTACGAACTCTGGTGGGGTCGAGATGGTCTCGAGTGCGCGACCACCCAGCAGGTGAGCGGCCAAGGCTGCGCGCTTGAGGATCACCAGATCCCGGCCCGCGCGGTGTCGGGTACCGATCGCGAGAGCGGCTTCGCTGACAAGTTTCTCGAGTTCGCTGTGAGGCCGAGCGATCTGCCCCTCGCCTATCGAGGCGAAGCGATTCCTGGCGCGGGACGTATCTACGTGACGGTGCGCCGCGGAACGAGTCGCGAGGCGCTGACGGGTTTCGGCCTGGAACCGGGACCTCAGACGGGCGCCTACTCGCGTTCGATGCTTGTTCCGGTGGGTCGCGCGGTGGTGGAGCGCGCTGCAGCTAGCGTGGAGGTCAATCCCCTCGATTGTCCGCGGCCGCGCACGTGCTGTGGCGACGTGGATTGCGATCTGCGCGTGCCGCTGGAGTCGGAGGTCATCGAGGCAGCAGCCGGGCGAGACGCGATCGAGTCGAGCTATCGCTACTTCATTCAGATTGCGAAAGACGCCGCTGCGCGAGCAGACTTTCTAGGAGAAGAAGTCGTCCTCACAGGGCTCGAAATGGATCGCCGCGCGGAAAGCGCGCGCGAGGAGCTGGAGGCGCTTTGCGGAGGAGTGGTCAATGTGGAAGCGCTGACCCCAACCGCTTGTGCCGACGATACCGGGTGCGACGGCGGTAGTTGCGTCGAGGGGGTTTGTATCTTCGGTCCCGACACAGCGGGGCTGGAGCGATGCCTTGGACATGGAGAGCTGGTTACCGCGGCAATGGGAGATCGCCCGGCTTGCTATTTCGTGAGCGAGGGCATTCCGTGCCACTGCGACGTCGGGGAGGACTGTCCTGTCTGCCCCGTTGCTGTAAACGATGAAGCCTCCTGCCAGTTGAATCTCTTTCCTGGAGCACCCATGGGCGCGACGACGGAGGTGTCGACGATGTCGCTGGGGTTCTCGGTGTCTGACTTCGACGGCCACGAGAGCTTTTCCTGCCACGATCTTGTTCGGCTTCGCGCGGGCCAGACTGGCACGGATGTGATCGCCGAGATCGCGAACTCGCCATGGTTCAACGAAGCCGCGTTTCGAGAGCTCGCTCACTGGATCGGCTACGACCCAGAGCTTCTTTCCTTCGGCTACACAAACCGCGGCGGATCCCCGTGGTTTGGAACGGGGACGCTTCAGAATGGCCCGAACGCGGATGACGCATTTCCGTGTGCTCCTCACCCGCTCGCCGAGGGTCCCGGAGGGTTGTGCGGGAATCCTCCGCAGAACGGGCGCCCATTTCTCTGTGGCGCGGGTGGGTCGTGCAGCGACGTTCGTGCCCGCCGGGAGTGGAGCCACCGGGTCGGCCGAGCCCTCTATACCGTCGGACTTCTTGGCAACACGACGGCCCCTCGCCTGTTTTCGACAACGCGCACGATTCCGATCCCGGACGACTACATCGTCAACGGTTGGGCCTGTCCGCAGTCTGAGCCGACGGGAGGAATCGAGCACCTTGGAGAGGATGGCGAAACGGCATGCCTACGTTTTGGCAATGTCTCGACGGCCTGTGTCGACTTGAACGGCGGCGGCATCAACTGTCGAAACGGGACTGCGTGGGGTTCGGGATGGGGAGACAACTACGGCGGCATTTCGCCCAGCCCGGCTTGGCTCACGACGGTTCTCGAAGGGCTTGGGGCAAGCATTTCGGATGCGCAAATCGTCCGCCGCACAGGCTTTGCGTACAACCCAGATGATCCTGAGCTCAACGGTGGCCCCTACGACGGAAGCTGCATTCTTCTCTCGGACGGGTCTGGGAGCCCGGGCTTTCCGCAGCTCTTCGAGTTCGGTCCCGGCGACGCGTTCACAGGAGGTCTCCTGGAGGCCACGGACGGTGCGCTCTGCCCCATGCTGACGCATGTCTGGCCGGTGAATCAGCCTGGCGTCTACTCGGCGCAGGTCCAAGACGACATCTTTCGAACCAACTCGCATGGACATCTCTATCGCGCGCTTCAGTGGGCGGAGAATCCCGTCCATCACAGCTCGCCTGACGACACCCTCATTAGCGAGCCGATCATTCTCTTCAATGGCGAAGGCGATTCTCCGGCTCAGCTTTCGGTTGGAGATGCTCTCGATGCGATGGAGCTCGCGTGCCTTGCAACGCACGAGCGGCGTGAAGGCGGCTGCCTTGACGTACTCGCCGTCCCGGACGTGAACACGTTGGATGATCTTGGTGTGCTTGCGGGTCTGCTGAGCTGCGGAGCGGACGAGATCGAAGGCTCGCTTGAGCGAATGGTCCTGTTCGAGATGCCGCAGACGGTCGCGGAAGACGTTGCAGCCGGAAATATCGATCCGACGTTCCCGATCTATCGTGGTGCGTACGGACAGAGCGTCGCGGAGCTTCGCGGAACGTTTGAGTCCGTTGTGATGTCGACACGGCACGTGGCGAGCACTCTTCGAGATTTCTCCGCCGATCTCCGACTCGCGGAGGCGCAGATCAACCAGTTGAATATTGAGCTCGAGCTGCTCGACATCGAGGAGCAGAGTTTGACCGCGGAGCCGAGCTTCATGGAACGCCTCGGCGAGGTCGCGAAATGCGGCAAGGCGGTGTTCGATGCGGCGTCGACGATCACGAGCTTCAATCCGTCGAGCGTCGGCAAGGTGGTGGACGCTGCGCAGACCTGCGGAAGTCTCGCTCAGGGCGTATCCAACGCGGCTGCACTGCAGCAGATCGCGCTCCAGGAAGAGGCCCTTGGTCTTCAGCAGACAGAAGTTCTTATCCAGATCACGTTGAGTCTTGGTCAGCGGATCGATGCGCTCGCGGCTTCCGCAAGTGAGCTTGCTGCAACGTACAGCCGCATCAACGGGGTCCTTGCGCAGCTCAATCAGCAGCGTGCCTCGGCGGGCCGCGCAGCGGCGAACGTGCTCTTGCAGGACGTCGACTCGGTTGGCCGCGAGTACAACGTCAACACCGTCATGCGCCGGCGTTACAACACCGCCAACGAACGCTACGAGGAAGCGCGGAGGTCGGCGATTCGGCTGGCGTATCTTGCGCGTCGCGCGACGGAACAGCGCTTTGGCGTCGACCTTAGCGAGATGGACGTCGAGAGCTACGGCACCGGCGAAGCGCCTTCGGCATGGGTCGACACTCTCTGTACGTCCCAGGGGATCGACTACAACCGCATTCGCGACTACGAGAATGAGGACAACTACGCCGAAGCCTACCTAGGCGACTGGCTAGAAAAGCTCGAGACCTTCGCGGATACCTACCAAGTCACGTTTCCGCTTCAGGATGAGATCGACACCACGGTGATTTCTCTCCGTGACGATATCTACCGTGAACGCATCGCGTGTGATCTTGAAGGGTGGAACCTCCTCCTCTGGAGTTCGGATCCGTCGCATACGTACGACGTTGTGACGGGAGGATGGGCCGCGGAGGCGAGTGCAGACGGGTACTCGCTCGTCGCGAGCGCTCTGCCGGAGACTCCCTTTGGTGAGTCGGAAGGTGCCTTGCCGCCGGAGCAGGCAAACGCCCTCGGTGGCGCGACTGCGGCGCGTTTGGCGTATGCGCTGCCCGCGCTTGAGCCCGAAGAAGGCGCAACGCCGGAACTCCCGTGGTGGACGCAAGGACTGACGCTCGCGGACGGAGATCACCTGCTCTCCTGGTACGAGCGGGTCGCAACGATGAACTGCGAGATGGTCGAGACGCCTGCGGACTCGGGTCTCCGAGTCGAGATTCTCGCCGCGGACGGTAGCGATATCACGACGATGGACGCCATACCCCTCGCTGCTGAGCCTTGGGAACATGCGTGCTGGCGACGCTACTTCGTACCCGTGAGCAACCCTGTTTCGCAGGATGTTCGCGTGCGGTTCCGGCCGCGTGTTGATCCGACAGACGCTCTTGAGTTCGTCGACTTCGCAGCGCCCCAGTTGGAGATGTCGATCGAGGATGCAACTCCAAACAGCTACTTCTCCACGGACGAAGACTTGAGCTGGCCGGCTGCGAGCTGTGAGGACACCACCGGTGACCAGTTCCGGGCAGACAACTGGCAGTACGTGTGCGAGCCGATCTGTCCGGATGGGACGGTCTCTTGTCCGCCTGGCGAAGCAGGAGCACTTCCAGAGCGCTGCTTCTGGGAGTCCACCTTCGCGCTCTCTCTTGAGGAACTCGAACAGCGTGAGCTTCTTCCCGAGGGTGGGATATCGCTCGGCAGCTTCAACTATCGAATGAGCCGCTTTGCGGTCAATGTGGTCGGCACAGCAGTTCGCGACTGCGAGGACTCGGACTGGCCAACGACCTGCAACGCGAGCGCGTTCCTGCCGGTATCGTTGCGGCACGATGGTCCCTACGAGGTGCGTAGCTACGACGGGAGCACCTATCTCGCGCCGCTCTTCGATGGCGAGGCGCCGGGCAAGGCGCTCGTGGCCGAGCGGTACGTCACCAATCCTGTTTCGAGTGCGGATCGCAGTCTCCTCGAGGACTACTGGCGGACATCGTTCGCCGGACGTCCCCTCGCCGGGCGCTACCGGCTCCGAATCGAGGATGTACCAAGCCTTCAATGGGATCGCGTGCAGGACGTCCAGCTAGTGGTCCAATACGGCTTCTGGACTCGTTTCGATTGATCCCGCCGAGCCGAGGTATGCTCCCTTGCATGGCGCGCATGCCTCGGCTCACTCCTCGCAAGAAACCGCAGCAGGACCGCAGCCGTGCCCTCGTCGCGGCGATGCTCGAAGCCACGCGACGCGTACTTCTGAAAGACGGTTTCGAGGCGACGACGGTGGGCGAGATCGCGCGGGT
>JBCDAA010000361.1:0-9184 GCA_039186435.1 Myxococcota bacterium | reverse complement strand
TCGCACTCGAGTTCGTCGTCGCGTTTAAAGCCCGGCGGTAATCTGCAGCCAGAGTACGTCGTTGCGAACGGAACCGGTGGACTCCAGCCCCGTCACGATGTCTTCGCTCTCACGGTTGTGCTGGTAGTTCAGCTGAATGCGGAGCGACTGGTCCGAGGTGGGAAACCAGTTGATCCCAAACGTCAGCCGGTAGCGCGTCGGCGCGTTGCCGGGGTCGTCGATGGTGCCCGGGGCGACGTACTGCGGGGACGCCTCCGGGTCGCTCGGACCACGAATCGCGCGCCCGCTTTCAAAAGGCGTGTTGGGATCCACCCAGTCAAAGCGTGCGAGGACCTCGAGGGCCTGGTTTCGCACCGGGAAAAGCACCTCCGGCAGGACGTATTGCACCTGCAGGTGAGCGCCGCGCGAGATGAAGTCGATGGGCTCCGTGGTCGGTCGTTCGGGATCGCCCTCCGGGAGGTTGAAGCCTTGTCCGCAGCCGTTTCCGTACCCGAGCTGTCCGCTCTTGGCCGGGCCGTTCTTCAACCAGAAGAACGACGTCGACACGTAGAGGCCCATCCAGCGGAACTCCGCGTCCGTATTCCACCCACGGTTCCAGTTTTCGTCGCCGTTGCAGTTCGAAACCACCGAGCCTGCCAGCGAAAGACGCGGCCGTGTATTGCGGGCGATGTCGCTCTCTTCGTTGGCCCCCTCTGGAAGCCCAAACACATGCAAGCCAAGGCGCGCGGCGTAGAGGAGCGCATTGTCCGCGTTGTCGGGTTCGTTGGGGCCGCCGCCGACGAAGGCGCCGAGCTGATACTCGAAGACCGGTTTGAACGCGCCCTCTTCGGTGTCGCCGATCCGCCCGTGGACCATCGCGCCAATGTCGCGGACCCGGAGCGCGTCGATCGAGCTCCGAAAACCGCGCGCCGGCATGTAGAGCGGTCGATCGAGAAACCCGAGGTCGAGCTCGTTGAAGAGCGACGTCCGCAGGAAGGGCACCTGAAACTGTCCGGCGCGCAGGTTGACGTAGGGGTGCGGGGTCAGGTCGACGAACGCATCCTGAATCGATGGGGTTGGGACGAACTCCGCCTCAAACCGAAGCTTCAGCCACCACTGGGCTTGCGCATAAAAGCCCGCGCGGGCTCGCTGAAGAAAGGGCGAGTCGTCGGTGCGTCCGCCGTCCTCGTCGGCGAGGCGAATGACGAAGCCCGGCTGCAAGAACGCGGTGAGATCGAGAAAACGGTGGCTTCGCGGGTCGCTCACCTCCCCGCTTTCTTCGTCGACGCCCTGTTCCCACACCCGCAGATCCGCGCTCGCGCCGGCGGAGAGGATGGTGATGAAGACGGTCGAGAAGAGCGCCACGGCGAGCGCTTCGCCCTTCCGTCTGTTCTTGCGAACTCCCACGGTCGGCGACGCTACCAGAGGCCCGGAAGCCCGGCACGTCCGTTTTCCGCTAGCGCCGAAGACCGCGGAGCGGCCGCCAGCGATCGCCGACCCGCTCGACGACGCGGGCATCGGTTCCTTCGCGGGTAATAAGGAGAACTCGTCCGCCCCCGACGGCGAGCTGAGGACTGCCGCACAGACCGCTCGCCTCGTGGGTGACTGGATCCGTATCAAGGCAGGGACCGGGGCGCGTGCGCGACCCGTCATCGACCGAGACCGCTCCATCCGGAGACGACCACGCGACGATCGGGCCGCGATGCCAGGCGGCGTCCCACGCCGAGACGTCCTGGGCGACGCGACGTTCCTCACCGCAGACGCCGTCCCTGAGCGGGCGGGTCCACAGCTCGCCCTCGCGCGCGTAGACGAGGGCTCCCGACTCGTTGTCGCCCACCACTCGAACGTGGGTGCCGACCTCGCAGGTTCCTTCTGCCGTTTCCGCAATCCCCGAACCAAGGGTGACCTCCTTTTCGAGGGCGGATTCGCCGCGGGTCGCACGAACCGCGTCTCGTCCCGAGGGTTTCGAACGCCAGAGCGATCCGTCGGCGACCCACACCGCCGCGTCGTCTTGAAACACCGCATGCGCCGCTCCCTGCAAGCGCGCGACGCGTTCACCGGCTTCGGGATCTTCCGCGTCCTCGGCGGGCAGCAAGGGAAATCGAACGAGTTCCGGATCCTCCCTTCGCTCCGCGATCACCCAAAGCGCATCGTCGGTCCAGCGAAGGCTGGACGCGTCCTCGAGGGGGTGCGCGCGAAGCCAGCGAGGTTCCGGCGCCACGACGGCACGGAGCGGCAAGGTCGCAACGCCCAGAGCCCGTTGAAAGCACTCGTCCCCGCACCGAGCCCGCGGCATCCACCATGCGAGCCACGCATCCCCATCCACCAAACGGACATGCTGCACGAGCTGAGGACGTCGGATCGTCTGGGGGGTGAGGCGCCCTCTTCCCACTCGGACATGGCTGATGGCGCGGCGACCGAGCGCAAGGAAGTCGACCTCCCCCTCTCGAACCTCCACCGTCAGGGTCGCGCTCTCCTCGACGTCCAACGGGACCCTCTCGGGAAGCGCAGCGCGCGCATCCCCCAGAACGAACGTGGGCCGGGTCAGACCTTCGTCAGACCCCGCTTCGCGCGCGAGGACCGCGAGACCCGCGGAGAGCCGGAGCATTGCGAGGCGTGGTCGCGCGGGCACGACGTCCCGCGGCCCATCGACTTGGCGGAGCTCGCGACGGACCACGTCCACGGCCCGGCGCACGTCCTCCTCGGCGCGTTTGGCATCGGGAAACATCCAAAACACCGGAGGTCTCACGATGGAATCCAACCTGGACTCGCAACGCATCGGCCAGCCCTCCGTCGCGCTCGCGTCCGCGTAGGGCCCAAGATCGCCGGTCGGAAAGGTCAGCCCAGGGTTCGGGGCAGGCGTCGCGTCCCAGAGGCACGCCGCCAGCGCGACGAATGCCGCACGACTTTCCGTGGCCCGAGCCCGCCCGCGAAGCCAAGGCCCCCCCAGAAGAACGAGGGCGACCAAGAGATTTCCAACGATCGCGGTGGTCCAGAGGCGACGTCGCCGCGCCGCGATCCGCCGGAGCGCGTTGGGATCCAAGATCTCCATGCGCCCGCGATTCTAGTCTGGAGTGTTTGTCGCGCTTCCCAGAATCAAGCTTGGTCTCCTAGGAACAAGAAGGGTCGTAACGCTGTCTTCCCTTCGATGGTCCACCCAGGAAACGGAGAAAGCGGCGGTAGCCACGGTCACGACCCGTCGCTACAATCCGCCTCACCCCCGACCGCGGTCCGGTCGAGCCCCGATCTCACCATGATCCAACCGAAATCGCTCTGGAAACCCGGTCTCGTTCTCGTCGTCCTGGTAGCGGCTTTCACGCTTACCTTCGTCTGGAACAAACCGAACGGCCTCAACATCGACATCGACACCTCGTCTCGGGCGCAGGCCGCTCGAAACCAGGATCCCTACGACCTCACCCAGCTTCAGGTCCTCAACCGGGCGATCCTCGAGGTCAACGAGCACTACGTCGAGCCCCAGCGCATCGATCACAAGCGCATGCTCCTCGCGGGTCTGAACGCGATCCAGCGGTCGGTCGCCCCGGTCATCATTCACTACGAAGAAGGCGACGAGAACCTTGCGGTTCAGGTCAACGACCAGCGCGAGGAGTTTCCCGTCGCGGTGAACAGCCCCTGGTCCCTCGCGCGACGCTACAAGCAGATTTTCGGCTTCCTGCAAACCAACCTCGACAACGAAGAAGTCGAGCTTCGCGACATTGAATACACGGCCGTCAACGGCATGCTGCGCACCCTCGATCCGCACACGGTGCTGCTCACCCCGGACATCTTCGAAGAGATGCAGATGAGCACCCGCGGCGAGTTCGGCGGCCTCGGCATCGTGATCTCGATTCGCGAGGGTCACCTCACGATCATTCGCCCGATGCCCGGCACCCCCGCGACACGCGTGGGCCTCGAACGCGGCGACCGCATCGTCAAGATCAACGAGGAGTCGACCCTGAACATGCCGCTCTCCGAGGCGGTGGATCGTCTTCGTGGACCACCCGGAAGCCGCGTCTCGGTGTGGGTCCAGCGGCGCAACGACCGCGGCCAGTGGGGTCGCGATCGGCGCTTCGACCTCGTCCGCGCGGTCATTCACATCGACTCGGTCGAGTCCCGCATGCTCGCGGGCGACGACGGCATTGGCTACATCAAGATCAACAGCTTTCAGGGCAACACGCACGAGGATCTTCGCCGCGCCTTGGCGGAGCTTCACCGGCAGGACCTTCGCGGGCTCGTGCTCGACCTCCGTGACAACCCGGGCGGCCTTCTCGAGCAGTCGGTGCGCGTTGCCGATACGTTCCTTTCGAGCGGCACCATCGTCGCGACCTCGAGTAATGATCCGCGACAGCGGGATGAGAAGTTCGCGCGCGCGGAAGGCACCGAGCCGAACTACCCGATGGTGGTTCTCATCAACGGGGCGAGTGCTTCGGCGAGTGAAATCGTGGCAGGCGCCCTGAAGAACCACGACCGCGCCCTGGTCGTCGGACAGCGCAGCTTCGGTAAGGGCTCGGTCCAGGTCCTCAACAACTTTCAGGACGGGTCAGCGCTGAAGCTCACCGTGGCGCAGTACCTCACCCCCGGCGACGTGAGCATTCAGGGCGTCGGCATCGTGCCGGACATCGCCATCGATCCGATGACGGTCGACAGCGAGGACATGGACCTGGCGGTCGATCCAGAGGCGTACCTTCGGGAGGCGGATCTACGGTCCGCGCTCACCAACGAGCGCGCCCGCGAGACGGTGCGGCCCTCGGTCGTCGTTCGCTACTACCTCAACCGAGAAAAGCGGCAGCAGCTCCGCGAGGCCGATCCCAACGACCAGGAAAACGAGCAGGAAGACGGCTTCCTGACGCGCTTTTCCCGGCGCCTCCTCGCGCAGGCGCAGCGGCCCGGTCGGCGGGAGATGCTGGAAGACGCCGAGCCGGTGATCGCGTCGGTGCGCGACCAGGAGATGGCGAACGCGATTGCGGATCTTCGTCGTCTTCGCGTCGACTGGAGCGAAGGCCCGGACCGCGGCGCCAGCGATGTCGCCGTGGAGGTTTCCACGAACCGGCACGGCAACGTTGGCCGCGCTGGAGAACCCTTCTCCGTTCGCGTTCGCGTGACCAACAACGGTTCCAATCCGCTCTTCCGCCTCGCAGCGACCACCAAGAGCGACTACCGCCTCTTCGACGACCGCGAGCTCGTCTTCGGCCGTCTCAACCCCGGCGAGACGAAGGAGTGGACGGCCACCCTCGGCGTTTGCACCGCGGTGGACGATGAGCGCGTTTGTGCGCTGCCGAAGGACACCCCGGCGCGGGCCGATGGGATTCGCATCGAGTTTGAGGAGCTTCACGGCCACGCGCCGGCGGCCACCGAGATCCGTACTCGGGTCGAAGCTCTTCCCCGACCGCAGTTCGCCTACGCGGTGAACTTCGTCGACGACGTCGAAGGGAACGGCGACGGACAGCTGCAGCGTGGCGAGCACGGCAGTCTTTACCTCCACGTACGCAACGTCGGAACCGGGCGCTCCTACGACACGCATGCGAACCTTCGAAACCTTTCGGGGCGCGGCGTTCTTCTTCGCAATGGACGCTTCCGGATCGACAACATGCAGCCCGGCGAGGAGCGGCTTGTTCGCTTTACCTTCGAGGTGCTCCAGGACTTCGAGCGGAACGACGTGAAGCTCGAGGTGAGCGTGATCGACGCGGATCTTCGCGAGTCGGTCACCGAAAAGGTAAACCTCTCGATCGCGAGCGGGTCTACGGCGCCGACCGCACGAAGCGGGCGGGTCACGCTGACCGACGGAGCGGTGGTGCGAAGCCAGCCGAACGGCGAAGCCGCGGTGGTTGGCCGCGTGACCGGCGGGGGTCTCACCGTCGCGGCGGAAGCCGAAAGCAACGGATTTGTCCGCGTTCGTGTGGGCGAAAACGAGGTTGGCTGGGTCGCGTCGAGCTCCCTCGGGAGCGGCAGCGGCGGACAGCTAAACTTCCGCCTCGATCACATGCCGCCGCGCCTCGAGGTCTCCGACATCGAGCTCGTCACGCGGCGGTCGAGCTTCCGCCTTCGCGGAGAGGCTCGCGACGACCAGCAGGTGCGCGACCTCTACATCTTCGCGGGTGCGCGGAAGGTCTTCTATCACTCGACGCGCGGAACGAACGATCGCCGGGTCGCACCCTTCGACACCGAAGTCCCCCTCACGCCGGGCGTGAACTACATCACCGTCTTCGCGCGCGAGAGCGACCAGGTCGTTTCGCGACGCCTTTTGGTGGTCCGACGGGACGCCCAGGACGGCAGCCTGATGGAGACACCGCGCTACGACGAGGACGTCTGGTCCACGGTTCACGAGTAACCGCGCAGAGGACGAATTCGCAGCTTTTCTGACCATCGCAGGCGCATCTTCTAGCCTGCGCAGGTGGGTCGTGAAGCGACAGCCCGAACGCTCGATGCGTCTCGCTCGTGCGCAAAGCGTTGCCCGGTGTGCGGGGAGCAATACCGGGCTTCGCGGCGGAGCTGCGCGCACGACGGCGCTCTTCTTGTCGACGTTCCCCACGACCCGCTGATCGGGGAAACCCTCGCGGACACCTATCGCATCGAGCGTCCCCTCGGTCGCGGCGGCATGGGCGCGCTCTACGTTGCGACGCATTTGCGCCTTGAGCGAGAGGTCGCGGTGAAGGTGCTCCACGAGGCGTTCGCCACCCACGACCTCGCCCTCGCGCGATTTCTACGCGAGGCCAAGGCGATGGCGCGCGTTCGTTCGCCGCACGTCGTTCAGGTTCTCGACGCGCTTCGCACCGCCGATGGACGCCCATGTCTTGTGGTGGAACTCGTCGACGGCGAGGATCTTCAGTCGCGCCTCGCGAACGGCCGACTCGAGGTGGACGAGGCGCTCGAGTACGCCGAACAACTCGCGACTGGGCTCCGGGATGCCCACGAAGCGGGCGTGGTTCACCGAGACCTCAAGCCCAGCAATGTGATCTTGGACCGTCACGGGCATGCGCGGCTTGTCGACTTTGGCGTCGCGCACCTCCAGGGCGACGCACAACTCACGCAGGCGGGCACGGTCGTCGGCACGCCGGCCTACATGGCGCCCGAGCAAGTTCGCGGCGCTTCGGCCGACCCTCGGGTGGATCTCTACGGACTTGGTGCGGTGCTCTACCGTGCGCTTACCGGGCAGGCACCCTACACCGGTGAAGTCGCGACAGCGGTCCTCAGCGAAGTGCTCGAGTCGCCACCACCGCCTCCGCGAGCGATCGCTCCGGACATTCCGGCGGAAGTCGAGTCGTTCCTCATGCGTGCGATGAGTCGCGATCCGAGCACACGTTTTGAGAGCGCTGAGGAGATGGCGCGCGCGGCGGCGCGGCTTCGGCGACAGCGCGAAATGGAAGAGCCGTGGGCGCACGCGTCGGCGATACGCGCGGCTGCGGTTTCAGTTCTCGCGGCGCTTACCTTTGGCTTGGTTCTTCAGGGAGAGCTGACCCAACGGGAGCACCCGACGTGGCCGGCGTGGGTGATCGCCGTGGCTGCGTTGGCGCTCGGCATCCGCCGCGTTCAACGACCGGATCCGGGGCCCTGGGCGTATCGCCTCTTGTGGGGAACGCTGAGCGCGTGGGCGACGGCGGGGGCGATTTCGCTCGTGGGGCTTAGCGCCCTCTGGCCTGCGCTCGCGCTGGGACTGTTCGCCGTTGCGATGGTGCCGCGGTCCTAACGACCGTTGTGCTCGCTCGGCGCGGCTGATACCGAGACCGGGTGAAGTTCGCCAACGCCAAAAAGCTCTGGGTCGTCGAACGCCGCGGCACGGTCGTGTTCACCCGCGGAGGCTCCGTTCGCCGTCCTGGCGTTCCGAAGGCGAAAGAACACAAGACCGAGGACGCCGCCGAAGCCTACCTCAAGGCCCAGGTCGAAAAGCGTATGGCGGACGGCTTCGTGCTTCTCGATCGGGAGGCGGGTCTCGACGCGCCCTTCACGCTGGACGGGGAACGCGCAAAAGCATCGGTGCCTGCGCGCTACCAGAAGCTCGTGGAAACCGTCCGCGCCGAGGTTCGCGCGGGCGTCGATCTCGAGGCGGTCGATGCGTTGATCGATGCGTTGACCGACAAGACCCTCCGCGCGCAGCGCGCTCGAAAGGCGGAGCGAAAGCGCGCGAAGATGACGATGGAGGAGCGCCTGGCCGATGCGGCGATGGAAGCGCATCTTCACGCGAAGTACCCGGACGAAGAAGACGCGGGAAGCACCTTGCGCGACCTCCTCTACGAGGCCGCCCGCTCGGAATTTGCCGCGCTTAAGAAGTGACGAATTAGACGAGGCGCTCGTAGGGACGGTCGCCGCCAAAGCCCGCAGAGAGCACCGAAAGCACGAGCTGTGAGTCCTCGTTGTCGTCCAGGCGTCCCATCAGCCAGCGGGGCGTACGTTCTTTCGTCAGCGCTCGGAGGCGTTCCTCGCACCCCTCTGCCAGGGAGAGCGCGAGCGTATCCCCGGCCGGGGTGACGAGCATCGAGCGATCGAGATCGAGGCGCTCAGCGCGCACGAGCGCCACAGGTTCCGCAAGCGCGGGAAAGGCCTTCAGGTCGCCGCGGTAGCGCGGGGCGAGATCATCCACACTTCGAGCGCCCACCCCGGCGACGCGGTCCCAGAGGTTTGCGGACACATCGAGCGCGACCGCGTACTGAAGAAGTCGCACGCGTCGCGGGACCGGACCGTGCTGAACCTCCGCGAGACCCACCATGATCTCACGTGGACACGGCCCGACCGAACCGGGCTGCGTACGCGGACGCTCCTCGCACAGGATCTCGCCGTTCGTCGCGTCGACGAGGTACCGACGCTGAAATGCGCTTCGCTCCGTCCCGGAGATCCACTCGCGACCTACCTCGACGAGCGAGCGCTCGTGAATGGTCTCGCGCGGCGCGTCCGGGTCGTGGCGATGCCCGAGCCAGGCGCTTAGGCGTCGCTTTGCATCCTTTGCGTCCCGTGAGGCGCGGAGCGTCTGTACGAGCCGCGATGCTCCGTCCAGAATGCGCGCGACCGTCGTAACGTTCTGGGAGGCAAGCTCGGCTCGAAGCCGTCCGACAAAACGCGCGATCCCGGGCGGCGTCGGCTTGCGTGCCGCGAGGATTCCTTCGATCGCCTCATCGACACTCGCGGTCCCATACGCGTCGGCCACGCCGCGTCGTACGACCGCGAGCAAGAGGTCGTCGACGGCGCTCGCGAGCTCGGACTCCGCGCTCGAGCCGGT
>JBCDAA010000360.1:0-9223 GCA_039186435.1 Myxococcota bacterium | reverse complement strand
GTCGTTGGACTGGAGTTCACGCGCGAAGGACCGGGGCCGTCGGTCGAGCTCGTGCGCGTGTCGATGGTGTGGTCGGAGGACTGATCGGTTCCAAGGTCCTCGTGAGGAGGCTCACCAGGAAGAAGGTCGTCGGAGGCGGCCATCCGTCGTAGCGATGCATGCGGACGGCGTTCCTTCTCCTCGCTTTGCTCGTGACCTCACCCGTTGCCGCGGCCGATTCGATCAACGCGGTGCTCGGGAACGCGAGCTGGGAGGGGGATCCAACCGGAGCGTCCGAAGCCGATCGCATTGCGGCGCACCTCGCGTTCGTGGAGCGTCGACTTCGCGCGCAGCAGGCGAGTCCCGCACGAAAACATCTTCTCGATCTTCTTGCCGCCTATCGCGAGCGGGGACGCTTTCCGCGACGAACCGGCGACGCCTACGAAGGACGCAGACCTCGCTTCGTGGACGACCGCGGTGTGTTCTGTGCGGTGGGCCATCTGATCGCCATGACGGGCGAAGCGGCCTTCGCGAAGGAGATCGGACGAAACTTCGAGTACGCGTATCTTTCCGAAATCGACGATCCCCGCATCGACGCTTGGGCGGTGCGGCACGACATCACCCGCCACGAGCTGGCGATGATTCAACCCGAGTACCGGCCGCTGGTGCCCTGGGAACCAGGCACGCTTCGTGCGCACCTTGGGAGCCGCGCGACGGAATTTCTCTTCGACTGTGCGCGAGAGCATCCGGCGGAGCGAACGGTTCGGCTTCGCGTGGCGATTCGCCACAACGCGGAAGCCAGGAACCCGGTGGTGTTTGCGGAAGGAGAGCGGACTCCTTTCAAAGAGTGCGTTGCTGCGCTTGCGCAGGAGCAGTTGCAGCCGCTCTGGATCCACGAATCCGAGCGCCCAGCGCATTTGTACGTGCTGGTCGTTCTCTCGCTGCGCTCCCCGAACGACATGCTCGAGGCGTACCTCGACAACACTCAGCTCACTTTTCAGAACACGAGATGCCTGCGCCAAGGTCCCGTGCCACGCGAGGGGCAGATCCACGTGAGCGTGGCCCAACGCATTCGGGTTCGCGTGGAGACGGCACCCGCCAATCGCGCGGTCGCTTCCTGCGTCGAGGACTTTGTTCGTCGCCATCTACCCTTCCCCCCGGGTCGATGGTCGCTACGCTACGAGCGGCGCTTCACGTTCGGAACGCTCTTCGAGGAGAGCCTGCTCGATCGCCTGGCGCGCGGAGCGATCGGCTCTTCGCGCTGTCAGGAACCAGCTTCTGCAGACTCGCGGGTCGTGGTTCAAACCTTCGCGGACGAGAACCGGATCGCGGTCGAGGTCGTTGGCGGGAGCCCCGCGTTCCGCGAGTGCCTTCGCGCCCATATCACGGGGAGTCTCGCCCGGGCCTTTGCGCCCGAAGGAACAGACGGATCGCTGGTTGTCGACAACGATGTTCAGCTCACGTTTTCGCTCTTCAGCAGCGGCGCGTCCTACCGACTTCGGGTGTCCCGGGTCGAGTAGGCGCTGGGTTTGTGCGCGAATCAGGTGGTCTGCCCCATCCGGATCGACGCACCCCAGATCAGGCGATAGGCTTCGCGCCTCATGGCGAACCCGCTTCTTTCCATTCCCTTCGACATCCCCTTCGATCGCATCCACGCGGAGCACATCGAGCCGGCGGTCGATCAGCTCATCGCCGAGGCGCGGGCGAAGCTTGACGCGATCATCTCCGTCGAGGGTCCGCGTACGTACGCGAACACGCTCGGCGCCCTGGAGGAGTCGACCGAAGCGCTCGGTGTCGCGGTCACAGTCATCGGCCACCTGGAGTCGGTCGCGACCAGTCCTGAATTGCGAGAGGCGTATAACCAGACGCGTCCCAAAGCGAGCGAGTTTTGGTCGAGCATTTCGCTGGATGCGAAGCTCTACGCGGCGCTGGTTGACTACTCGAAAACGGATGACGCCAAGGCGCTGACGGGCGTAAAGGCTCGGCTTCTCAAGAAAACGCTCGACGAGTTTCGACGACACGGCGCGGAGCTTGGCGACGCGGACAAAGAGCGTCTTCAGGCGATCGACGTCGAGCTCACAAAGAAGACCACGAGCTTCTCCCAGAATGTTCTCGATGCGACGAACGAGTTCGAGCTGATGATCGAGGACGAGAATGGCCTCGCGGGTCTGCCGGAGTCCGCGAGAGCCGCGTCGCGGCAGAGCGCAAAGTCGAAGGGGAAGGAAGGCTGGCGCTTTACGCTTCAGGCGCCGAGCCTGATCGCGGTTCTCACCTACCTCGACGATGCTTCGATCCGCGAAAAGCTCTGGCGCGCGCACAACACCAAAGCGACTTCCGGCGCTGTCGACAACCGCGCGCTCATCATCGACATTCTTCGCCTTCGGCGGGAGAAGGCGAAGCTCCTCGGCTACCAGGACTTCGCGGACTTTGTGCTCGAGCCGCGCATGGCCAAGACGGGCGAAGCCGCGATGAGCTTCGTGGATGATCTTCGATCGCGCTCTCAGTCGGCGTTCGAAGCGGAGCATGCGGCGCTTCAGGCGTACCGTCATGAGCTCGAAGGCGCCGATGCGCCGACCCTTCAACCGTGGGACGTGGGGTACTACGCTGAAAAGCTTCGGAAGAGCCGCTACGACTTCGACGAGGAGCAGCTGCGACCGTACTTCCCCGTCGACTCGGTGATTCAGGGTCTCTTTGCGCTTGCGACCAAGCTCTATGGCGTCGAGGTCCGCGAGCGACCGGCCCCCGCATGGGACGAATCGGTTCGCTGCTACGGGATCCACGAAAACGGCAAGATGAAGGCCGCGTTCTACGTCGACCTGCACCCGCGGGAGAACAAGCGTGGCGGCGCGTGGATGAACGCGCTGATCAACGGCGGCTCCTTCGAGACGATGGGTCCGCACCTTGGCCTCTTCTGCGCGAATGTGACGGAGGCGACCGAGGACAAGCCCGCGATGCTGACCCACCGCGAGGTGGAGACGCTCTTTCACGAGTTCGGGCACCTGCTGCATCACGCGCTTAGCGATGTGCCGATCAAGAGTCTCGGCGGCACGAACGTCGCGTGGGATTTCGTTGAGCTCCCTTCACAGATCATGGAGAACTTCTGTTTCGAGCGAGTCTCCCTCGATCTCTTCGCGCGCCACTGGGAGACCGGCGAGACCATTCCCGAGGCGCTCTTCCAGAAGATCGTTCGCGCGCGCACCTTCCGTGCGGCAACGGCGCAGATGCGGCAGCTCGGCTTTGCAACCGTCGACCTCCGCATGCACCGGGAACTCGATCCGGCGACGCTGACGGCGGAGGCGGTGATGGAGTTCGCGCGAGGGATTCTCGAAGCCCACGCCGGCACGCCCTATCCGCCCGAGTACGGAATGATCTGCAGCTTCGGCCATCTCTTCGCGAGCCCAACCGGATACGCCGCGGCGTACTACAGCTACAAATGGGCTGAGGTTCTCGACGCGGATGCGTTCACGCGTTTTCGCGACGCGGGGGTCCTCAGCAAGGAAGTCGGCGAGAGCTTTCGCCGGACGATTTTGTCTCGGGGCGACAGCGACGATCCGCAGGCGCTCTATCGTGAGTTCATGGGACGCGACCCGAGTCTCGACGCGCTACTTCAGCGGTCGGGCCTCGCCGCAGGATAGCCGCGATGAGCAAGCGACCTTCCCCTGAGGAAGTTGCCGAAGTCGCCGACTTTCTCGAGCGGATCGTGGAAGACCGAGGACTCCTTGCCCACCTCGAGGAGCCGCTACGGCGCCGTTTTCTAATCGCCGCCGGACGTGTTTCTCGACCGACGCAGGGCGAGCAGCGAAAGCTCCACCGAGCGTATCGAAAGCTCCGGCGGGACGCGCGACGCGCCAAACAGGAAGCGGCGCTCGCGGCGACGGGCATACGCGAAAAGCGGCGCGAGGAAGTCTTCGTGACGCCGCGGCTCGCGGAGGCGGCCGGCCCGAAGGACTGGGAGTACCCGGAGCTCGAAGAGCCGCGAAACTGCTACGTCTGCAAGGCGGACTTCAAGAAGCTTCACTTCTTTTACGACCAGATGTGCCCCGAGTGCGCGACGTTTAACTACGACAAGCGCTTTCAGACGGCGGATCTGTCGGGACGTCGGGCGCTTCTCACGGGGGGCCGCGTGAAGATCGGTTACCAGGCCGGCGTCATGCTTCTTCGCGCGGGCGCAGAGCTCGTGGTGACGACGCGTTTTCCGCGGGATGCGGCCCGGCGCTACGCGAACGAGGAAGACTTTTCCGAGTGGGGCGAGCGCCTGCACATCTTCGGCATGGACCTTCGACATACCCCGAGCGTGGAGGTGCTTTGCCGGCACCTCGAGACCACCTTTGGGACGCTCGACTTCGTTGTCCACAACGCCTGTCAAACGGTGCGGCGACCCTCCGGCTGGTACAAACACCTGCTGGCCGCAGAGGAGACCGCGCTTTCGGCGCTTCCCGCCTCGGCGCGTCCGCTCGTGGAGCGTCACGAGGCATTTCGCGAACATCTCGTCAAAGACGAAGGGTTTGATCCGCGCGCGGTGGGTCTGCACGCGGCGCCGCTGCTCAGTCAGCTCGCCCTCCTCGCAGAGGATCTCGAGGGAGGTGAGGAAATCTTTCCCGTGGGGGCGCTCGACCAGGACGAGCAGCAGATCGATCTCCGCGACAAGAACAGCTGGCGCATGGCGCTCGCGGAGGTCTCAACGATTGAGCTCCTCGAGGTCTTTCTGGTGAACGCGGTGGCGCCCTTCGTGATGAACGCTCGTCTGAAGGCCCTGATGCTGCGGAGCGAGACGCGCGACAAGCACATCGTGAACGTGTCAGCGATGGAGGGGCAGTTCTATCGCTCGCACAAAACGGACAAGCACCCGCACACGAACATGGCGAAGGCGGCGCTCAACATGATGACGCGCACGTCCGCGATCGACTACGTGAAGGACGGCATTCACATGAACAGCGTCGACACGGGGTGGGTGACCGACGAAGATCCCGCGGCGATCGCGGAGCGAAAGCGGGAGGTGCATGCGTTCCACCCGCCCCTCGACATCGTGGACGGCGCCGCGCGCATCCTGGACCCCATCTTCGACGGGCTCAACACGGGGAATCACGTGTGGGGGCAGTTCCTCAAGGACTACCGCCCGACCAAGTGGTAGCGCGCAAGTTCACACCTGGGGACGCACCCGTTTGACGACACCTGTCGTTTCCCCAGATGTAGACTTAGATCATGCCCGACGAGAGCGAGAGCGCGCCGAAGCGAGACCCGCTTCCCGCGCGAAAGGGCATCCTTCAATCGTGGCCGATGCAGTGGGCCGCGGCGTCGGTCGCCCTCCTCATTGCGCTTCTGGGCTGCTGCCTGACGCAGATGTACTGGGAGCTGGGCTTCTTCGATCACCCGCTCGAGCTCGTCGCGCCGCCGGACGACACCGACGAACTCAACCACCCAGAAACCCCGCCCGCCGATCAGGGAACCACGATGTCGAACTGATCGACGAGCGCGTCGGTCTCGTCGATCACGTCCGCGTGCAGATTGTTTTCGGTGATCCGCACCCGCATGCCGTGAAACCAGCGGCCGGCCGCAACGCGCATCGCCGCTTCGCCGGGACGATCTTCGACGTGCGAGTCGAGGTCGTAGCGTCCGCTGCCGCCGCCACCCGACACGATGTAGGTGATGTCGCCAACCTCGAAGCGCTCGTACACGTGGTTGTGCCCCTGCAGCACGATCGGAACGTTGTGGCGCGTCACGATAGGCTCGATCGCGCTGCGCACGCGCATCGAGGGCGCATGCCGCGCGAGGGTGTACATGGGACGGTGAAAATAGACGATGGAAAAGCGGTAGTTGTCCGTCGCCTCGGCGGCCGTGAGGGATTCCTCCAGCCACGCGAAGGTCGGGTCGTAGTCGCCGATGTCGTCCTCGCTGTTCACCGAGAAGAAGTGCACGCCGCCCGTTTCGAAGTGAAAGCGCGAAGTGTCCCCATCGCGGCTCGGCTGATCAAACCAGCGCGCGTAGGTCGCGGCAAACTCGCCGTCGACTTCGTCCTCGTGGTTGCCAATGGTGGGATAGAACGCGCCGACCTCGATCATCGGCGCCATGTCACGAAACCAAAGGTTCCAGGTTTCGCCGATGGAGTCGTAGTACTGCAGGTCTCCGAGGTGCACGACAAACTCGACCGGCTCCTCGAGGGTGTGCTCGAGGACCATCGCCGACGCTCCCAAAAACGGGTTGCTGTCGCCGATCACCAGGAACTCGATCGGGGTGCGATCTGCGCGCTCGTGCATGGTGCAGAAGCGTCCGCCGTTCTCCTCGAAGCCCGCGATCACGTACTCGTAGCAGGTCGCCGGGCTCAGCCCTTCGATCACCACTTCGTGAAGGTGGTGCATTCCCGCGGGATCCGGGAGCTCCGTCAGCAGGTTCGAAAACGAGAAGTCGAGCATTTCCGATCGCGTGGTGCCTTCGTAGGACGTGGTCGCGCCCCCGCCTTCTGGCGTCACATCGACGGCGACGTTCGATGGCATCAAGGCGTAGGTTTCCCAGCGAACGACGGCGCGATCCGTCTCTGCCTGAATCACCCAGGGGCCGCGATAGGGCGCGTCGGTCGGGGGCGGTCCCGCGTCAAAGCCGGCGTCCGGTCGCGCGGCATCGGAACCTGCGTCCTGGCCAGAATCGGCGCCCGCGTCCACAGGATCTCCGTCGTCGTCCCCGCACGCCACCACCAAAACAAGCACCCACGCAAGCATTCGCATGGCGATACGCTGCGGGACTTCGCTCGCGACGTCAAATCCGGTTACTCGTCTAGCCACTCTCGATAGATCGTCGGATTGAGCGCAAAGGGCGGAACGAAACGCTCCCGCATCCAGGCCACCCGATCGACGACGCGCGCATCCACCTCCGCGGCACTCAGACGGAGCGCAGCGCTGGGAGCGGCGTCTCGGAGCACAGCTCGAAAGGACTCGAGATCCCCGCCATCCTCGCTCAGCAGTTGGATCGCGAGGGTTCGTTCCCCAGAGGGGTCGCGGGCGTTCCAACGGGTTCGCAGTACGTCACGAACGTGACCGTCCACGGCCCCTCGCTCTGCGGGAAGTTCGCGCACCACCTCCCAGTACTGGTCGCATCGCGCGCGCGAGAGATCGCTGTGAGGATCCCACAGCCGGATCGCGACAGCCGTTGACTCGTGCAGTATTCCCTCGTCAACGAGATAGCGTTCGATCGCGACGTCAACGTCCGCCCGAACCGGAACCTGTCGGAGCTCTCGGGTGGCATCGGACCCCGGGAGGTGAGGCAGGACTTCGCCGAGAATCCACGAATCGGCAACGAGTGCGGAAGGGAGATGTCCGGCGGGAGGATTGGCGAGCTGGTACTCCGTGGGACAGAACACGGAGCGGAGCAATCGGGCGTATCCACCAACGAGCGCACCCTCTTCAACCCGGGGTGCGTAACCTCGGCTGTCGGTATCGGCGACGGCGACCTCGACTCCGCGGGCAACGGCGGCGGCCAAGGCTTCGAGCCCGTCGTTTTCGTTTTGCAGCTCCGAGGTCAATCCGACAAATGCCGGTCCCTCCCCGGGCGCGATCCACGGCGAGTCTTCGAAGGGGTTTCGCTCGAGAAGCATCGGCGTCCCCCTCGCGTGACAGTAGAGACAGCCGCCCTCGTCGTTGACCGCTTCGCGAAGGGGCGCGTTCCACGACTTCGTTCGCTCGATGATGGATCCATCCGTTTGTTCGAGGGTCCGGCGAAGCGTGAACCCGTCGAGGTCTCGCTCGATCGCATAGAAGTTGTAGAGGCCCGTACCCCGGTCGAGAGCCATGACCTCGGTCGTTTGGTTTTCCGCGAGCGGGTTGCGAACGTCTTCCGGTTCGTCCGGGCTCGTGAGGACGACGAAGACTTCATGGGCGCTCCCTTCCGCGCAGCCGGTGAGAATCGCCCGCGGCACCGGACTCGCGGTGAGTCGGGCCATCCCAGCAAGACGGGTTTGCGCTTCGATCGCGAGGTGAACATTGGGGCGATCGCAGTCCGGAGGCGCCCCTACCGCCCGCGCGATCTCGAGGGGTTCGGGCCGAAACTCGTCGAAGCGTCCCCGAAGCGCGTCTCCGAGGCGGTCGTCCCCAAGAAGGAGCGCTTCCTCTTCTGCCGTTGGCGGGGGCGACGCCGCGTCCATCACCCTCGCGTCTCGTTCGCCGCCGGCATCCGTCCCGGCGTCTTCCCGCGGGTCCGGGGCGTCCAAGGAGACGTCAACGCCCGCGTCGACTTCGGCGGACGAGGTTCCGCACGCGAAGCAAAGAACGACCCACAGTCGCGCCCTCGCGATCATCGCCGGCGCCGAGCCATCAGCCAGGCGAGTAGCAACACTCCAAACCCCGGGGTGGGACCTGCTGTGACCTGACAGCCGCCGGAACTCGCGGTGGGGTCTTCGCCCGGGCGACCGCCCGGACCTCCGCCGGGGCCGGCGTCGGATCCGCCATCGGGTGCGTCGACGACCCCGCCGTCGGTCCGCATGCCCGCATCGACGCCAGGTCGAGGAACGCGCGGCAGCGAGTCCGAGGCCGTCGCGATCACGTCGATACGTACGCGACCTCCGCTTGCGCGCCCGCTCCCGGACGAATCTTCAACCTGGTACGAGAATGCGTCGAGCCCATCGAAGCCCTCGTCGGGGGTGTAGCGAAACCGTCCCTCTCCCAGCGCTTCCAACGTCCCGTGCCGCGGCGTCGTGAACGCGACGACCTCGAACGAGTCTCCGTCGACGTCGGTGTCGTTCGCGAGTACATCGATTTCGATCGCGGCGCCCCGCTGGGTAAGCGCGTGATCCAAGCTTGCGTAGGGCGAACTGTTGACGTTCGGCACGCCCGCGACCGTGGTGACCTCAATCGTGCCCAGGTCGGGCGCGCCCCGGTAAAGCCCTTCGTCAAGAAGACGCACGGGCAGTTCGTAGCGGCGCCGAGCGCCTGAAAGACGATCGGTGACCAGGAGGTCGTAGAGAGCTACGCGGGTTCCGTCGGCTTCCGCGTACGTGCCCTCGGCGACGAGGCCACTCACGGACATTTCAAAGACGTTGCGGATGGACGTCGACTCGATCTCTTGGGGGGAGCCGAAGAAGAAGGGGTCGCGACCGAGGGAATCGACGCGTTCTCCATCGAGGATGAGCGTTGGCTGTCCCCCAGCCTCGTCGCCCAACACGAGGTTGGATTCCGCCGAGAGATTGACGACCGCGGCTGCGGGCGGGGGTTCGTCCGCGCGTCCGGCGAGGGGTGCTTCGTGGGGCGCGGCGAGGGCG
>JBCDAA010000359.1:0-9263 GCA_039186435.1 Myxococcota bacterium | reverse complement strand
CCTTTTCGATGGCGCCGCGAAAGGCGTGCTTGGGGCGACGGCCTGTGAGCGCTTCGACAAAGCAAGCGATGGCCTCGTTGCGGTTCGAACCCCAACGGACGCATTCGACGTGCTTCGCAAAGTCCGTATGGGAATCACCGTTCAGCAGATGGTGCTAGTCGCGAGGACCGGTGACATCTGGCTTTCCGGGCGCAAGTACGGCCTCAACTCGGGTTGATGCCCTCTTCGAACATCGCGAAGAGGTCGCGGCCCATGCGCACGAGGTCAGCCGTTCCGTTGCCCTCGAGCCACTCCCGCAGGGTCGAGCGGACCGCGCCCAAGATGGCTCCTGCCCAGATCGTCGCGCGTCGATTTGCCCGGCCGCGACCGAGGGCTTGCATGATCAGCGCTTCGTAGTCGCGGTCGAGCCGGAGCTCGTATCCCATGAGTGCGGGTTCGTCGCGAACGATGAGGTGCTGCGCGACAAAGTGCTCGCGATGGACGACGTAGTTGCGGGCGAGGGCGAGGCACCCTCGGCGAACGGTTTCGAAGGCGGTCTCGCCCTCTCGGGGCTGCAGCAGCGCGTCGAATTTGTCCACGAGCTCGGCGTGGTCAGGAAAGACGAGTTCCTCTTTGTTCGGAAAGTACCGGAACGCGGTGCGGCGAGACACGCCCGCGGCGTCTGCGATCTCTTCCATCGTCGTCGACGCATACCCCTTCTTCAGAAAGAGCCGGTAGGCGGCGTCGATGAGCGCCGCGCGCGTTTGAACCTTCCGTTGCTGTCGTCGACCGAGAACTTCTTGCACGACCCTACCCTAGCACTCACCTGCGAGCTTCGGCGCAGGCGCATTTCGGCACCCCCACAAATTCATTCCTTCCAGCGCATCCGGGGCATGCGAGGGCCGCGCCTTGGCGCGTGAAGGCCCTCGGCCTCGATGAGCTGAAGGACGCGAAAGCGATGGGGGCGAAAGGGCTCGAGGAGCTCCAGCATTCGCGCGTCGTCCGCGCGCTCCTCCCGGGCGAGAACCCATGCGACGGTGTTCGGGAGGTGGTAGTCGCCCGTCGGGACCGCGTCCGTGTCCGCGAGGCCGGTCCCTGCGACGAGGGCGGCGGTCCAGGGCCCGACGCCCGAAAAGCTGCGAAGGCGTCGCTTGGCCTCCTTGGCGGGCAAGTCACGAAAGCGCTCGATGGACGCGCCTCGGCGCGACACGCGGCGAATGATCTCCGCGCGACTTCGTTCGACGCCGCACGGGTGGTAGTCGAAGTAGCGAAGCGCGTGGAGGGTCTTTGCGGACGGCGCGATGTGGAGGTTGTCCGGGACTTCGTCGCCACCCGGCGCGGGCCCTCCGTGCTTCAGCACCAGCTTTCGTTTGGCCGACGCCGCGTCCTTGAATGTCACCCGCTGCTGCAGGATCACCCGCACGAGAAGGTCGAGGAGCCCGATCGCGATACTCGGACGAATGCCCTCGTGGCGCGCCGCGAGTTCGGTGATGGTCGGGTGCACCTCCGGCATCGGGGTCCACTCCCCAAGGCCCACCATTCGAGGCACCTCGTCGAGCGCCCACGCCGCCCCAGCGCCCCAGGCGCGTGCGACCACCTCGCTTCCATCGTGAGATAGGCGCAGCGTGACGGGGCCTTCGCGGGTGTGCGTCGCATGCCAAACGGCGCGCCCCTCGAAGACATACGTGGGATCGAGGGGCCCGAGCCGAAATCCAAAGGTCGTGCGGAGGTCGAGGGGCCCTTCGAAGGAGAAGCGCGCCTCCTCCATTACTCTTCGACGGGTTCGGGAGCGAAGCGCGCAAAGGCGGGGGCAACGGTCATCACGATCGCGCGCGCCTGGAGGTCAGTGCCGCGAACTTCATCTTCGACCGAGACGTAGAGGCGAGTCACCCCGTCTTCATCGACAAAGGGTGCTGGCGAGCCCGGACTCTCTTCGGCGTAGACGGTGCTCGGCCTCCGCTCGAACGTAGAGCCATCCTCGCTACCGGCGATCGCGACCGCGCGCGTCTCGTCGCTGAACACCACCTCGAAGTACACCCGGACCACGGTGCGGCCGGTCGGCGTCTGCACGGTTACGGCGCCGGGACGGCGAACGGAAACCTCCGTCGGCAGGCCGTCTTCGGTCGGACCCAGGAGCGACAGTTCGGTGAGTTCGCCGAATGCCACGCCATCGTCCGATCGCGCGACGGAAATCCCCGCGCTCGTCTCCACGAACATCAGCCACCCGCCCGCCGGGTCGCGAACCACACTCGGCGAACGCACATCGTTGATGATCGGGCCGGCTACACGAGAAAATGACCCATCGACCGAAGGCGCTTCCGCAACCCCGACACCCTCTGCGCCCGCGTAGTAGAGGCGCGCTCGACCGTCGTCGAGAAGGACGACCCAGGGATCAAAAACGGCGTCTCCTTCCCACGCCTCACTCGCTTCGAGGATGACGTCGCCAAGCTCATGACCAAGGTCGTTGGCTCTGGCGGGGGTTCGCGAGATCGCACGCGCTTCAAACTGCGCCCAGTCGACCTCGTCGGGGAGCAAGCCTGCGGCGCGCTCTGGCGGTTCGCCGAGCGGCGCTGCAGCGACGTAGAAGAGGTGGTCACCTGCGAACATGCCACCGGTGGTCGCCCCGGTGATCAGAATGGCGCGACCCGGCGGATTTCCCGGGACCCCGCTTTCCGCGAGGTCGAGGCGACGAAAGGGCCCCGTGCCGCTCGTCTGGATCGGATCGGGAAAGGGAGCTTCGTTGCCGAGCGTTGCGCAGCCGAGAGCAACGGCGAGAATGGCGATCTTCCTCATTCGAAAACCACCTCAATCCCGACACCCGCGGCGACAAGGTGGCCGCCGGCGGTGTAGTCGCCGACGCCGTCGACCAGGGAATCCTTGTTGTGGTTCCGCGGGACGACGCGTCCGTAGTTCGCGTAGATGTCGAAGTGAACGGCGCCGGGGAGGGTTGGCTCGAGATCGGTAAGCGCGAAGCCAAGGCCAAACGACACCGTGTGCTTGTCGCCGTCAACGAAGTTGGTGATGCCGCGCTGTACAGGAAAGGGCGTCGGCTCGTAGGCGTACCCGAGGCGAATATCGACCTCGAGAGCCACCGTATCGACGGCCTGATATTCGATGCCCAGCCTCGGAACGAAAGTGTCTTTCAGGCCGAGGGGGAGCGAGGGGAGTGCGGTGATCTCGTCGGGAATCTCGATGCCGAGCGCGGGCGGGATGTCCGCTTCGAGAACGATGTCCTGTTCCGCGATCAGGCTTGGGTGCTTCGACCAATCGAACCAGGTCAGGTCAAACCCGATACGCAGGCGTTCGATCGGGCGGAACGCCATGCCGAATGCGAGTTGCTGAGGCCCAAAGAGGCTGACGCTTCGGGTATTGAGGGCGAAGCGGAGCGGGATGGCGTCGCCGAGGCCGGTGATGTCGACGTTGGCGAGAGCGATCAGTGTGCTCGAGAGTTCGTATTGTCCGCGATAGGTCAGCCCAAACTCGATCATCCGATGGGGGCTGATCTGGATACCCGCGGACGGGTAGCGAATGCTGGTGAGATCTCCGCGAAACTGATGCTCGAGCCGCGAGAGCGTTTCCGGCCGAACCGCGTTGCTCGCACCCCGAAAGTCGAGGGTGAGTTCCGAGGGAGACTGAAACGCAATGCCGGCGCCGACACGAAGCCAAGACGCAAACTGCACCGCGAGGTTCGTCGCAAGCAGGATACGGTGGGAGCGGGTGTCGTATAGCTCCCACCGAGGTCGGTCGACGATCGTGGAGCGTGTTCGCGCGACCCGCTGGTCCGGAAGGTGAATGCCCAGGCCGAACGCGAGGCGAACGTTGCCGAAGGTTGCGGGGGCTACGAGACCGGCGTTGAGGCCGCCGTGCCGCTCGACGGTGGAGCGCTGCCCGTTGATCTCGAGGAGGGGCTGGCTATTGAAGTACTGAACCAAGAGGCGCAGCCCACCGCCGTGCACGAGGCCAGCCGGGTTGTAGTAGTTCGCACTGACATCTTCGACGTCGGCCGTGACCGCGCCCGCGAGCGCGTTGGAGCGCGCGCCGAAGCCGAAGATGTCTGGCGGCGTGGCAAACGCGGTCGAAGAGAGAGCGAGCAGGAGGGCGCTGGAACCCCACTTGAGGATGGTTTGCATTCGCATCACCAGTCCAAGTTCAACGCCCAGCCGCCCACGGCGACCCAGCCTTCCGTTGTGAGGTTTTCGGTGTTGCCGGGACTCGGAATGTTGTGGGTGCGCTGCACCATGCGGTGGAGCTGCCCAAAGAGATCGAGCCGCACGATAAGACCGATCTTGCTCTCCCAGTGGACGCCACCGCCCAAGGTGAGGATGTGTCGGTCGGCGTCGAGGTAGCGAACCGGTCGCATGACGACACTACCGTCTTCGAGGAGGTCCTCGCCCTCGGAGTCTCGGCCGGGTGCCATGCGCGCTGCAGGCGCGGGGGTCATCTCGTACGAGTATCCAAAGCGAAGGAGACCGGTGGTGCGTCGTTTGGTTCCGCGCCACTCCACACCGAGACGCGGAGAAACCGTATCGCGAAAGTCCGGCGCCGGAGGCAGGTTCGAGTTCGAGCTGGAACGGCCGACAACGCCGGGATACGTGCTCCAACGTCGGTAGGTCAGGTTGAGCGCTGCCATCCAGTGATCGCTTGGGCGCCACGCGAGCTCGGCGGCGACGACGTGCGGGTCGAACTGCGGAATCGCCGTGATCGTGATGATCGGAAACTCAACCGGAAGATCCTCGACTTCAATCCGCAGGTCGATGTCCGAGCGGACTTTGTCGCGCCAAACCGCGCCGATGGTGAAGTCACCGATGTCGAGCTGAAACCCGATCAGAGGATTGAAACTCGCCAGGAGCTGCGTCTCGGTTTGCGAGATGAACTGGTTCGTCTCGTCGAGGCGCACGAGAAGCCGCCCACCGATATTCGCCAGCGCCGACACGCCGAACCCCACCCGAAGGCCCGGAATCGCGCGGTCGAGGTTGAGACCAAACCCGAGCTGCACCGTCACTGACTGCGTTCGCGAGAGGATCGCCATCTGCGCGGTCTCGGGAAAGATGATGTCGGTCTGCAGCACCGTGCTCGAAGGCGTGTAGAAACCCGCACCGATCACGATGACGTCTTTCAGCGGTCCGCCGAAGGGGAGCGGAATGTGAAGACCGATCGTCGACCCGTTGAAGGAGTCGAGGGCAAAGCGTTCACCGTCGAGCTTCAGCTCGAAGTTGCCCGCCTGCAGTCCGAGCGCGACGCCCGTGTTCCGCTGCGCGCCCAACCCTGCCGGGTTCGCGTAGATCGCTTCGTAGTTGTCGGCGTACGCGACACCCGTCATTCCCATCGCCTGTGTACGCGGGCCGTACCCAAATACATCCGGCGGAGTTGCGTGTGCCGTTGCCGTGAAGAGGGTGCAGACGACGAACGCCAACACCCACCCGTGATGACGGAAGTACCCCCCGCCCGCTGACCACCCCGGTCGTCGCATGCCGCGCGGACCCTATCATATTCGAGTTCGAAAAAGGGCGTTTCGGCACTCGGTGCCAAAGTTGTAAGGCCGGTGCAGCGAACGATTTCTTACGCCGAATCGTGGTCGTCTCGCTCGTAGCGCCATCCCGAACGCAGATACCAGCCTCGATGGCGTGCGCCGGCGCACGTTGGATCGCTGCTCGAATAGCCGGCGTCTCCTGGATAGAGAGCGCACTCGCCTCCTTCGACGGCAATAACCCTCGGAACGATCCGCTCCACGAGGCGGGGGGCGAGGGCTTCCCGAAGCGCGAGCGTTTGCAGCAGCGTGATCGAAACGAACGTCGGTGGCGGGAGGCCGATCGTTCCCGCGTCGCGTGCACGGAGCGCCTCGGCGAGAGGCCACCAGCGTGCTTCGGTAAGCTCGACTCCGTCGGCGCGCGCATCTGTATCCGCGTGTGCGACAAAGAACCAGGTCGCGTAACGCCGCGGGCGAATCTCGGGCGTTGTCCAATGTGCAAAGGGGACGAGCTGCTCCGGTGTGAGCACGAGCGCCGCTTCCTCGTGCGCTTCACGAACGGCGGTGTGACGCGCGGTGGCGAGCTCGTCGTGTTGACGATCTTCATCGTCGACGCGACCGCCCGGAAAGACCCAGTCGCCGCCGTGAAAGACGAGCTTCTTATTTCGCCGAAGGAGGAGGACCTCGAGGGTGTCGCGTTCGCGCAGAGGGATCACGGTCGCCGACGGAATCGGCGTCATGGCTCGTCGCGGGTGTAGAGCGGCGCGCTCGGGTCGAGAGAAAGCGCCTTGCTCTGCGGCGTGCGGCGGGTGACCCAGAGGTTGCTCCGCGCCCCGATGGACTCGGCGCCGTCATAGTGGTTGAAGTCAGGAACCACCGTCTCGATAAGCAGCCCGAGCTCGCTGAGAATGCGCTGTTTTTGCAGCCCACGCTCGGACGCGCGCCGGCTTTGGCCAAAGCAGACGTAGATGCGCCCGTCGTTCTTGAGGAGCGGAATCGCGCGATTGAGAAAGAGCGTGAAGCCGCCCGGGGCGTAGGGCGGATCGGTGAACACGCAGCCGAAGCGACCGTTCGTTCGCGGCGGAAGTGGCTCGCGGAGATCGTGCGCGTGCGCCTCAACGCCGTGGCGCTGGAGGAACTCGACAAGTTCCGCGTCCACTTCGTACGCGGTGACCTTGCGGTCGCTCTCGGCAGCATCGAGGAGCATCCGAAGGGCGATGGACGTGAGGTCATCGTCGCCGAGGAAGACGACGCCGCGCTGCGCGTCTCCTTCCTGAACGAGACGCTGCGCGCGCGAGACAACGGTCGGCAGCGTGGCAAAGACCTGGTCGAGCTCGCGTTTGAGGGTCGGGCGCGCGACGGCTACCTCGCGCAGGCGCGCTTCGAGTTCGTCCGAGGTCAGGGCAGGCGTTCGGGCGCGCGCTTCCCACGCGTGCGCCTTGATCCCGGTTTCGGTGAGCTGCACGGTCTCGCCGCGCCGCTCAAACCAGCGACCCTTGTCGAGTTCCAGGGCGGCGAGCACCGAGTGCGCTTCCCCCGACTGGCGGATCACTTCACTTCGCGCTTTTGCGTCGCCCGACTTCAGGCAACGCAGGATTCGAAAGACGCCCTCGTTCATCGGCTCTTCATAGGCCGTTCAGCGACCGCGTCGCACGAGCGCGGATACACCGCGGGCGATGTCCCGTCGTTCCGCGAGCGTGAAGCCTTCGCGCTCGTGAACGATGCGGCCGCTTCGATCGATCCAAACGGTGAAGGGGGCACCGCGGCGCGGGTTCAAGCGGCTCGAGACGGCGGTGTCCAAATCGCTGACGACGGGGTACGTGAGTCCGAGGCGGCGGACGACGCCGGTGGTCTGCGGAATCGACTCGGGCCCGTCCATGCTGATCGCGACGACCTGCAGCCCGTCTTCGTGAAGGCGTTCGTAGAGCGCTTGGTAGACCGGCATCTGCTGCTTGCAGGGGTCGCACCAGGTCGCCCAAAAGATGATCACGACGGGATTGCGCCCGAGGTGGTCGCCCATGTCGAAGCCGCCGGAGGAACCGGGGACGCCCGGCAGGGAAAATTCGGGCGGGCGCGCACCGACGCGGGCGTCCGCGTGCTTCGGCAGCGCGAGGGGTGCGAGAAAGGCGAGAGCGAGAGTGGCGAGCAGGGCGCGGCGCATGGGTCTAGACGGTCTCCAAAGAATAGACGGTCTCCAAAGAATGGATGGCCACCAAGGTGGACGGGGAGGCCGCCCGGGCATTCATATCTATCAGATTCGTAGGACCAGTTCCGTCAGGAAGCCCTCAAAGGGCGGAACGTCGCGGCAAACGCCCCCGGAACAGATACGGCCGCCGGGGGTGCGACCGCCAAAGACGCGAACGAAACTTCCTTCGAGAAAGTCGAAGCGCGCTTCGAGACCTGGGTAGAGGCTCGGGTTGTTGGCCTGCTCGGTGTTCCAGTTGAGAACGGGCGCGACGCGGATTCGTCCCGCCCAGGAGTAGGTCAGGCTCGCGGTACCGCGGACGTAGTCGACCAGGGTGAAGTTTCGAAGTCGCTCGTCGCGGTGGATCACGGTGAGCTCAAGGGAGTGCTTGCCGATGACGACGCCGAAGTCGAGCTGCGCGTGCCACACCTGCCAGTCGAGATCCCATTGGTTGAGATCCGGAAAGGGCGACTCGATGTACGACTCGCGCCGATAGCCCCCGATGAGCTCGAAGGTATAGGCGAGGTCCTCGGGATCGTGGTCGTCTTCGATGACCTTTTGCACGCGGGCGTAGCCGTGCGTCACGAGGATTCCGTCGAAGGGATCGACGCTCGCATCCTCCGCATGGGCGTACGCGAGGGCGTTGAGGGAGAGACTCCAGGGGCCCGGCGCGAACCCGTAGTCGACCTGAAGGCGACCGCCGCGGGCGTTGTAGAGCGCGCGGGGGCGTTCCTCATCGCGTTCGAGCGTTGGCGCGGCGCTGTAGATGCGGTGTGCTTCGCCCGTTTGGTTGGTCTCGGCGACGATGTAGTCGCTGTAGTCCTTCCACTCGAGGAGCACGCTGAGCTGATCGAGAACGAGCTGCGCCGTCGCGTAGATGGCGTAGCCGGTGGTCTGGGTGTCTTCGAGGAGGTCGTTTTCGCGCGAGCGCTGGAGGAGGTTCATCTCGCCGTAGAGAGCGATGGCCCCGTCGGCGAGCGCAGGGGCGCTGAGGTGCCAGCCGCCGATGTCGACGGTGGTGCGTCGCTCGGCGGTTTCGTTGCGCGCGAAGTAGACGCGCTGGCCGTGAATGCCGACTTCAACGTCGTCGTCCGGGCCGAGGCGAACGCCGATTTCGCCGCCGATGATCCAGTCGCGGGTTTCCGGGTCGGAGAAGACGCCGCGGCGGAGCTGGTCTTCGGGCGCGCTGCGAATGGTGAGGGTCTGCGGGTCGAGGTTTTGCGGGTTGGCGTTGCCGCCGAGCACCCGAACGAACACGCCGTGGTCGTCGTAGGCGACCTGACCGCCGCGGAGGGAGGTGTCGATGCCGAGGATGTCGACGCGGCGAAGACTCAGGGCGATGCCGCGTCCAAGCACCGCGTAGGAGTCGACCGCGTCGAGGGTGAGGCCTTTGTACTCCCAATGCGCGGAAAAGCGCTCGAGGCGAAGGTCGTTTTGAAAGCAGTCGCTCGCTTCAAGAACCTCGGGGCACGAGTCGTTGAAGGCGGCGAGAAAGCCATCGAGGCGTGCGGAAAGACGCAGATCGTCGGCCTGGATCGCGGCCTCGAGGCGCTCCCACACCGAGAGGTATTCGTCGTCGTCGGTGCGCGCGTTGAAGTTGTCGAAGCGGTATTGCGCGACGGTCGTGCTCGT
>JBCDAA010000358.1:0-9295 GCA_039186435.1 Myxococcota bacterium | reverse complement strand
TTGTTGACACCGATCCTGTTGGTGGGAGCGCCGACGTTCTGCGGCTCAACCGAGCTTGGACACTCACAAATTTGAATAAGCCAACCCGACTTTGTTGACATGGATCGGTGAGCGCCGATGTCAGCAATCGGGTGCGATTGACGACGCGCCAGCCTTAGAATCGGTGAACAGACAGGAGACAATATTAGCCAACCTGATTTCATTGACATCGAGAAATGGCTGATCAGCACGCCAACCTCAGGGCCCGACAGCCAGCAAGCTAGTCGCGCGACGCAGCCTGTCGACTGACATAAGGCACGCGCGACGGCTGTCGTCTCCAAAACCAACCACTCTCGCGTTGGACGTCAGGGCGCTGCTTCGCCAGCTCAAGCCACATGCGCGACAGCGTTATCGAGCGCTGCTCTTCCTGTACCTCAACCACGATAGAGCTTTTGCGACACGCTCCTACCCTGCACCCAGTGCTTTCCGTTTTCGTCCGCGAACGCGTCCACCAAATCGAGGCTGCCGAGAACGCTCGTCGTCCGCAGACCGTGACTCCTCATCATGGCGACGAATGCGTTTCGGTTCAGCCGCAGCCGGGTCAGTAGCTTCGGCTCATCCTTGAACGTTCCACTCGGGCCTCTCGAACGCACCGAACGCCCCGTCCATTCGAGCAGCTCAACGTAGTCGACAAACTGCATCGGTACGATCGTCCGCCGCGAGCGCGCCGCGACCTGTTCAGCAAAGGGGGTCAAACCCTTGGGCACTGGCGCGGCATCCGATTTCAACGCTGCGTCGAGCTGCTGCATCCGCTTTGCGATCGAGGTGTGTTTCGACCTCTCGAGCGATTTCGTGATCCCCGCGCGCACAGGGTTGAGGTCGACGTAAGCCATACACGTTAGAACCGCCGCATCGTCGAGGAGCGGCTGACATCTAAAGCGGCCCTCCCAGAATCGTCCTTTGCAATCCTCTTCGGCGTTCGCTCGGCGCGCGATGGACTCGTTCAGGCAACGCATTAGCCACGAAAGGTCCCAGAGACGCTCACGCCACTCCAAAACGCGCGCTTTTTGTTCACGCTTGGGCAACGACGCAAGCTCCTGCGGCTTGAATCGAAAAAGCTTCCCGTAGCGACGAATCACCTCTTGCTCGCTCCACCCTTCCGCTCGCTCCTTGTCAACGCGCAGCACGAGATGGAGGTGGTTCGACATCACAGCATAGGCGTGAAGGTCAACGGCAAAGACCGTCGCAAGCTCGAAGAGCTTCTCCTCTACCCACTCCCGTCGATACTCAAAGTCTTCCCCAGTGTTGGGGTCCTTTCCGCAAAGGTACGCGCGACGAACACACCGCGACGTCAGGTGATAATACGGCGTCGCATCGACGTTGAGCCGTTCGGAACGAAGCTGGGGCATACGTCGAGTTAACCGTAACACCGAGCTGATGTCAATAATATTAGGTTGGCTGATGATGTTGAATAACCTGGGCTGATTCCGTTGAACGACCCGGGTTCTCGGAGCCCGTCTTTGCACGGGCTTTCAATTGGGTTGGCAGCAGTCAATAAATCAGGTTGGCTGATGTCGTCAGCGCCGTGGCCGTTCACTTGGGTTGGCAGCAGTCAATAAATCAGGTTGGCTGATGTTATCAGAGCCGTGGCCGGCATGGATGTGTGGACTCGGCGCAGGCTATTCGCGTCGTCGTCACGGCTACGGCGCGGGGAGCGACGCAAATCCTGGGCGCCCCGGAACTCCGACCAACCCGAGAACTTCAGAACCCTTGCGTTGACTGGGGCCGCATGCTCCTCTCCCGCCCATGTCGGCGGCGCCCGACCCTTTCGCTACCGCAGAGCAGGTTCTCTCCCGCGCGGCTAACGGCCACCTGGTCGCCGATACGCTCTGGGCCGCTGGCCATCGGGCCGCCGCACTTCAGCGCGCCACCCACGAGCTCTCAGCCGCCCTCACCGAAATTGGCGGCCTCATGGAGATTGACGACACCGCGCGTCTTCTCTCCGAACTCGGCCTCAGCTCGCGAGCCGCCGAAGAGATTTCCCTCACGATTTCTGCCCACCCGCCGACCACCAACGCCGCGATGGGAGAGGTTCACGGCCAGCATTTCCTCGCCGCACAACAGGGGCTCGTCGCACTCCAACGAGCGGTCGCCGAGCGCTCTCTCACTCGAAAGGAACGACTGCGCGCCCGCGCCCTCCGCGGCATCTCTCGAATCGCAGCCGTCGCGCTCGCACTCACCGGCGTTGTCCTCGCATTCCGTCCGTCAGCCGACTTGCCCGTTCGCGGGTCTGCGTACCGAAGCGACGCCCTCGACACCTGGCCTCCCGAGAACGCCGTCGACGCGGACGAGATGACCTACTGGCATCTGCCGCCCGCCCAAGAGGGCTACCTCGACATCGCGATCCACCCACCGCGTCCGGTCGCGCGCCTTCGCATCCTCAACGGACACGACCTTCACGCCGACGACCGCAACCGCAAAGACCGCCGCCGATTCGGGTACGCCGCCAAGGACATCCGCGTGACCGGCTTCCGAGACGGCAGCAGCGTCGCGCAGACCTCCGTCACTCTCCCGCAACTCCGCCGTTTTGATCGCGTCATGGTCGACCTGGACGCGCCCGCCATCGACCGCATCCGGATCGAAATCAAAACCTGGTACGGCAACGGTGGTGGCCTCGCGGAAGTCGAGGTGCTTCCGTGACGGCACAGCGCATCGCACGTCGACGCAAAGCCGCCTGGGCCGCCCTCGGTCTTCTCGCGATCAACTTCATCGCCACCGCAAGCCTCGACCACGGCTACAACTGGGACGAGTGGTACCACCTCGAAGGAACGCGGCAGACCGTCGATCAACTGCAGCTCCACCCCCGCGGCCACATCTACAACGGCGCGTACTTTCTGCCGGGCTACGTCGTCCTTGCAGCACACCTCGTCGACGACCTCCCCGCCATCCTCGGTGAGATGGCCAAGAGCCCAGGCGTTGAGTTCGACCTTTCCCGCTACCCCACCCTCGCCGAATGGCGCACGGACATGCTCCGGCTCCTCTCGACCGAGCGCTACAAACAAGAGGTTCGCTTCGTCTTCGTGCTGATGACCGTGCCCGCCCTCCTTTGGGTCTTCCTCACCGTCCTCGCGCTCTTCCCCCATCGCTACTGGGAAGCCCTCGGCGCCGCTGCCCTGGTCGGACTCTCCTGGGAAATCTCGCGGCGCTCGCGCTGCATCGAAGTCGACGCGCCCCAAATGCAGTTCGTCGCTTTCGAACTCTTCATGATCGCCTCCGCGTTCAGCGCGAAACTACGCTCGCGCGCCCTCTGGAACGTCGTCGGGATCGGCTTTGCCGCCGGACTGATCGTCGCGTGCAAAGCGTCCGGCGTCTACGCGCTCATCCTTGGCGGCGCCGCTGTCTTCGCCGTCCCGCTCTTTCGCGGCGTTCGCGATCGCGCGCTCCTCTTGACCGTCCTCACCCTCGGCTTTGTCGTCGCGGTCTTTCTCGCAAGCCCCTTCACCGCAGTCGATCCGATTCGCGCAGTGTGGCAGCAGATGGCAACCTGGGCGGACTACCAGTCCATTCGCGACACCCACCCCTTCTTCGTCAACGCGCCCTGGGAGCACCTCGGCAAGGTCCTGCTCTGGCTCTTTCTCGTCGTCACCGCGCCACGTTTCTACGTCGCCGCGGTGTTCGCCCTGGTCTGCGTCCTCGGCATGGGCGTCCTGGCACGCTACCGCCCGCGTTTCGCGATCATCGCCGCGCTCTACCCGCTCGCCACGCTGTCGACGATGACGGCGCTGATCCTCCTGCAGATTCGAAACTACACCCAGTTCTTTCCCTTCCTGGCCATCTCCTTTGGCGCCGGCCTGGTGTACCTCGGGCGCCGCTTTGCCGACCGACCGATCGCACTCCGCGGACTCATCGCCGTCATCGGCGCCGCCTTTGCGTTCAACGCCGGCTGGCTCGCCCTTGCGGATCAGTCCGTACGAACAACAACCCGCGATTCGATCCTCGCCGACGTTCGCGCTCATGTCAGCGGCATCGACCACGACCTTCGCGTGAGCCCGCGCCTGCATCGCGCCCTTGAAGCCACCTTCGACGAGCACTTCGAATGCACCGCGCGATCGCGACCGGGGGACGACCTGCGCGAACCCCGCGTGCTCATGTACTACACGGACCATCACCCCTTTCATTGGACCGCGATGAGTCCCGGTTACGTCGAACGCACCTTCGCGCCGATGGACGCGAACTTCGACTGGTACTCCCTCTGGAAAGGACGCCTTGAGCACCACCGTGTGGTGCTGATGTCCCTCGCCAACGCCGATGAGATGGGCGTCCCCATGCACAGCTTCTTCGACTGCAAAGGCGGCCGCTAGTGCTCGCGCGAGTCCGCGAAGCGCTCACCTTTCGGGGCGCCATCGACCGCGCGAAAGCCCGCGACATCGACGCTCAGGAAAAGGGCGCGCGGGCGCTTCAACGTTCCGCCGAACACGCCGCCATGGCCCGCAGCCTTTGGCTCTCTCATTCCGATCAAGCGCAGGAGACCGCAGAGGAGTCCCTCGCCGCGGCCGTCGAAGCCGCGACCCATCTTCTCGGTGACGCGCCGGAAGACAAGAAAGCACTGACAGAACTAGACGAGATCCTCGCAGCGAGCCGCGCGATCCGCCGAAGAATCGGCAACGACTACCGAACCGTCACCGAGCTTCGCATCCTGCGTGCCCTTCGCTGGCTTGCGCTGGTCGCTGGGCTCGCCTTCGTTGTGATGCTCATCGTCCTCGAGATTCAACGCCGCATCGAACTCGCGAACGCGCCATGGACCGTGCAGTACTGGGAGAACGAATCCTTCGAGGGCTCCCCAACCACCGAAGTGGGCTGGCAGGACATCAGCCACGACTGGCAAAGCCAAGGTCCCTTCGACGAAAGCGACGGCTTCAGTTTGCGCATGGACACGTGCATCCACGTTCCGGAAGCCCAAGCCGTGGAGTTCACCGTCGCTTCCGACGATGGCAGTCGGGTCTTCGTGAACGGCGAGCGGGTCGTCAACAACTGGGGCATGCACGGGGTCCGCTCCCGCAGCGGAACCGCCGAACTCGAAGCCGGCAAGCACCTCGTTCGCGTCGAGTATTTCGAGCGCGGCGGCGGCGCATCGCTGAGGTTTTCGATGGGTGGCGACTACGAGGTCTCGCCGCCTTCAGACGGCGCCTGCCCCTGACGAATACTGTCGATCTCCGCTCTCAAGAGGGCACACTCCTGCGTCAGCCGACGTACATTTCGCGCGCTCACCGACGTCGCGATCGTCAGCGTCATCAGGTTGACCAGCATGTAAAGAATCGCGAGGGCAAAAAGCGCATTGCTCGCGATCTCGATTTCGAGAACTTCCGCGAGTTTCGCCAGGAGCTCCGGATAGATCGTGAACGCCAGCGCCGCGAGCGTCGACAAAAGCCAGGAGAGGCCCTCCCGAAGCGACACGCGCCCCGTGCGGACCAGCCAAAGAAACCAGACCAGCAGTAGCGACAGCACCGCGATGCCGGCGACCTGAAGACGAAAGGGAATCACGAGGAACTCGGCATCAAGAGAAGCGCTAGGGAGACCTTGATCAGGTAGTAGAGCGTTCGCCAGCTGTTGATGGAGCTCTTTCCGTGCTCCCGCGCGGACATCACCACGGGGACTTCCGCGACTCGCAGGCCCGAGCGCTTGGCGAGGGCGATGGCCTCCGGCTCCGGATAGTCGGAAGGGTAGTTACGAGCGAAGAGCGCGATCGCCTGTTTCCCGGCCACGCGAAATCCGGACGTTGGATCGGTAACGCGTACGCGACTTGTCAGCCGGAGAAGCCAGCAGAGGTAGCGAATGCCCATCCGGCGGAGCGCCGTCGAGCGAAACCCACCTTCCTCCAAGAAGCGCGAACCGATCACCATGTCCGCCTTGCCCTCGCGGCACGGTGCAATGGCCTTCTCAAGATACTGCGGGTCATGCTGACCATCGCCGTCGACCTGAATCGCGACGTCGTAGTTGTGATGCAGCGCCCAGAGGTAGCCCGTTTGCATCGCCCCGCCGATCCCCAGATTGATCGGCGCACGAAGAACGGTCACCCCGTGCGATGCCGCCACCTCCGCCGTGTTGTCGGTCGATCCATCATCCACCACGCACACGTCTGCGTTGGGCGCATGGTCGGCCAGCTTCGCAAGAACCTGGGGAAGGTTCTCCGCTTCGTTGTAGGCCGGCACGATGACGAGCACTCGCACGCGCGGACGCTAGCACGAATTACTCGATGGTCGTGGAGACCGACGCGCCCTCGATCGGGTCGAAGAGGCTGGGCTCAAACGCATCGCCAACGCTTCGCACATCGACGGCGATCTCCGTCACCACATCTCCGGGCGTGGCCGCTTCGGAATCCCAGGTCGCGGTGTCGAGACGCTGCGCAAACTGGAGGCCGTCCACGTCTTCGTAGTCGCTGTAGCGCATCAGCTTCTCGGGGCTGTGGCCACCTTCCGGAAAGAAGCCGCGGTAGCTCACAACGTAGCGAAGGCCGGAGAGACGATGCGTTTCGGCATGAAGATAGAGGATGTAGTAGTCGTCCGGCGCGTCACCGACTCCGTCGCCGTAGGTGAGGCGAACGAGCTGGTGAACCGCGCCATCGAGCTCCGCATCTTCGAGGCGCTCGTAGCGCGTGCCAGGATCTGCCGCGACGAAGGGCATGCCGACGAAGTAGTACGGGGTAAGCGCCCAAAAACGCGCCGTCGTCGGAAAGGCCTCCGGACTCGGGTGAATCCACGCGTTCGTTCCGTCCCAGCCGAGGACCGCTTCCTCGCCGGCGCCGCCATCAAGTTCCTGTTGATGCGCGCGGGCGCTCCAGAAGTCCACGCGATTGAGCGAGTGCATACGACGCTCCGGCTGCGTCTTCGGCTGGTAGTCGAACTCGAAGGTGATCGTGCTCTTCGCAAGCCAGCTCTGGAGACCGCCGTGCGCTTCGATCGCCTGCCACACGAGACGTCCCGCTTCACTTGCGCCCATGCGTTCCTGCGCCTCCTCGACGCGCGAGGTCACCCAACTCTCGGGGCGCGGACCGGGCCCTGGTTCCGGCGCTGGCGCCACCTCTTCCACGGCGGGCTGAATCGCAGAAGTCTCGGTGATCGGAGGCGCCTCGGGCTCAGACCCGCTGCAGGCAGCGATTAGGGTGAGGGCGAGCAGGTAGCGCATAGTGAGCAGACCATGCGGGGGGCCGAAAAAAGCGCAAGGGAACACTGCGTCGCACGTGGACGACAGGCCAAGGAGTGCGTAAGTAACGCCCCATGCACGCTGCCCTCGAATCGCTCGCGTCTCAGGTGATGCAAGAAGCGCTCGAACTTTCCGAGCCGCCGCAGGTTCTCTTGCGCGCGACCACGGACCCAAAGCACGGCGACTACCAGATCAACGGCGCGATGGCCCTTGCCAAGCGACTGAAGAAGAACCCGCGCGAGATCGCGGAGGTGATCGCGAACGCGATCGGTGCGCACGAGGCGATTGAAAGCGCAGAGGTCGCGGGACCTGGCTTTGTGAACCTGCGTCTCTCGCCGGCGTGGGTGGGTGCGCAGCTGAGCGAAGCCCTGAAGAGCGCGCACCTCGGCATCACGCAGGTCGACGTGGCGGACACCATCGTCGTCGACTTTTCGTCACCGAATATCGCCAAGCAGATGCACGTTGGGCACCTTCGGTCGACGATCATCGGGTGGTCGCTGGTGAAGCTTCTGCGCGTGGTGGGTCACAAGGTCATCGGTGACAATCACCTCGGCGATTGGGGAACGCAGTTTGGTCTGCTCATTGTCGGCACCCGCGAGTGGGGCGACCCCGAGGCGATGAAGAAAGACGCCATCGGCGAGCTCGAGCGGGTCTACAAACTCGCGAGCAAGAAGGCCAAGGAAGACGACGCGTTCGCACAGTCAGCCCGGGACGAGCTCGCCAAGCTTCAGGGCGGCGACCCGGAGAATCGGGAGCGGTGGAAGGGGTTTGTGAACGCGACGCGGGCCACCCTCGACCAGGTGTATGCGCGGCTTGGCGTGGAGTTCGACGAGTGGCTTGGAGAGAGCGCGTACGACGAGATGCTCGAGGGCGTGGTCGCGATGCTCCTCGAAAAGGGGATCGCGCGGGAGGACCAGGGCGCGGTGGGTGTCTTTCTGGCGGATGTGGACGCGTCGGCGATTGAGGGCGCCCTTCCGAACGCGATTCCGAAGAAGCTGAAGAAGCAGAAGACGCCGTTCATCGTGCGGAAGAGCGATGGCGCGTTTCTCTACTCGACGACTGACATCGCGACGGTGATCCATCGAAAGGAAAAGATGGGCGCTGACCGGAGCATCTACGTGGTGGGCGCGCCCCAGGCGCTTCACTTTCAGCAGCTCTTTGCGACGGCGCGGCTGATGGGCATCGAGATGGAGCTCGAGCACGTGAGTTTTGGGCAGGTGCTGGGGGACGACGGGAAGATTCTCCGGACGCGCGATGGCTCGGCCGTGACGCTGAAGTCGCTCCTCGACGAGGCCGAGGTTCAGGCGAGGAAAACTGTCGCTGAGAAGCGGGAGGGCGGGACCCTTCGGGTTGCCGACGCGGACGTGGAGGACGCGGTGAAGGTGATCGGAATCGGGGCCGTGAAGTTTGCTGACCTCAAGCAGAACCGGAACACGGACTACAAGTTCGACTTCGCAAAGATGGTCGCCTTCAGTGGAGACGCGGGACCCTACCTGCAGTACCAGTACGCGCGGACGCGCTCCATCTTTCGGGAGGGCGGCTTCGATTTCGAGACCCACGCCGCGCAGATTCAGCCGGAGAAGCCGGAGGAGCGCGCGCTGGCCATCGAGCTGGCGCGCTTCGACGACCGGGTGCAGCTGGCGGTGGAGAAGCTCGAGCCGCACCACGTGTGCCAGCATCTCTACGCCATCGCGAGCCTCTTCAGTAAGTTCTACAGCGAGTGCAAAGTGCTTGGCTCTGCGGAGCAGGAGAGCCGGCTTTCGTTCACCGCCCTCACCGGCAAACAACTTCGGCTGGGCCTCGACCTGCTCGGCATCGAAGTCATCGAGCGGATGTAGCCGAAGCGCGAGCGCGAAATCGCTCGCGTTTCGCCGGTGTCAATAAAATCAGACTGACTGATTCTCCTCAACGAGCTCGGTGGACTGATTCTTTCCGAACGAGCTCGGTGTCAACAAAATCAGGTTGGCTGATTCTTTCCGAACGCCGATCTCTCCCAGCGGGAGATCACAGCCAGCGGCGGAGGGTTAGCGAAGGGGGCCAAGGCTCGCCGTAGGCGAAGGCTTCCAGTCCGTCGATGCGGCCGTTCGAAAGCCAGACCACAAACCCGACGCCGTGG
>JBCDAA010000357.1:0-9300 GCA_039186435.1 Myxococcota bacterium | reverse complement strand
CTTCGCCATCGATCGCCAGGGTCGCGCGCAGCTCTACTTCGACGCAGACGCCACCCACGTGATGAGCCTCGCCTTCGACGGCGACATCCTCTACGCCGGCACCAGCGACGATGCGGTGGTGTACCGAGTCCGGGGACCTGGGAGCGCCGAGGTGGTCTTCGACTTCCCGGGCAACGAGGTCACCGCCCTCGACGCGCGCGACGGAATGCTCGCTGTGGCTGCGAACGACATGCCCGCCCCCCGGACCGCCACCAAGGCAAAGACCACCGGCGGAAGCGGCACCCCGCGCAAAGGCAAAGGAAGACTTTGGCGCGTGGATAGCGACGGCCGCGCCGAGCGCGTCTTCAGCCGCGACGACGGGCACTTCACCAGCGTGCGCATTGGCGAGGAGCAGCGAATCTTCGTCGGAGAGGGCGCCGAAGGGCGCGTCTTTGTCGTTGACGCCGATCGCACGAGCGCAACCTGGGCGGACGTCGACGAGCGGCAGGTCCTCGACATCGATGTGTCCGGCGATCGTCCGGTGTTCGTGACCGGTGACTCCGCCGCATTCTATCGCGCCACCCCCGCGTCCCCCGATCAGGCACTTTGGACCAGCAAGGTTCAAGACGCCGAGTTCAACGCCCGCTGGGGTCAGCTCACCTGGCGCGGCGAAGGACGCATTCAGCTGCAGACTCGCTCCGGCAACAGCGAAGAGCCCGATGAGACCTGGACGGATTGGTCCGCGGCCATCGCGTCGCCCGGTCCGGTGCGAAGCCCAGGCGCACGCTTTGTTCAGATTCGCGCGCGCCTCAACCCAGGAGCGATCCTCCGAGCGGTGCAGCTCTACTACCTGCCGCAAAACCAGCGGGCGGTCGTTACTTCGGTCGGTCTGAAGGCGCCGCGCTCAAAGAACCGCCACGCGCTGCCCGCCGCGTCGACGACCTACGAGCTCGAGTGGCAGGTCGACAATCCCGACAGCGACTCCGTCCGCTATCGGATCCGCTACAAGCGCGAAGACCAGCCTCGGTGGCGCGACGTGCTCCGGGAAGATCAGCGGCACACCAAGACGACCTACTCGTGGAACACCAGCGGACTTCCGGACGGGTGGTATGTCGTGCAGGTCGAAGCCTCCGACGAGCTCGCCAACCCGGAGGCGCTGACGTTGCGTGCGACGCGGGACTCCGAGCCGCTTCGCATCGACAACCACCCTCCCGTGATCGACGGGCTCGGGGTCCAGGGCGGCAACATTCGCGGCCGCGTGGTGGACACCCTCGGTCCGATCGCACGACTCGAGATGGCGGTCGACGGAGGCGATTGGGTCGTGGTGCATCCGGACGATCAGCTCCTTGATTCGGCGACCGAGCGTTTCAGCATTCCGTTGGGCGAACTCGGCGAAGGCCCTCATATCGTGGCAATTCGCGCCACGGACGCAGGGGGCAACACGGTCACCAGCGAAGTCACGACCCGCGGGCGCTGATCCAACATCCCGGATCGCCCGTAGTGACCACACGCCATGACCACGGCGGTGGCTACGACCTTTCGACCTGCAAAGGCCCCTCCGGTGGCCGAGGGCTTGGTGCAGGAATCGCGTCGCCGACTCGTGTTCACGATGGCGGTCGTCACGGGCGTCTTTCTCTTCTACTTCACTCTCTTCAACACCGTATGGGTGGAGTTTCGATCGACCTTCGGCGTCGTTCACGCGGCCTTGGCCATCGGCCTCTCTGGGGGCGCAGCGTGGTACCTCCGCACACCTCGACCCCAGCCCGTCGTCGCAGCGATCGGTTCCCTCTGGATCGCGCTGCACTGCCTCGGGATGTCGCTGAGCCAATACACGAACCTTCCGGACCTCACCGATCCCAGCCCGCAGGTTTCATGGATCTGCGTCTTTCTCCTGCTTCTCCCCTTTGTGGTCCCGGCGCGACCTCCCGCGATCCTGGGGGTCGCACTCGCTTCCGCGTGCACTGACATTCTCGCGTGGGCCATCGCGCCCTACCTCGACACCCACGTCGTTCCGAACGATTCGACTGCGCTGACCTCCCTCTTCGTGCCGCCTTTCGTCTGTGCGGTGATGGCGTGGGGTCTCTCCCGCGTGTTCGTCCGCCTCGAAACCGAAGTCGCCCACGCTCGGCAACTTGGGGCGTACCGTCTGGACGACCGCATCGGCGTCGGTGGCATGGGCGAAGTCTGGCGTGCAAGCCACCGCCTTCTCGCTCGCCCTGCAGCGGTCAAACTCATCCGGGAAGGTGTCGTCACCGAGCGCACGCGAGCTCGCTTTGTTCGCGAAGCGCACGCAACCGCCGCGCTCCAGTCCCCGCATAGCGTGGAGCTCTACGACTTCGGCTTCGCGGACGACGGCACCGCCTACTACGTCATGGAGCTCCTCGAAGGCATCGACCTCCAGACGCTGGTCAGCGATCACGGTCCCCTGCCGAGCGAGCGCGTCGCGTTCTTTCTTCGCCAAGCCTGCGAGTCGCTCACGGAGGCCCACGACCGTGGGCTCGTCCATCGCGACATCACCCCGTCGAATCTCTTCCTCTGCAAGCGCGGACCGCGCGTCGACTTTCTCAAGGTGCTCGACTTCGGCTTGGTCAAACGACACGACCTCGACGACCAGGATGAAGGCGACACGATCGAGGGCACGCCGGGGTACCTTTCGCCGGAGGCGATTCGAGGAGATGCGATCGGACCGCCGACCGATCTCTACGCGCTGGGCTGCGTTGCGTACTTTCTCCTCACGGGCCTCCGCGTCTTCGAGAGCGACAGCCTGATCGGGACCCTCGCCGCGCACCTCAGCGACGAAGCGGAGCCTCCTTCGCGAAAGGTCGACGTGCATCCAGCGCTCGATGAGGTCGTCGTGCGTCTTCTACAGAAGGCACCAAGCGAGCGATTCGCGAACGCAGAGGCGGTGGCGAACGCCTTGGACGCGATTCCTGCGTGGAGCCAAGACGACGCTCGCGGCTGGTGGGGCCAGCACCTTCCTGAGCTGCAGTAAATCGAGACGTGTACGGTTACAGTAGGTAGCCGAGCGGAACACCAACCAAAACGCGCCTTTCCCTCCTGAGACATAAATCACGCGTTCGACAGGATTGTGCGTTCCGAATTCTTCCGTGGTAGGTTGCTGCCCAACTTGCTTGTGGGCACAGACAACCGCGTGCTAAAAGCCCCGCTGTCGCGGGGTTTTTCTGGGTTTTATGTCCGCCCCACGAAGGAGGCATCGGGATGGATTTGAAGAAGTTGGCTTGGGGTCTTCTCCTTAGCAGCAGCCTTGTGATGGTTGGCTGCGGAGACGACGACGGCGGCGGCGGCGGAACGGACGCCGGCGGTGGAACCGACAGCGGTGGTGGCGACATGCCGCTCCCCGGCGAATGCGCCGACGGAGCCTGCGATTTCGTTGTTAACAACCTCGTGATTCCGGACGTCGCCGTGATGGGTGGCGCCGAAGTGGCAGACGGCTTCAACGTCGACGGCCGCGAGAGCGATGAGACCGATGCGGAAGGGTGCAATATCCCCGACTTCACCGGCAGCGACGGCCGCACGGGCGTCGACAATCAGCTCGCGTCCCTCAAGCCCACGCTTGATTCCTTCGTCGACGGTGGCCTCGACGCCACGATCGACGGAGCGCTTGCAGACGGCAGCATCATTCTGCTTATGCGTCTCACCGGCGCCGACACCACGAACGACTCGGACGTGATGCTCAGCGTTGGGCTCGGTGAAGTCCCGGGCGGTGGTGCTCCGATGCTCGGTGGCGACGGCCGTCTTGCTCCCGGCCAGACCTTTGACGCTGGCGACGTGGCTGTGCCCGTCTCCGCGCGCACCGAGGGCGGCATCCTTCGTGCGGGTCCGCTCAACCTTCCCCTCAGCATTCCCTTCGACGAGACCACCTCGATCGATCTCAACATCAACTCGGCCGAGGTCGAGGCGAACGTGACGGCCACCGGCCTTAGCAACGGCCTCATCGGCGGCGAGCTCATCATCGAAGAGCTCATCACCACCGTCATGGCGGTCGCCGGCGACGGCATTCCGATCGACGTCGTCCGCAACACCCTCGAGTCGGTCGCCGACCTGAGCCCGGACGCCGACGGCGTCTGCCAGTCCGTTTCCGTGGGCATCGTCTTCGACGCGGTCCCGGCCACGGTCAACTGAGCCCAGCTCACACCACGTGGAAAGGTCAGCCTTCGGGCTGGCCTTTTTGCATTTCTGGAGAGGGCTCAGGGCCCCAAGGAATGCTGGAACTTATCACCATGAGTTGATTTGGAACCCTGAGAAGGTCACCATGGGCCCATGGCCACGAGTGCCGCCGGGGGCATCCGACCGCAAGCGTCTGGAAAACCCCGCGTCATCCCCTTCGGTAAATACCTCCTCCTCGAACGCATCGCCGTTGGTGGAATGGCTGAGGTGTTTCTTGCGAAGTCCTTCGGAATCGAGGGCTTCGAAAAGATCATCGCCATCAAGCGAATCCTGCCGACCATGGCGGAGGATGAGGACTTCATCGAAATGTTCATCGATGAAGCGAAAATCGCCGGGCACCTAAGCCAAGCGAACATCGTTCCGATCTACGAACTCGGAAAGATCGGCGACTCCCACTACATCGCGATGGAGTACATCTGGGGGAAGGATCTCCTCCAGATGATGAATCGCTTCCGGAAGATGCGAAAGCGCATGCCTCCGGAGATGGTCGCGTTCGTTGCGAGCCGCATGTGCGAGGCGCTCGAGTACGCCCACACGAAACGCGACCGGCGCGGAACACCGCTCAACCTGATTCACCGAGACATCTCGCCGCAGAACATCCTCGTCAGCTACGAGGGCGCGGTAAAACTGATCGACTTCGGGATCGCCAAGGCCGCGAGCCGGACGACCAAAACCCAGGCAGGCGTGCTCAAGGGCAAGTTCGGGTACATGAGCCCCGAGCAGGTCCGCGGCCTCCCGATCGATCACCGCTCGGACATCTTCGCGGTCGGCACCTGCATGTACGAGATGTTGACCGCCGACCGACTCTTTCTCGGCGAAAGCGACTTCTCCACGCTCGAGAAGGTACGCCACGCGACCGTCTCCCCTCTTGGCGAGCTCGTCCCCGGCATCCCGAAGGAGCTCGAAGAGATCGTCATGCGGTCGCTGAGCCGCGAACCCGCCGATCGCTGGCAGACCGCAGGTCAGCTTCAGGAAGCGCTTCTCGAGTTCGTCGCGACACGACGGCCGCCCTTCACGACGTCCAAGCTCGCGGCGTGGATGAAGTCCGCGTTCTCAGCCGAGATGGACGGCGAAAAGGCCCGCCTCGACGGCTACGCCAACGTGGGTCGTCCTTCGGTGCTCGGATCTTCGCCGCCGGGGGCCGCATCGACCGCACGTCCTCCGCCCCCGCCCAAGCCCTTGGGCGTGCCCGCGCCGCCTCCGCCCCTCGCAGACTTCGGCGGCGACGAGATGGTGGGCGAGGCAACGATGATCTCCGCCTCACCCTTTGACGAGCTCGAGGACGCCGCCGCGGCAGCAGCCGCCGAACCGGACGAGTTCGAGGGTGAAGCGACGACGATCTTCTTCACGACCGACGACATCGAAGAGATCAAAGAACCTCAGCCCGCAGCCCCCGGGGCTCCTCCCTCGGTGCAGGTCTTCTCGCCGCCCGGCGGGCCAGGCGCTCCGATGGTGGGTGGCCCCAGCCTGCAAGGGAACGTTGGCGACGCACGTCCAACGCTCATCGCCGAACCCATTCAGCCTCCCGGACCCGCGCCAGGGCCTGCACCCGGGCCCGCGCCAGGACTCGCGCCCGGTGCCGATCCGGGTGGCTTCGCGATGCCCCCTCTCGGACAGCGCGCTCAGCTGACGGGCACCCTGCCGGTCGCAACCGCGCCCGAGAAGAAGAACAACAAGAAGATCATTGCGATCGCGGCGGCTGCGCTCGCACTCGTCGCGGTCGGCGTTGGCGCGGGCTTCCTCTTTGTGGGTGGTGGCGCCGAATCTGGAACGATCGAAGTACGAACCGTCCCGGACGTCGGCGCCGAGGTCCGCATCGACGGAATCGGACGAGGAACCGCTCCCGTTCGAATCTCCGAGGTGCCCGCCGGAACGCGTGTCGTCCAGGTCGTCAAAGACGGCTACGAAACGGTGGAACGCAACGTCGAAGTGGGTGCAGGAAGTACCGCTGCCCTCGACATCGTCCTCATCGCGAGCCAGGCCCCGACGACTGTGGCTTCCGCGATGGTGCCAAGTACTGCTGGAACGCCGACCGCGGCGGGAGGCACCCCAACCACTGCAGGCGGCACCCCAACAGCCGCAGATGGCACACCGACCACGGCCGGTGGAACACCCACCACTGCGGAGGGCACGCCGACGACCGCCGGCGGCACATCGACCGAAGAGCCGGATCCTCCGACGATGGAGCCCGCGACCATGGTCGCGACTGTCTCCGCAATGGACGTCACGCCGATGATGACCGAGCGGGCGGTCCGGATGGTGGTCGAACCCTCGATGGACGAAGGCCCAATGCGCATCCAACGCGTGGAGCGCCCGATCATGCGGGTGGATCGCACAGAGATGATGAGCTCTGCCCGTGGGCGAGGTCGCCTGGTCGTCAACTCCCAGCCGTGGTCCCGGGTCTTCGTGGACGGACGGCCGAAGGGGAACACGCCTCTCCCGTCCCTACGGGTGTCCGCCGGCAGCCACCGGGTCGAGCTTCGAACCAGCGACGGGCGAATCCATCGGGAGACCGTCAACGTGACGAACGGCGAAACGGTCCGCGTGATTCACCGCTTCTAAGTTCTCACTCGTCGACTTCCATTCCAACCTTGAGACGCCGCATCACCGCGTGCTGCTGGCGCTCCTTGTACGCGGAATGGCTCGCGTCACCAATCTCGTTGGTCTGGTCGGTCTCTTTGTCGAGGACCTGAAACTCTGTCTGTACGAAGATCACGCGCCCTAGCGCCCAGGCAGCCGGTGGCGCCTCGGTGAGCATCGCCTCGGGAAGGCGCACAGGCATGTCCACGACGAAATGAACGACTCGGTAGCTCTGCGAGCTGAACACATTGTCGACAAGCCCACCCTCACGTTCTTCGAGGCCGAGGTCGAACTGCAAATCGCCGATGTGTGACCGCAGCGCGGGCTTGCCGTCGAGAAAGCTCCGAAGGTGAATGAGGGTATTCGTCGACTCGGTCGGAATGACGTAGTTGAACGGAAACACCTCGCGCATGAGGTAGTTCAAGATCGGAAAGACGTCGTCGACGGTTCGCATCACGATGCGAAAGCGGAGCTTGTCGTAAATCTGCGCGGCGCTGACTTCCTGCTTGGAGAGCAGCTTCGTGTAGAGCGAGTCCTTGTTCTTTCGGCCGCCGATGAACTCCACGATCGGAAAGCCGTCTGTGAGCGCGCCACCCACGACGCGGTAGACCTTCTGCTCGACGAGATGAAAAACCTCTTCGTCCGAGGTCGGCAACATGAAGGCCAGCTCGCGCGCCTCGAGGTGATGAATGATGTGCATCACCTTCAAGATCGTGCAGGCGCAAAGCTGCCGGTGGCCTCGCTGGGACGCGAGTTCGAGAAGCTCGCCCACGTCCATGCGGGCGACCGGCTTCGGAATCGGAAAGTCGAACTTCCGCCGCAGGTAGCTCATCGCGGAGTTCTTCACCGCCTCCGACCGCGCGCGATCGACCGGATCGTGAAGGTCGAGCTCCTGGGCACGAAGAAAGCGGTCGACCTCCGCCGCACTCTTGAAGTTGAGGCGATGCCAGTCGATGACCGACCCACCCCGCAAAAGCAGCCGCACCGCCTCCAGCTCAGCGAGCGTCAGGCGTCCGAGAGCGCGAAACTCCTCGGGCGGCTCCACGCGCGCCTGCTAGGACCGACCGGCGGTCGAGGTCGCTGACCCGTCCGCCCTCGAGCGCGCCGCTTCCGACGCTTTTCCGAGGCTAAGGGTCCCGAAAAAGATGCCCACGGTGATCATCAGCACCACCATCTGGCCAATCAGGGCGCCATTGCATCCTGCGAGCAAGAAGGGGGAGCAGAGCGTGATGATCGTGAGCAGCTTGTTCATCGAAACCTCAGAAAACGGCAGGTTGTTGAAGGGAATGTGCCTACGTGTAGGACATACTCTTACAGTTGCCGTCTCGGGTCAATTTCCACGGTCGTTTTGACTGACGGGCGACCCTTCTATCATCCGTGAGGCCGTCGCGCTAGGGGTCGATCCCCTGGCAAATCCGGGCGAATTGACCTCGGTTCCCCGTGCACCCGAACGCTCGCTCTTGTAGCGTGGTCGCGAATGACGAGCGACTCGCTTTTTCCCGCAGATCCGACCCCGATCCTGTCGATTCTGCCTCTGCGAAACTCAGTGCTGTTTCCCGCCTCGGTGGTCCCGGTCAACGTCGGACGACCGCGATCGGTACGCCTGGTGGAAGAGGTGGTGAGTGAAGGAGGCGATCGTCCACTCATCGGCGTCGTCGGTCAGCGAAAGCCGGAAACCGAAGATCCCGAGTTCGAGCAGGTCCACGGCATCGGAACTGTCGCCCGGATTCTCAAGGTCATTCGGCTGAGCTCCGGCAACTACAGCGTCGTTCTTCAAGGGGTTTCGCGAATGCGAATCCTCGAGCCTGCAGGCCGCCACCCGTGCATGCGGGCGAAGATCGCGCGGATCCGGGAAGTCCCCGCCACGGACGTGGAGATCGACGCGCTGGCTGCGCACCTCCGCGAAGCGGCGCGGCAGCTGACGACGATGCTCCCGAACCAGCCGCGCGACGCGACCGCGATCCTCGACAACGTGCAGGAAGCTGGTGCGCTCGCGGATCTCGTCGCGAGCAATCTGCCCGTTTCGAACGACGCCAAGCAGGCCGTCCTCGAGACCCTCGACGTTCGGGAACGCATTCGCAAAGTGCGCACTCTCGTGAGCCGCCAGAGCGAGGTCTACCGCGTCAAGAAAGAGATCTCGACGATGGTGCAGGAGGAGATGTCGCGATCCCAGCGCGAGTACCTCCTTCGTCAGCAGCTCAAAGCCATCAAGCGCGAGCTTGGCGAGCCGGACGACGACGAGGATGAGATCGAAGTGCTGCGTGAGCGCATCGCCCGCGCGGACATGCCGAGCGAAGCCGAAAAGGCCGCGCGCAAACAGCTCTCGCGGATGCGTTCGATGAGCTCCGCAAGCTCGGAGTATCAGGTCGCGCGAAACTACGTCGAATGGATGACGGACATTCCGTGGTCCAAGCGAAGCCCGGACCGGCTCGACGTCGGCGAGGCGCGCCGGGTGCTCGACGAAGATCACCACGGCCTCGACAAGCCGAAGCGGCGCATTCTCGAGTACATCGCGGTGCGAAAGCTGCGCCACGACGTGCGCGGACCGATCCT
>JBCDAA010000356.1:0-9307 GCA_039186435.1 Myxococcota bacterium | reverse complement strand
CCCGCAGGATCTTCAGGCGCTCGAGATCACCACGCGACGTACCCGCGAAACACCCACGGTCCCCGAACACGACTACGCGCGCGAACTTTCATCGGCTGCCGGTTCGCCGATGAGCTGTGGATCGCTCGGCACGCAGCCTGGGGAGCTTCGGATTCCCCTCAGTGCGACGATCAGCGTGCAGGGCGTGGTGATTCGCGCGGGGGTTGGCGGCGCAATCCCGAGCGAAACCCGCGACTGCCTTCGTCAGCGAATCGAAGCGCACCGGTTCCGTCCGCCGGGGGAAAGTCCAGAGTCGATCTCGGCAACCCTCGTGCTCCAGGGCACGGCGCCACCGACGATGGAAGAAGCGGCGACGCCGATGACCGGCTTCGCACTCCAAACCGGGCAGACAGCGATCGATGGACCCTCGGGCGTCGAAATCTCGAATGAGCGCGCCGCCGGAATCACCATGAATAGCTATTCGACGGTGATGGCGACCGGAACGACGATCATGGGGCCTTCCGGAACGATGATCGCGGGCCCCAGCGGACAAGGGATTCAGAATTACCGCTGAGACGTTCGCCTTCGGCTATCCTAGAGGGCGATGACAGCAACAGGGTGCCTTGTCATCGTGGATGACAACCAGGCGCTAGCGAGCGCCACTTCCCGGATTCTCTCGGACGCGGGCTACGAGGTGGTCATCGCCAGCTCCCCCTTTGAAGTGACATCCATTTTGGCCCAGCAGGAGGTCGCGCTCCTCATCCTCGACGTGATGATGCCGGGGATCGACGGCCAAGCCCTCGCAAGCTTTCTGCCGCGCCGCACGCAAATCGTTTTCTACTCGGCGATCGATGAGGAACGCCTGCGCGCTCTGGCCGCACGCTTCTCCAACGCAACGTACGTCTCGAAAGCGGACGGCGTCGACGAACTCCTCCACGAAGTTGAGGCGCGTCTGGGGAACGGGTGAAGGGCTCTCAGCGAATCTGGTGGCCGCTGCTGATCGCGGTCGCGGGTGCTGCCGCAACCTTCTACGTCCTCGAAAACAGCTTTCTCGACGAACAGGAGCAGCGCGCGCTGGAGCAGGCGGACACCGCGTGGGCGCTCGCGCACGAACATCTCTCGAACCTTGGCCCGCTTTCTCTCCGAGAAGACGTCCTCTATGCGGGGAGCCACCGCCTCAATGGCGACGAGTCGGTCGTTGACCACGTGAAGGAAGCAAGCGGCTTTGGGTGCACCATCTTTCGGGGCAACGTCCGAGTCGCCACAACGGCCCGCGCTGCCGGTCAACGTCGACGCGCCCTTGGGACCCAGGCGAATGAGCTGGTTACGGCGCAAGTCTTGGAAGAGGGGCGTGAGTTCCGCGGTATCACCACGACCATCGGCAAGGACTGGGTGATCATCTACCGGCCGCTCGCCACGCCGGACGGTGAGCGCATCGGCATGCTTGCCACCTACGTCGAGCTCGACACGTTCCTCACGGGCCTGAGGGGCTTTCGGCTACGGCTCGGAGGCGGCCTCTTTCTACTGCTCGTGATCCTGGTTGGCCTCACGCTCTACGTGCGTGCACGGACGCGCCTCTTTGCAGAGGAACAGGAGCGCGAGCAGCGAAGCCGGCTCCGCGCTCAGCTCTTCGCCAACCTCTCCCACGAACTGCGCACGCCCCTCGTGTCCATCCTGACGCACGTTCCTCTCATCGAAACCTCGAGCGTGCGCAGTAAGCAGGAGCTTCAGAACATTCACGAAGAGGCGCGCGAGCTCCTTGGAATGATCAACAACATCTTGGATTTTGCGAAGCTCGAGCACGGCGAAATGCCCGTCTCGATCGAAAACGTCGAGGTCGCCCGCGTCGTCAGTAAGACCGTTCGTCGCTGCGTTCACTACGTCGGGGAACGAAACGTCGAAGTCGAAGCTTCCGTCGACGAGGCGCTCACCTTTCCCACCGACTCGGTCAAACTCCAACAGATCCTCACCAACCTGGTGAGCAACGCCCTAAAGTTCACGGAGTCCGGCACGGTTCGGATCATGTCGGCGATCGAAAACGGAAAGCTCTGCGTGATCGTCTCCGACACGGGTCCAGGAATCGCGCAACGCGACCTTCGAACGCTCTTCGAACCCTTCCGCCAAGCGGACGAGACGATCGCCCGTCGCCACGGTGGAACGGGCCTCGGACTCTCCATCGTTCACGCCCTTGTGACCCTCCTCGACGGAACGATTCGCGTCGAGTCCTCGGAGGGCGAAGGCACGACCTTTCGCGTGCTCTTGCCCCCGGGCGCGGTCAGCGAGCCCGAGTAGAGCTCACGGCGTGTCGGGCGTGTCGGCCTCGAGCTCGTCGATGCTTCGAATCAACGCGGCGCGACGTACTTCAAGACGGCGATGCGAGTTCCGCAGCCACTCGAGGTGCTCCGGATCTCCCTCGGCGGCTTCGATCTCATCGCCAACGCGAGTGAGAAGAGTTTCCACCAAATCGAGCGACTGCTCCCGGCGGATCACCATCGTTCGCTGAATGCTCCCTCGAGGGAGACCGGGGACTTCCGGAATGTCCGTCCGGTCGATCGGTTCCGCGATCGCCTCACGAAGTTCGGCCTCCTCAAACTCCTGAGGGCCGCCGGTCATCGCTTCCACCAAACGGTTCATGTCCTGCGCTTCGGCCTCGCGATCGGGCTCTTCCTGGGAAGGTTCTGCCTGCGGTTCCTCGAAGGGCGGCGGAGGGAGAGGCTGGTTCGGGTCGAAGCGCGGAACCTTGCTTTGGGCGCGACCGAGCGGCACGACCTCATGTCGCCCTGGGGCTTCCGGCTCTTCGTGTTCGGCGGAACGCGCCATCCAGAACATGCCGCAGATGAGCGCAAACACCCCAATTGCCATTGCCGGACGCACCTCCACTTGGTGGCACGAAGATCGCCCCGCGTAAACCCGGATCAACTGGCACTGGTTTTGGGAAGTGCTCTAGGCTAGCCGTCGATGGCCGATTCGGTCGAAGGTCGACGCCTAGGCGCCTACGAGATCGGCCCGCGACTTGGTGCTGGCGGCATCGGCGCGGTGTACGAGGCGACCCATGTGCGAACGGGTCGTCCCTACGCGGTGAAGATCCTCCTGCCCGAATCCGCCCTCGAACCGAACGCCCTCGAGCGCTTTCAGCGGGAGGCGGAAGCGCTGGCCGCGCTCGGGCATGCGAGCATCGTCGCCATTCACGACTTCAACGTCACCGACGATGGAATTGCGTACCTGGTGATGGACCGACTCCACGGGGAGGACCTCTCCGCGCGGCTCGAGCGTGGGCCTCTCTCTCCCGACGAAGCCATGCGCGTTTTCGATCAGATCGCCGAGGCGCTGATCACCGCTCACGAAGCGGGGATTCTTCATCGCGACCTCAAGCCGTCGAACGTCTTTCTGGCGCGACGTCCCGGTGCGTCCGAGCGCGCGGTGCTCCTCGACTTCGGTCTCGCCAAAATGATGGGAAGCGACGGCGCGCGCCTCACCGCATCGGGCGCGACGATGGGTACGCCGATGTACATGTCTCCGGAGCAGGCCCAAGGGCACAAGGTCGACGAGCGAACCGACGTCTACTCCCTCGGCGCGATCCTCTTTGAAATCCTCACCGGGGCGCCGCCTTTCACCGGTCCCACGATCACCGCGATCCTCACCAAGGTCCTGACGCATCCGCCGCCGCCGCTTCGCTCGATGGAGCCGACCGCGCCCGAAGCGCTCGAGCCGGTGCTTCGAGAAATCCTCGCCAAGAACCCCGACGAGCGCCCGCGAACGATTCGTGCCCTCCAGGCCAAAGTTCACCGCGCGATCGTGGGTGCCGCAGCGACAACCCCGACCTCTCAGCCCGCGCGGAGTGTTCCGGAAACGCAGCAGACCCCTCGGCGCCCCATCGAACCCCATGTTCCTACAAAAGACCGACGCTGGATCGCGCTCGTCGTCGGTATTCTTCTTGGCGGCGCGGTGATCGCGGCGTGGGTTCTCACCCGCCCGAAGGCCCCCGTGCCGACGCCGGTCGCGCCCACGGAAGTTCGCGGCACTCCCGCGCCGTAGAAGAGACCGATCAAGGGTATAACCCTCCCATGGCCTCCGCGACGGACTGGATCGATCCTCCCTGGCAGCTCACCCACGAAGCGACCTCGGTCGCGGAAGACGGACTTACCGTCGCGGGTCTTTTCCTTCGCCGCGCGGAGCGGGACCCCCATCGCATCGCCTACCGAAAAAAGCACGGAGGACGCTGGGCAGGCACGAGCTGGCAGCAAATGCGCGAGAAGTCCGAAGCGTTTGCGGCGTGGCTGATCGCCAACGGCGTCGAAGCGGGGGACAAGGTCGCCATCGTCGGCAGCACCCGCTCTGAATGGGCGGTGTCCGACATCGGTGGCCAGCTTGCGGGCGCGGTCACTCTGGGCGCGTACCCCACGCTAACCGCCGAACAGCTCGCGTACATCCTCGACCACTCGGACACGAAGGTCGTAGTCCTCGAAGGCGAAGCCGACCTCGCCAAGGTGCTCTCGCAGCGCGACGCGCTTCCGAAACTCGAGAAGATCGTGGTGTGGGACGAAAACGCGACCGAAGGCGTCACCCTGTGGAACGACGCGCTCCAAACGCAGGTGGACAATGCCGCCCTTCAGAAGCGGCAGGACGCGATCGACCCGGACGCTACCGCGATCATCGTCTACACGAGCGGAACGACGGGCCCGCCCAAGGGCGCAATGATCAGTCACCGAAACGTGATGACGGTGCTCGCCTCCCAAACGGAAAACGCTCCCTTCGACAAAGAGGATGTGTCGTTCAGCTTTTTGCCGATGGCGCACGTCGCCGAACGCGTGCTCGGGTTCTACGGCCGCATCGACGTCGGCATTTCGACCTACTACGCGACCAGCATTCCGAAGGTGCTCGAAGAAGTGCAGGAGGCGCGCCCCACCCTCTTCGGAAGCGTCCCGCGAATCTTCGAAAAAGCGTACGCCAAGATCCTCGGTCGGGTCTCAACCGCGCCTCCCTTGCGGCAGCGCATCTTTCGCTGGGCCGAGCGTGTCGGCCGCGAGATGGTCTCCGCCTGGCAGGAGGGCAAATCCGTTTCGCCTGGGCTCGTGCTTCAATACCGCATCGCGGACCGCCTGGTGTTCTCGAAGATTCGTGAGGTCTTTGGAGGGCGCGTTCGGTATTTCGTCACCGGCGCCGCGCCGATCGCGCCCGAGATCCTCGAGTTCTTTTGGGCAGCGGGCTTTCGCATCTACGAAGTCTACGGAATGACCGAAGCGACCGTGGTGACCCACGCGAACCGGCCCGGCGAAGTGCGCCTCGGGTCGGTCGGTCGCGCGCTCTCCTACGTCGAGCATCGCATCGCGGAGGACGGCGAAATTCTCGTCAAGGGCGGGATGGTCTTTCAGGGCTACTACAAGAACCCCGAAGCAACGGCGGAGACGATTCGGGACGGCTGGCTTCACACGGGCGACATCGGCGAGATCGACGCCGACGGGTTTCTTTCGATCAAAGACCGCAAGAAACACATCATCATCACCGCGGGCGGCAAGAATCTCACGCCCGCGAATATCGAAAACGAGATCAAGGCGAGCGACCCGCTGATTAGCCAGGCGCACGTGCACGGCGATAGGCGCAAATACCTGGTCGCGCTCGTGACGATCGGCGCAGCCGAGGCGATGGCCTGGGGCGCGGCGGAAGGAGTGATCAGCCAGGCGGACGCAGACGGAGTCCTCGCGGAGCTTGCCGCCGATCCCCTCGCGCAGCCGGAGAGCCTCCCCGCGCTCATGGAGGCGATCACGGCCCACGAGCACCTTCAGACCAAAGTGACCGAAGCGATTCGGCACGCGAACGAGAACCTCGCGCGGGTTGAGACCATCAAGAAGGCGTTCGTGCTCGACCGCGAACTAAGCGTCGAGCACGACGAGCTCACGCCGACGCTGAAAGTGAAGCGCAAGAACGTGGAAGCGAAGTTTGCCGACACCTTCGAGCGGCTCTACGCGGAAGAGAGCTTCGGCCTCAAGATCATCTAGATCGCTCTTTGCTTAAACTGACCCCGCGCTCGCTTGTTCTCGCCGCCCCTCGCGGCGTTGCTCGTCTTGAAATACCACTGGTATTCCATCGACTTCGCGTCTTGCGAGGAACACCGAGCCCGGCGCGATCACGAGATCAGCTTAAGCGACGCGCAATCTAGACCGCGAGACAACTGGACGCTCGCGGGGCACTGACTCTAAGCCGACGCCGTGAGCCTGCTGACTCGGGGCCTGATTCCAGACGTGCTCCTTCGCGCCGGCATTCGCTTCGTATGCGCCGAACGTCTTCGCAAGGAGCGACGCAGCCAGGGAACGATCGCCGGTCATCTTGCCGCGCTTCGGTCGTCGCCCATCGCCATCGCGACCCGAAAGGCAAACGAGCAACACTACGAGGTACCGCCCGCGTTTTTTCGCTTCGTGCTCGGTCCGCGACTCAAATACAGCGCCGCCTATTTTCCGCCCGGGGTGACGTCTCTCGCAACGGCCGAAGAGTCCGCCCTGGCGCTCGTGAGTTCGCGCGCGGAGCTTCAGGACGGGCAGCGGATCCTTGAGCTCGGTTGCGGATGGGGCTCTCTCACCCTCTGGATGGCGGAACGTTTTCCGGCATCGAAGATCGTGGCCGTCAGCAACTCGGCGGCGCAGCGAAACGCGATCGAGGCGTCCGTTCGAACGCGCAAACTCACCAACGTAGAGGTCCGCACCGCGGACATGAACGCCTTCGCGCCCGCTGCGACCTTCGACCGCGTGGTGAGCGTCGAGATGTTTGAGCACATGCGCAACTGGGAAGCGCTTCTCCGCAAGGTCGCGAGCTGGTTGAACCCGGAAGGACGGGTCTTTCTCCACGTCTTCGCGCACCGGCGCTACGCGTACCTCTACGAAAACGAAGGGAGAGCCGACTGGATGGCGCGCGAGTTCTTTTCCGGAGGCCAAATGCCTTCCCACGACATGCTTTCGCACCTCGAGACTCCGTTTTCGATCGACGAGAGGTGGCGCATCGACGGAACCCACTACGCGCGCACTGCGGAGGCCTGGCTTCGAAACCTCGACGCACATCAAAGCGAAGTCCTGCGCATCTTTCGGGACGCGGGGGCAAGCGATCCACGAGGCGACCTCCGCCGCTGGCGCATCTTCTTTCTCGCGTGTGCGGAGTGCTTTGCCTTTCGCGGCGGCTCCGAGTGGGGCGTGAGCCACTACCGATTGGTGAACGCCTAGAGGATGTGCTCTAGAACTCCATCGAGTCGATCCAGGTGACCAAGCAGCGACGCTCTTCGAGAGAGAGCATACCGCCGGTGGGTGGCATCAGGTCGCCGCAGGACCCCTGAAGGCCAAGAACCTTGTCCATCAAGAAGCTCGCGCGCGCCTGCCCGGGAACGACGAGCTCACGATCGGCGCACGCTTCATGAATCGACGTTACGCCCATCATTCGATCGCCAGCGCCCTCCCGTTGGAGGTCGAGGTTCGCCTGCGGATTCCGCCGACCATGGCAGGGACCATCCACGCATCGGCGCAGCAAAATGCGCTCGCGAACAAAGGCTTCATCGACGCACGAGGAGAGCTCGATCGCCGCGTCGAATTCCATCGGTTCAGCCGGCGAACCACATGCGGCGAGGAGCGCCAGGGTGATCGAGATCCGCACGCTTAGGGCGCGGTGAAGAGGCAGCGGGTGATCGGCTGCGCAAGATCTCGCATGACGGCGAGGTAGTAGGTCTCCCCGGAAACGAGTTCCGGCGGCGCCGAACCATCCTCGGGCACGCGCTGAATCATCGTGGGACCCACCTCACCGTAGGACATGCCGCAACTCATCGGTGCGCTGTCGGCGTCGACCCGAAGCGCCCAGAGCGTTCCTTCGGGAAGGTCCCAGTTCGGGGGAACCCCGGGCGACCCGCCGCCTTCCTCGATCACCCACACGTAGCGCGCCGCACCGCCGGTCCAGCGCAGTGTCCCGTCGGCGTCGATGCCGATGCCCTCGTCGCACGCCTCCGGCTCGAATTCGATGAGCTCGCGAAACTGGGGCGCGAAAGGCGGAAGCGTGCGAGCCTCCTCCAGCGAGATGCCGCGGCGGGTGAGCTCTCGCTCGACGAACGCGCGAAGGCGCGGCACGTCGGTGCTTGGGAGTCCGGTTTCGGAGCGATCGAAACCGTTGTTCTCGGCGGGATCGAAGAAGCCGAAACCGGCCGAGTCCGTGAAGCCTCCAAACATCGCGAGCGCGTCGTCGGACACCGTGTCGATCCACAGGTCGCCCGCTTCGGTGTTCCAAATCGCGGCGCCGCTCGGCGTGCCGGAGTCTGTGTGACAGCAGATGCACGCGGATGCTTCCGCCTGCTCGCGAACCCACAGAAGCTCCGCCATGTAGTCGTCGTCGCTGAGCCGCGGGTCGTCCGGATCGACGTCGATCGGCGTTGCCATCGAGTAGTAGGGACGCTGGGTTCGTACAACGTCGCAGTTCCCGTAGTCCGTGAAGCGTCGTCCGGGCTCCGTCGATCCGCTGATGAGGACGTTGGTGCAGACCTGACCATCCGACAGACCCGGCGGCTCCCCCGGGAGGGGATCACGGCAGTCCATGGAGGTTGGCACGATCGCACCGCTCTCTTCGGCACCGGTCGCCGCGCAGGAGTTGCAGGAGGGATCGGGAAAGAACGTCCCGCCCGCGAAGGTCTCGCAGCCGGTCAGCGCGCCGCCGCACGCGGACGGGTCGCCGGTGCTGATCACGACGTAGCCGTCCTCTTCGAGGTTGCCGACGACGCAGCGACCAATTTCGTCCGGTACCGCGCAGGGCGATCCGACCGTCAGCTCGCCCGCCATCCGAAGGAACACGCGGGAGCAGTCGAACTCGGCGCTCTCCGGGTTCCAGCCCGCCCCACGATATTCCCGGCACTCGAGGCTGTCCGCAAAGGTGTTGGTGTACACGCAGTTCGCAACGAAGTTGGGGTCGGCCGGTGCATCGACACCCGCATCCGACCCCGCGCCACCGTCGTCGTCCCCGCACCCAAACGCCGCGGTCAGCGCGACAACCATCCATGTCCGTACCCGCACGGGGCCCGTGTGGGGTCATTTCTCCCCGGCGGCTAGGGTACCGAGCACGAAATCTGGACGCAGTCATCTCTGACGGAGCGATTAACTGCCCTCGCAACACGACCTTGCCCATGCCCGTGCCGTGCCCATGCCCGTGCCCGTGCCCGTGCCCGTGCCCGTGCCCGTGCCCATGCCCATGCCCATGCCCGCCCGTGCCCGCCCGTGCCCGTGCCCGTGCCCATGCCCATGCCCATGCCCGTGCCCGCGCCATGCCCGTGCTCGGAGTCGGAGTCGGATGTTTGGGGCTCCCTCAGTTCCGT